>NZ_JBVVPC010000003.1:0-349573 GCF_055807355.1 Bradyrhizobium sp. Ken01
TCCTGCGTGTGCTTTTCGCGCAGCGGACCGCGGGTGCGAGGTCAGCACCCGGCCTTCCCTGCGCCCTCTTGGACAAGAGGGTGGAGTGACCAAGCAAAGCTCGGGCGATTGCGCCGCGAGAACGCGGCGGTGCGTCCGCCTAGCTCGAGATTCCGGTTCGGCATCTATGTCTTGTCCCTAACGCTAGGGACAGACACGTTGCTGCGATCCGCTTAGCATGGTCCGCCCGGTTGCTCGGGACCGCAGGAGGAAGCGCCTATGTCGGGCGACATGCCTTCTGAGCAGCGACGGTGCGCCCTGGGGAGCGGTGCAAGCTCGAACGGCGGCGTCCGGAGTCATCAAAGCGGACAGGGAGGAACAGGACATGAAGATCGGTTTCGCGCGAGCCTCGCTTCTTGTGGCCTGCGTCCTTTATGGACATGCGGCTCACGCGGACATCAAGATTGGAATCGTGATTTCGGCGAGTGGCCCGGGATCCGCACTGGGGCAGCCGCAGCTCAAGACGGTTGCAGCTCTTCCGAAAGAGATCGGTGGAGAGAAGGTCACCTATATCGTCCTGGACGACGAGTCGGATTCGACCAAAGGGGTCCAGAACGCACGCCGGCTGGTGATCCAGGACAAGGTCGACGTGCTGGTCGGCTCCTCTCTGACGCCGGTGACCATGCCGATGCTGGATGTCGCGCTTGAATCGAAGACGCCGCTGCTGTCGCTCGCTGCCGCTACCGCCATCGTCCAACCGATGGATGAGAAGCGCGCCTGGGCCTTCAAGGTCGTTCCCAATGACGACCTCATGGCTGCCGCCATCCTCAAGCATATCGCGACATCAGGCGTGAAGACGCTCGGCTATATCGGCGTTTCGGATGGATACGGCGAGGGCTACTACAAGGAGGTGAGCCGCCTCGCGCCCGCGTTGGGGCTGACCGTAACCACACATGAGGTCTATGCGCGAGCCGACACCAGCGTCACCGGTCAGGCGCTGAAGGTGATGTCGACCAATCCCGACGCCGTCTTCATTGCGTCCGCAGGAACTCCGGCGGTCTTGCCGCAGCAGGCGCTCCGCGAGCGCGGATACGCCGGGAAAATATTTCAGACACATGGCGTGGCCAGTGAGGAGTTCATCAAGCTCGGTGGCGCGAACGTCGAAGGTGCGGTATTTGCGGGCGAGGCTTTTACCATTGCCGCCGATCTTCCCACGGGAGATCCGTTCCGTCGCTCGACGGAGGAGTTCGTGACCGCGTATGAAGCGGCGAACGGGCAAAAGCCCAACATGTTTGCTGCTCACCTCTGGGATGTGGTCGCGCTGATCGGAAAAGCCGCACCGGATGCGCTGAAGATGGCAAAGCCTGGCACAGCCGAATTTCGCGCGGCCCTGCGGGACGCACTCGAGCGAGGGCAGAACATCTATCTCAACAACGGGCTGTCGAACATGAGCAAGGCCGATCACAACGGCTATGATGAGCGCTCGGCCTTTCTGATCAAGGTCGAAGGCGGGAAGTTCCGCCTGGCAAAGTAGCGGCGCGCCGATGCACGATCTAGCCTGGTCCGCCTCAGACCCAGCCGCCATCGACGATGTAGTGCTGGGCTGTACAGGCGGAAGCCTCGTCGGAAGCGAGGAAGATGGTGAACTTCGCAACTTCGTCCGGCATGAGCTTGCGCTTCAAGCATTGTCGTTGCATCAGCTCGACCTCGGCCTGTGGCGTCATCCATTTATCGAGCTGGCGCTCGGTCATGATCCATCCCGGCGCTATCGCGTTCACGCGGATGTTGTAGGCGCCGTAATCGCGCGCCAGAGAGCGCGTGAGACCGATGACGCCTGATTTGCTGGCGGTGTAGGCCGCCATGCCGCCTTGTCCGGCAATCCAGGACACCGAGCCGAAATTGACGATGGCGCCGGCGTTCGCCGCCTTCATGTCCGGCAACACGGCCTGCGCAGCAAAGAACTGGTGCTTCAAGTTGACCGCGATGCGGTTGTCCCAATGCTCCGGCGTCATTTCCTCGGTGCTGTGCCGCTCGTCATGCGCGGCATTGTTGACGAGGATGTTGATCGCGCCGTGCACGTTGCGCGCGTCCGCGACACCGGCACGCAACGCGGCGATATCGGTCAAGTCGACACGCATGAAGCGCGCGCTAAGACCTTGATCCGACAGCTCGCGTGCCAGAGATTGGCCCGCGTCAACATTGATGTCGAAGAACACGACATTGGATTTCTGCTGTGCGAAACGCCGCACGATCGCAGCGCCAATTCCTGATGCGCCGCCAGTGACGAGAACGACCTTGCCGGCGAGGTCGGAATAAACGGCAGCCATGGATATCCCTCGATTTGTGTTGGGGCAGCACGACGCGCGGCCCGATTCTCCCGCGCACCTTAGCGACCTCCTTCGTGAGGTGCATAGATCAGAATTTCAGTTGCGTACCTCAAAAATCGAAGGCAGGATTGCACCAAAGAATAAGAGCCGTTGGGAGGTATGTGATGAGACTGCTCGGGAAACTGGGACTGGCCGTTGTCGCATGCCTGCTCGGAGCGAAACTCGCTGCGGCCGAAACGACGGTCAAGTGGCTGCACATCGAGGCCAACCCGGCCCAGGTGAAGATCTGGGAGGAGGTGGCGCGCGCTTACGAGGTGTCGCATCCGGGCGTCAAGGTCGAGATGCAGTTCCTCGAGAACGAGGCCTACAAGGCCAAGCTGCCGACCATCCTGCAATCCAAAGACCGGCCCAACATCATCTACAGCTGGGCGGGCGGTGTCCTGAAGACGCAGATCGAGGCCGGCGTGCTCGACGACATCACCGATTCTGTGAAGGGCTACAGCGACAATCTCACACCCGCGGCGCTCGCCGCCTTCACCAGCAACGGCCGGGTTTATGGTCTGCCCACGGCGCTCTCGCAGGTCGGCTTCCTCTGCAACAAGGAATTGATGGCCAAGGCGAAGGTCGATCCTGCCGGGATCAAGAGCTGGGACGATCTGCTTGCAGCGGTAAAGACGTTGAAATCCGCCGGCGTGACCCCAATCGTGGTCGGCGGCGCCGACAAATGGCCACTGCACTTCTACTGGACCCATCTTGCGGTGCGCATCGGCGGCAAGGCGGCGTTCGATGCGGCGCTGCGCGGCGAGAACGGCGGCTTCGCCGGGGAAACCTTCCAGAAATCCGGCGAGCTGTTCAAGCAACTCGTCGATCTCCAGCCGTTCCAGAATGGCTTCCTTGGTTTCAAGAACCCGCAGGCGGTCGGCTATTTCGGGGACGGCAAGGCGGCGATGACGCTCGCGATCAGCACGGTCTATCATCTGCAGCGCGCTCTCGCCGCCGACAAGGTCGGAATGACCGAAGACAAGATCTGCTGGTTCGACTTCCCGGTCGTGACCGGCGGCAAGGGCGCGCCAACCGATACGCTCGGAGGCATCACCGGTTGGCTGGTTACGAAAGGCTCGCCGAAGGAGGCTGTCGATTTCCTGAAATACTTCGTCTCCAAAGAGGTGCAGACGCGGCTTGCCGCCGGCAACTTCATCATCCCGGTGGTGCAGGGCGCGGACGTTGGCTTCAACAACGCCTTCATGAAGCTGATCGCAGCCAATCTGGCGAAATCGGACTACCACCAGAACTTCTATGACCAGAGCCTGGGTCCGTCGGTCGGCCGCGTCGTCAACGACGTCACCGCCGAGATCGCCGGCGGCAGCATGAGCCCGCAAGAGGCTGCCAAGGCGATCGAGGCGGCGTGGAAGCAGGGCAACTGAGGGTGGCGCGGCGGACCGCGAGCGTGTCGGCGATCGGCGCCGCTGGCGAGATGGTCCCGCAGGTCGCGGTCCGTGGCCCGAGTTGGGACGGCAGGCTGACGGTGCTCGTCCTGTTCCTTCCGCCGGCGCTGCTGTTGTTCACGCTGTTCGTTGTGCTGCCGATCGGCGAAGCAGCCTGGTATTCGGGCTTCAATTGGAACGGGTTCGGCAGGCCGACCAACTGGATTGGCCTGGACAATTACCGCTTTGTGCTGGAGACCCGCGCCTTCTGGCTCGCGCTGCGCAATAACGGGCTGATCATCGCTGTTTCGCTCGCCATCCAGCTGCCGCTTGCGCTCACGCTGGCCGTGATGCTCGCCGAGCGCTTTCGCGGGGCGGTGGCGCTTCGCATGCTGTTCTTCATGCCCTATATCCTGGCGGAGATCGCAACCGGACTGATCTTCAGCTTCGTCTATGATGGCGACTACGGCCTTGTGGCTTCGATCTGGCGCAGCTTCGGCGCCGAGCCTCCGCATCTGCTTGCATCGACGGATACGGCCATGCCGGCGGTGCTGATCGTGATCGTCTGGAAATACTTTGGCTTTCACATGATGCTGTTCATCGCCGCGTTACAGAGCCTCGACAAGAGCCTGGTCGAGGCGGCGCGCATCGACGGCGCGACCCGATCGCAAGCCTTGCGGCATGTGGTCATCCCCTTGCTCTATCCAACGATAAGGCTCTCCGTGTTCTTCGCCATCGTCGGCTCGCTGCAGCTGTTCGATCTCGTCATGCCGCTGACGCGCGGCGGGCCTGCGGACTCCTCGAACACGATGGTGAGCTTTCTCTATAACAACGGCATCTCGCGCATGCGGGTCGGCTACGGTAGCGCCATCGGTGTCATTCTGTTCGCGATCTGCGTGACCTTTGCCTTCACGTACAAGCGATGGTTCATGCGCGATGAGTAACGCCAGGATCATTCGCGCGCCGTTCGATCCTGCAATGCTGTTCAAGCTGCTGTTCCTCGCCGTCGTCGCCATCATCGTACTGGTACCGCTGCTCGCGACCTTATTCGGTGGCTTCAAATCCCTGGGAGAATTGCGCGTCAATCCGTTCGGCCTGCCACGTCACTGGGAGTGGCAGAACTATGCCGACATCCTGTTCTCTGCACGTTACTGGCAGCTCTTGCGCAACTCGCTGATCATCTCGACCCTCACGGTGGCCCTGAGCCTGATCGTCGCCTCGATGGCGGCGTTCACCTTTGCCCATATCAGGTTCTATGGCAGCTCGATGCTGCTGAGCTACCTGACGCTGGGCCTGCTGTTTCCGGCCGCGACAGCGGTGCTGCCGCTCTTCATCAAGGTGCGCGATCTCGGATTGCTCGATACATATTTTGGCGTTGCGCTGCCGCAAGCGGCCTTCGGTCTTGCGATGAGCGTGTTGCTGCTGCGGCGTTTCTTCAAGGACATCCCGTACGAACTGCTGGAAGCCGCGCTGGTCGATGGCTGCAGCTATATCAAATTCTTCCGCTATGTGACCTTGCCTTTGTCCCGGCCGATCCTGGCGACCGTCGGCACCATCACCTTCGTCAACAGCTGGAACGCCTATCTGCTGCCGTTGGTGATGCTCAACACCGACGCGCTCTATCCCTGGCCGCTCGGCATCATGGTTTATCAGGGCGAGTATTCGTCCGAGTGGCATCTGATCCTGGCCTTCATCACGTTGACCATCCTGCCGACGATCATTCTCTTTCTTCTGGCACAGAAACACATCGTCGCAGGCCTCACCGCCGGCGCGGTCAAGGGATGAACGGCACCTCACGGAGATCACAATGAGAAAAGTCGGCATCGGCATTATCGGCTGCGGCAATATCAGCACCGCTTATCTGAAGGCGGCGCAGCGTTTCCCCGTTATGGAAATCAAGGCGCTCGCCGATATGCGCAGCGATGCAGCCGAGCGGCAGGGCGCCGCCTTCGGGTTGCCGGCGATGCGGGTTGATCAACTGCTTAAGCGAGACGACGTCGAGGTCGTCATCAATCTCACCGTGCCACTCGCCCACACCGACGTCAGCCTCGCAGTGTTGAACGCCGGCAAGCACGTTCATTCCGAGAAGCCGCTCGGCATCAATGTCACGGAAGCCCGCAAGGTGATGGATCTCGCCGCGCAAAAGGGTCTTCGCGTCGGCTGCGCGCCCGATACGTTCCTTGGCGGTGGGCACCAGACCGCGCGCAAGCTGATCGACGATGGCGCGATCGGAACGCCTGTGGCCGGGAGCGCGTTCTTCGGCTGCCCCGGCCACGAGCGCTGGCATCCGGCGCCGGGTTTCTACTATTTGCGCGGCGGCGGGCCCATGCTTGACATGGGCCCGTACTACATCACCGATCTCGTGCAGCTGCTCGGGCCGGTGGCGAGCGTGATGGGCTCGACGGCGCGTCCGAAATCCGAGCGGCTGGTCACCAGCCAGCCGATGAACGGAACGCTGATCCCGGTCGAAGTTTCGACCCATGTCGCCGGCACGCTCGAATTCGAGAGCGGGGCGGTCGTCTCGATCGCGATGAGCTTTGATGTGCCGAAGCACCGGCATGCGCCGATCGAGATCTATGGCGACAAAGGCAGCATGCTGGTGCCGGACCCGAACCGCTTCGGCGGCGAGGTGCAGATCGCCAAGACCGGCGGCGACTGGGAGCCGGTGCCGCTGACCCACGGTCATGTCGATGGCGAGTTCCGTTCCATCGGCGTCGCCGATATGGCCTCCGCGATACTGAACAGCCGGCCGCATCGTGCCAGCGGCGCGCTCGCGTTCCACGTGCTGGAGGTGATGGAAGCGTTCCAGACCTCCGCCGACGAAGGGCGACGCATCAAGATCGAGAGTCGCGTCGAGCGGCCGGCGATGCTGCCGGCCGGGCGTGAAACCGGACAGATCGACTAAGGACATAAACATGCGCAAGGCAATGATTGTATGGGGCGGTTGGCCGGGGCACGATCCCGATCTTTGTGCTTCGATGATCCGCGGCTGGCTGAAGGCTGAAGGCTTCGAGGTGCGGATCGAAACCACCACCGCCGCGTTCGCCGATCCCGCGATTCACGACCTGTCACTGATCATCCCGATCTACACCATGTCCAAGATCGAGAAGGCGGAAGCGCTCAATCTCTGCGCTGCGGTCCGTAGCGGCGTCGGGCTCGCCGGCCATCATGGCGGCATGGGCGACGCGTTCCGCGAGTCCGTCGACTACCAGTTCCTGTGCGGTGGGCAGTGGGTTGCACATCCCGGCAACATCATCGACTACAAGGTCGACTTGACGAAACCGGACGATGCCATCATGAAGGGCCTGAAGAGTTTCGAGCATCGTTCCGAGCAGTACTACATGCATGTCGACCCCGCCAACGAGGTGTTGGCGACGACGACCTTCACCGGCGAGCACGCGCCCTGGATCGAGGGCGTGGTGATGCCCGTGGTCTGGAAGAAGCGATACGGCGCGGGCAGGGTGTTCTATTCCTCGCTCGGCCACCGCGCTTACGAGCTCGACGTACCGGAGATCCGGACGTTGATGACCCGTGGCATGTTGTGGGCGGCGCGCGAATGAATGCTGGTGCGACCCAGCCGGCGCTTCGTGCCACGCTCGAGGACGTCGCGCGCACGGCGGGTGTTTCGCTCGCTACCGTCGACCGCGTCGTCAACCGGCGCGAGGGCGTGCGCGCCAAGACCGTCGCGCGGGTCGAGGCCGCGGTGGCAAAGCTCGGCTACCGTGCCGACGTCGCGGCCGCTCGGCTTGCCCGGGGGCAGACGTTCCGCTTTGCCTTCGTGCTGCCGACCGGTAGCAACAGCTTCATGACCAACCTGACCGAGCAGGTCCAGCGCACCGCGGACTGGCTAGCCGGCCAGCGCGGCTTCATTGATATCCTCCGTGTTGACGTGTTCGATCCGGACGTACTCGCCGCCGCGCTGGAAAGTCTCTCGCCGGCGTATCAGGGCGTCGCCGTGATCGCGCTCGATCATCCCAGGGTGCGTGCCGCGATCGACGAACTCACCGCGCGCGGGGTCGCTGTGGTGACCCTTGTGTCGGACGCGCCGAGCTCGCGCCGCCTGCACTATGTCGGGATCGACAACCCCGCGGCGGGCCGCACCGCTGCAACGCTGATGGGGCGATTCCTCAATGGTCGCAAGGGGACGGTTGCCGTAATTGCGGGATCGTTGTCGCTGCGCGATCACACCGAACGGCAATTCGGCTTCCACCAGATCCTGTCCAGCGAGTATCCGAACCTGCTCGCGCTGCCAGTGATCGAGGGCCGCGATGATAGCGAGCGCACGCGGGAGCTCACGGCGGCACTGCTCGCGCGCCAGCCCGATCTGCGCGGCATATACTGCTGCGGCGCCGGGAACCGTGGCATCGCCGACGCGCTCGAGGCTTCGGGACGCGCGCGCGAAGTGGTCTGGATTGCCCATGAGCTGACCCAATACACGCGGCGTTTCCTGGTCCGCGGCATGCTCGATGCCATCATCAACCAGGATCCCGGCCACGAGGCACGGTCTGCGGCGCGAGTCCTGCTCGCGCATTGTTCGGGTGAGCCCATCAGCCCCGACCAGGAGCGCATCCGCATCGACATTTTTCTGCGGGACAATCTGCCGTAACTTCGAGTCGCTTGCGGAGTCCATCAGAAGCTCGCGGCCATTGCTGCCAGGCGTTGATGGGCGCGTTCGCGGGCCGCCTCAATGGGCTGTTGTGGTCCGATGGTTGGTCCGATCGGAATGAAACGGACATTGCTGATACCGACAAAACGCAAAATTTCGCGCAGGTAAGGCGTTGCCATGTCGATGCGCCCGCGGTTCATTCCAGTGGCGAAATCGCTGCCGCTGGCAATGATGACGATGGTCGGTCGGTCCTTGAGCAGCGGGAGATACCCCAGGGACGGGTCGAACCGAAAGGTGAGCCCGGGCTGGACGATAATGTCGAACCATTGCTTGAGCTTATAGGGAATGCCGAAGTTCCACATCGGCGTCGAAATCAGCACCCGCTCGGCAAGCGCCAAGCGCACCGCCATCCGCTCGGCCTCCGCGAAGCTGTCCCGCTGCGCGTCGCTAAAGGCCTGCGCCTTCATCCGTGCATATTTGGCCTCGACAATGGGGCCCGAAAACTCCGGCAGGCGCTCGCGCCAGAGATCCATGACGTCCACGTCCCAATCGGGCCGAGTTCGCCGAAAGCCGTCAAGAAAAACGCGGGCGCCGGCGCTTGACCAGGAGTCGTCGCCGGGCGAGCAGGACAGGTGCAGGAGCTTCGCCACCGCTCATCCCAGCGCTTTGATGACCGCATCGGCCTTGGTCACGACGGCGACGTTCTGCATGGCGAAGTTGATCGACGCAGCGTGCCAATCGGCATTCATGGTCGAGCAGCAATCCTCAGGAACGATCATGAAGTAGCCCTTGTCGGCACCGGTCCGCGCCGTGTGCTCGACCGACATGTTGGTCCAGGCGCCGGTGTTGATGATCATGTCGCGACCGGTTGCTTTCAGGATCGTTTCGAGCCTGGTGCCTTCCCAAGCACTCATTCGCACCTTCTCGACCACGAAATCGCCGGGCCTCGGCTCGAGACCCGACACCGGTGCCGCCCCCCAGCTTCCGCGCACCATTGCCTTGCTGTCGACGAGACCCTCGAACAGCGGCGCATTCAGCGTCACGCCGGGCGCGCCGGGCTCGACGACGAACCAGACATGGATGACGGCGACGCCGCGCGCCCGCGCGGATTCCGCGAGGCGGCGGACATTCTCGACGACATGCTGCTGGCGCGCATGTCCGGGCGCGCCGGAATCGGCAAAGGCGCCACCGTCCATGATGACGTCATTCTGGAGATCCTGGATGATCATGGCGCAGCGTCGCGCGTCGAGCTGCATCTCACCATCGGCGAGGATGGGGGCAGCGGAAGCAGAGCCGGCGGCCGCTGTGCCGCCGCCTCGCTTGCCGCTCATATAGGGCTCGTGGCGCGGCCCGACCTTGGTGGGAATGGCATAGACCGAGTGCGTCGAAGTCAGGTACAGCGTGCGGAAATCCGGCCCACCCCAGGTAAGGTTGGCGACGAGCTCGGGCAGGCGGAGCTTGCCGAGCAGTTCGCTCCGCGGCGAATAGACCCAGACCCCGCCGGGTGCCGTGACCCAGATGTTGCCGTGCTGGTCGCACTTCATGCCGTCGGGCAGACCGGGCTCGAGCTCGGAGCGGATGCCGCTCGCGAACACACGCGAACTCGACAGCGAGCCGTCGCCGTTGACGTCGAATACGCGGATCAGCGCCTGCGCGGTGTCGTTGACATAGAGCAGTTTCTCGTCGGGCGAAAAGCACAGCCCGTTCGGCTGGTCGAACAGATTGCGGTCAATTACCAGTTTCGGCTCGGCGCCGGGCACCACGCGATAAACGCCCTGGAAACCGAGCTGCCTTGGCCGCTCGACGCCATAGACCGGCATGCGGCCATACCAGGGATCCGAGAAATAGATCGCGCCGGAGGAGTGCACGCAGACGTCGTTCGGGCTGTTGAGCTCCTGCCCCCCAAAGTGCGAGGCCAGCACCTCGCGCCGCCCATCCGGCCGCTCGCGGATCAACGACGATGTCGCGTGCTCGCAAACGATCAGATTGAGCTCGGCATCATAGGTCATGCCGTTGCATTTGTTCGACGGGCGTTTGACCTCGGCGACGCCGCGCCGCGCATCCCAGCGCCGGCGCACGTCGCCCGGCATGTCTGAGAACAGCAGATAATGATCGACCGGATGCCAGATCGGTCCCTCGGTGAAGTCAAAACCGGTGCCGATCTGCGCGACCGGTGCGTAAGGATCGATCAGGGTCTCGAATTCGGAGCGCAAGGTGACGTGCGTCATCGTCCATCCTCTGGCGTCTAGGCGGGAAACCAGTTGCGCTGGGGCAGGGACTGCACGATCGGTCCGGGGACCTGGTCGTGCAGCCGGCCGACGACGTTGCCGCCTTCGATCCTGGCGGGACGGTCGTGGACCGGCAGCAGATAGCGCGAACTACTGAGCAGCTTCTTGATCGCGGCCTTCTCGGCGCGCTTGGTGGTGCCGTGATTGCCGGTGGTGCGCGGCTCCCAGTCGTGGATCTCGTTGAAGGGCGTCACGATCTGGTCGTTGAAATCATAGATGACGTCACCGCAGATGGTGGCGATGCCGTCGGCGGTTTCGACGATGATGTTCATCGAGCCCTCGGTATGCGCATTCGCGGCGTCGCAGTAGACGCCTGGCATCAGCTCGATCGGACCCGTGATCTCGAGATCGAGAAAGCGCAGCGCGCTCTTGGTGTGCAGACGGTCGATCAGATGCTTGATATCTGGCGCCGGATATTGCGGATGCATCAGCCCGGACACGGAATATTCAAGCTCCCGACGGTTGAGGACGACGGTCGTGTTCATCGGAAACAGATCGTCCTTGCCGGCGTGGTCGATGTGCAGATGGGTGTGGCAGACGAAGCGAACATCGCCCATCCGCACGCCGTGCCGCGCAAGCTGGTTCTCTATCATGTGCTCGTGATACTGCAGGCCGCGCATCCCCAGCGTTTCCATGATCTGGTTGGAGCGGTAACCCGTATCGACCACGACAGGATATTTGCCGCCGAGGATCAGGAAGCCGAGGGTGAGGACGCGGCGGGTGCGGCCGCAATCACGGCCGAGAACCAGAAAGCTCGATTCCAGCTCAATATCGCCATAGTCCAGAATCTTGATCTCCAGCGGCATTCCGTCCCTCCCTGTGTCCGTTCTCGTTGATTCCTCGGCGCTCAGAGCCGATAGACGCGCATGGCAGTGGTTCTGAAAATGGCTTCGCGCTGATCATCTCGTAGCGGCGCCGCGGCGGCACGGAACGCGTCGATCAACTCGCGGTAACTGGTCCACAATTTCTCGATGGGAAAATTAGAGCCGAACAGGCAGCGCTCGGCGCCGAAGATCGCGATCGTGTCGGTCAGCACGGATGCGATATGCGCGGGGTCGTTGCGGTGGATGAAGGTTCCGAGCCCCGACAGTTTCGACACGATGTTCGGGCATGCGGCGAGGCGGGCCATCCCGGCGCGCCACGCGGCGCGGCTCGAGGGTGCAAGATCCTCCAGCATGCCGGCGTGCTGGAGGATGAAGGTCACCTTGGGGCAGGCTTCCGCAAGGTGCGCGGCGTCAGGCATCTGCGGCGTGAACACCTGAAGGTCAAAGCTCCAGCCATAGTCTGCAAGGCGGGCCACGTTGCGCTGGATCACGGGATCGGTGCAGAGATCCGGTCGCGCGGCGAAGCGATAAAGCGGGTTCTCGTGCCAATGCAGTTGCATGCGGACGCCGCGTACGAGGGCGTAGCGCTTCAGGCGGTCGAGCTGTGGACGCACGTCGTCCACTGAAAAGTCCGCGTAAGCTACGATGGCATGCGGCCAGCCGTGCTCCTCGGCGGTCTGCTGCACCCAGGCCGCCTCGTCCTCGAAGCGGTCGTTGGCCCAGTTGGTCTGGACATAGACAGAGCGGGTGACGCCGCTGCCCTCGAGGTCGCCGAGATATTCCTCGATCGGGTAATCGCGCCGGATCGGCTCGTACGGCCCGAAGATGCGCGGCTGCATCGGACCGACCAACCAGGGCAGGTCGGCTTGGCGCCAGATATGATGGTGCCCATCGACGATGTCCGTCACGCAACTCTCCTTTGTCCCAGCGCCAGCACATGCGCGACGATCGACGCGCTCGATCCTCCATCGACGAGGTCGTCGACGAAGCGTTCGATCGCGACCAGCGCTTCGGTCTGCGGGCGAAAGCCGGGACCAGCCGCGAGCGGCGTCAGCCAGCTCACGCGCCACGCACGGCGCGATAGTTTCGCGACCGCATCGCGCAGCACATCGGGTTCGCCGCGCTCCAGGCCGTCGGAAACGATGATCACGGCAGCGCCCCGCGCGTATCCGCTGAAGCGGGGCACGGCGAGAAAGGCCTGGAGCGCGTCGCCGATCCGGGTGCCGCCGTCCCAGTCGCTGACCGCATAGGCTGCGGCGTTGAGCGCCTGCTCACGGCGTTTGAGACGCAACGGGCGGGTGATGCGGGTCAGCCGCGTGCCGAAGGTGAAGACCTCGACGGTGGGCGCCGCCTGCACTAGCGTGTGCGCGAACTTCATGTTCTCTTCGGTGCGGGTCTTCATCGAGCCGGAGACGTCAATCAGAAGCAACACCTTGCGTGGACGCTGCCGCCGCTTCAAACGTCCCAGCCGGAGGATTTCGCCGTCGCTGCGCACGGAGTCGCGCAGGGTGCGGCGCAAATCCGCGTAGGGACCGCTGCGTGCCCGCATGCGGCGATGGCCGCGCCGCTTCGGCAGGCGCCTGGACGCCTCGCGGGACAGCCGGCGCAGCGCATCGGTGGTCGAGAGCTGCGCAAAGCGGCGCTCGACCAGAGCTTCGGTGCGCGCAGCTGCGAGACCGGACTCGTTGGCCTCGTCCGACAACAGCGGCTCGTCGTTTCCACGGGCCTCCTCCTGCAGCCGAACCGTCTCCTCGTCCTCGCCATCATCGACGCGCTCGATGGCCTCGTTTCCGCGAAAGTGCAGATCGAACAGCCGGTCGAACGTTGCGCGACGCTCCGGTGGAGGGGCCAGTGTCGCGAGGGCTGCCTGCCGAATGTCCTCCAGGCTGCGGGGACCGAGCAACTGGATCGCGGCCAGGAACGAGGTCGTCTGTTCCGGTGCGACGGCAAACCCGTTCGTTCGCAGGAGCCCCACGAACGAGATGAAAACACGCGCAGCGCGCGGCAGTTCGGGTTCGGCGCTCATGCAGAGGCCTCCGCCAGCAGGGCGTCCAGCCGCGGCGAAATGAAGTGCAGATCCTCCTCGTCTTTCAGGGCAACGCCGATCGAGCGCCTGAAGGCATCGGGCCACCGCGCGCCGCCCTTGTGCAACAGCGTGGCGGCCTCAGCCCAGTCGACGGCCTCGGCAATCCCTGGCGCCTTGCTGAGCGGCTCGCGCCGCAGCTTCTCGACGGCCGCGACGACGGCGCGCGCGGTCCCCTCCGCAACGCTGGAGGCCCGCATCATCACGATGCGGGCTTCGCGCTCCGCCGAGGGATAGTCGATCCAGTGATAGACGCAGCGCCTCCGCAACGCTTCATGAAGATCCCGCGTGCGGTTTGAGGTCAGGACGACGACCGGACGCTCCGAGGCACGCACCGTACCGCGCTCCGGGATCGAGATCTGGAAGTCGGACAGAAACTCGAGCAGGAAGGCTTCGAACTCCTGGTCGGCGCGATCGATTTCGTCGATCAGCAGCACAGTTGAGTCAGGCGCGCGGAGCGTCGCCAACATCGGTCGCTCGATCAGAAACGTTTCGCCGTAGATGTCGATGCTCTCATCGCCGGCCTGGCGGATTGCGAGCATCTGGCGCGGATAGTTCCATTCGTAAAGTGCGGCGGATGCGTCGATGCCTTCGTAGCATTGCAGGCGGATCAGGCGGCGGCCGAGGACGGCGGCAATGGCTTTGGCGGCCTCGGTCTTGCCGACGCCCGGCGCGCCTTCCAGCAGCAATGGCTTGCCGAGTGCGAGAGCGAGATAGGCTGCGGTCGCCAGCCCCTCGTCGGCGAGGTAATAGGCCGCCCGAAGCGCCTTCTCCAGTGCTTCGGGGCTATCGATGCCGACGATGTTGCTGCGGACGGCCATCGCGCCCTCAGCGCCGCGCCTGAGGGCGCGCGCCGCCCTCAGCCTTGATCGCGCGCAGCACCTTCTCCGGCGTAATCGGCAGATCGTCGATGCGGACGCCGACGGCGTTGAAGATGGCGTTCGCAACGGCCGGCAATACGGGATTCGCGCACATTTCGCCGGGGCCTTTGGCGCCGAAAGGGCCATCGGGCGCGGGGCGTTCCAACACGGCGATGTCGTGCGGGCAGATGTCGCCAGGACCGGGCATGACATATTCGACGAAGTCGCAAGGGCCGTGGACAGGGTCTGGATAATAGGGTTCAGGCGTCTCGTAGAGCGCGTGACTGACGCCCATCCAGGCGCCGCCGACGAGCTGTTGCTCGACCAGACGCGGGTTGAGCGCACGGCCGAGCTCATAGGCAGAGTCCATGCGGATCATCGTGACCTCGCCGGTCTCGTCGTCGACCTCGACCTCGGCGACGAGACAGGCATGGGCATAGCAGGTCGCCGGCGACATCTCGCCAGTTTCCGGATCGACGTTCGAGAGCGGCACCAGGAAGATGCCACGGCCCGAGATGGTCTTGCCCTGTTTGAACTGCGCCGCGATGGCGACGTCCTTGGTGGAGATCGAGCGGTGCGGCGCACCCTTGACGTGGATGTTGCCCCGTCCGTCGGTTTCGAGATCGGCGGCATTGACCTCGAGTTCCTCTGCGGCCGCCTCCATCATCACGCCGCGCGCCTCGCGCGCCGCCGCCATCACGGCATTGCCGACGCGGTGGGTGCCGCGCGAGGCAAACGAGCCCATGCAATGCGGGCCGGTGTCGGAATCGGCGGTGTCGACATAGACGTCCTCGACGGGTACGCCGAGTGTCTCTGCGCAAATCTGTCGCGTTACCGACTTCATGCCCTGACCGAGGTCGATCGAGGATAGCGCCACGGTGAACTTGCCGCTTGGATTGGAATGAACCAGGGCTTGGCTGGGATCGCCGCCGAGGTTCATGCCGATGGGATAATTGACCGAAGCGATGCCGCGTCCGCGATGTCGGGTCATCTCAACGTCTCCTGGTGCCGAACACGGATGAGAAGCGGCCCGCCCCATGCGCCGGCGATGCCGGCCGCGGTGGCTGCGGCGAGGGCGGAGTCGGTGGTGGGGGCTCGCGCGGTGGTTCCCGTAACCCGGCCGTCGGCAGGCGATCATAGCTCGTGCGCTGCTGCGCCGGCGCAGCTGTCCGCGCTTTGGTATCGGCAGGCGTCCGCGGGATGGCGGCGCGGCTGCCGCCACCGTCCTTGCGGGAGGAGGCGCGCTTGAACTCGTCGCGGATCGGCCATTTGGCTTTCTCCGCTGCGACCTGGACACACTCGATCAGCGCCGTGTTCTTGGCCTCGCGCCGATGCGCCTTCATGTCGCCGTCGCGATAGGCATTGAGGATCCGGAACTCCATCGGATCCATGCCGACGAGATTCGCGAGCTTGTCCATCTGGCACTCGATCGCAAAATCCATTGCCGTGACGCCAAAGCCGCGCATCGCGGTTGCCGGCGTACGGTTGGTGAAGACGCAGTAGACGTCGCCATAAACGTTCGGGATGGTGTAGGGGCCCGGCAGATGGGCTGCGCATTTCACCGCGGCATAGCTCGATAGCCGCGTATATGCGCCGCTGTCGAAATATGCGCGGACCTTTCGCGCGACGACCCGGCCGTCGCGCATCACGCCGTCCTTGATGTAGATGCGCTCGGCGCCGCGCGGCGGGCCGTATTGCATCTCTTCTTCGCGTCCGAACACGTAACGCACGGGACGTCCCGTCAGCATCGCACCCAGGATGCATAAAGGTTCGGTCAGCGTGTCCACCTTGCCGCCAAAGCCGCCGCCGACCGTGCCGCCGATGAAATGGAAGGTGTTGGAGGGGACGTCGAGGATCTTGGCGCAGGTGTCAACCGAGAAGAACAGCGCCTGCGTCGACGTATAGACGACATAGCGGCCGTTGGTGTCGGGCGCTGCGATCGCCCCATTGGTCTCGGTCGGCGCGTGCTCGATAGGCGACATCTGGTAACGCTGTTCGAGCACGTGATCGGCGGTCGCGAGTGCGGCATCGGCGTCACCAAAGCGGAGTTTCTGGTGGTCGTATGCGTCGTGATAAATGAAGGCATTCTTCGGATACGTATCGTTGACGACGGGCGCGCCGGCCTTCAGAGCATCTTCAACGTCGAACACGGTCGGCAGCGGCTCATAGTCGATCCGCACCTTTGCGATTGCCTCGAACGCCTCGCGCTCGCTGTCGGCGACGATGGCCAGGATCGGCTCCCCCTTGTAGCGGACCTTGTTGACAGCCAGCGACGGCTCGTCGTCCTTGCCGAAATTGATCAGGCTCAAAAGTGTGTTGAGGTTACGGGGCACGTCGGAGCCGCGGATGATCCGGCGCACGCCGGCTGAGCGCTCGGCGTCCGCGGTGTCGATCCGTCGGATCCTTGCATGCGAATGGGTCGAGCGGACGACTTTCAGGTGCAGCATGCCCTGGAGCTTGTGGTCGTTGAAATAGCTCGATGTGCCCGTGACATGGCCGAGCATGTCCTGGCGCTGCGTTCCCTTGCCGATCTCGTTGAGATTGTCGTCGCGCTCGTCGGCGAAAATATCCTTGCGCAGTTCCAGCATGATGTGGTCCTTCAGGCGCTCACCCGGCCGCCGGAGGCGGCGAGGATGGCGTTGATGATCGGCTCGTAACCGGTGCACCGGCAGATGTTGCCGGAGATCGCCTCGACGATCTCGGCGCGGCTCGGGGAGGGATTGCGATCAAGCAGTGCCTTGGCAGCCATCAGCATGCCCGGCGTGCAATAGCCGCACTGGGCAGCAAAGTTCTCGGCAAAAGCGTGTTGCAGCGGGTGGAGGTTGGGTCCTTGCTTCAGGCTATCCAGCGTCTCGACGGAGCGGCCGGCGACGGTCTCGGCCAGTGTCAGACAGGAGAGATGGAGCTCGCCGTCGATCAGGACGCTGCACGTGCCGCAGCCGCCCTGGCCGCAGCCGAATTTCGGCGTCATATCGCCGATCAATTCGCGAAGCGCGACGAGCAGGTTGGTGCCGCCATCGACGAAAATGGCGACATCGCTGCCGTTGTGACGAAATTGCAGGGCAGTCTTGGCCATACGATCTATTCCTGATCCAAAAGAAGACGACGCAGGTGTACGCCGACGATCTCGCGGCGATACCAGGCGCTGCCGAGCGCATTGTCGGACGGCGATGTTCCTTCCGCGGCTGCGGAGGCGGCGGCCGCAACGGTCGCGGCATCGAGCGAGCGGCCTTCCAGAGCGCGTTCGGCCGCCCGTGCACGTATTTGCGTCGGCGCCATCGATCCCAATGCAATTCGTGCTCCGGCGATCCGTCCGCCACTGATTGGCAGATGTGCGGCGAGCGTGATGACCGAGCCGCCTTTGGGCTTGATCCGTGCGATCTTGCGGTAGCGGAAAGCCTCCGCGCTTGTTGGTCGTGTGCACGACACCGACAGCACGAGCGTGCCCGCCTGCCTTTCACGCGACTGCAAAAACTCCTCAATTGGAATGTCGCGCGATCCAAAACCGCCTTGCAGAGCCACGGTGGCATCGAGCGCAAGCAGGGCGACGGTGAAATCGCCATAGGGATTGGGCGCGAACAGATTGCCGCCCACCGTACCCATGTTGCGCACCGCCGGGCCACCAATCGAGCGGGCAGGGGCGTGCAGGAAAGCGAGGTCGCGCTCGCCCAGAATCCGGGCGAAAGTTACGCTCGCACCCAGTGTGATCCGCGGGCCGGAGGGGTCGATGCGCGTCAAGGCATGGTCATTTGCGCGCACGACGGTCGAGATCGAGATGTCGCCTTCGTTCAGTGCGCGCATCACCAGCGTGCCGCCGCCGAGATAGCGCGCGTTGCGATCGGACGACAGCGCGGCGGCGGCCTCGCTCGAGCTCGTGAAGGTCTTCACGGTCACAGTCATGTTGACACGGCCTCCTTGAGGTGCCGGCGGATCGCGTCGAATCCCGCCTGGTAGATGTCTTCCGCGACCATTTGAGTGAGGCGGTCCTTGTCCTCTGGCCGCGTCGAGAAGCGGGATTCCCAGTGCCAGAAGGTGCGGTCGCCGTCGGTCACGGGCAGCAGGCGGACGTGGGCCACGTAGTTGAACATCGGGACCGGCGTATCGAGCAGGCAATAGCTGAAGGTCTGCTCCAGATCCGACAGCGTCAGCAATTGCTCGCGCAGCTCCGAGCCGTCCTGCAGCTTGAAGCGCCTGACGCAGCCGATCTTGTCTGAGGCCTGCGCACGCTCGATCGTGGAGGTCGCGACCGCCGGATGCCAGCGATCGTGCCCGTTGAAGTCGCGCAGCACGGCCCACACGGAGTCGGTCGGCGCATCCAGGATCGTGCTCTTGACGATATGCGGCACCGCGCTCAGCCTCCGAACTGGCGTTTGAGGGCGTCGAAGCCGCCCTGGAACACGCCGCCGCCGATATTCGCGACGAGTTCCGCCTCCCGCTCGGGTGCGCAGTCGAACTCGGCGGTCCATTCCATGAAGGTCTGGTCGCCGTCCGTGACCGGCGTCAGCCGAAGCGTCGCGACGTAGTCCTCGACCCCCATCGGGGATTCGAGGATCGAGTAGGTGCAAAACATGTCGTAATCGGACAGGCCGAGCAGCTTTTCCCGGATACGATCGCCGTTGCGCAGGCGAAAATCCCTGACGCAGCCGATCTTGTCGGAGGGTTCACCGCCCTCGATGCGGCTTTCCGCGATCGCGGGATGCCAGTTCGGCAGACCGTTGAAGTCGCGTACCCGCGCCCAGACGCGATCGTTGCGCGCGTTGACGACGGTTGAGACGTAGACGCGGGCCATGGTGCGACCTCAGCTCTTCTTCCGAGGGCTGCGCTCGGCGGGCGGCTCGCCGTCGGCCGAAGGCGAGGGCGCAGCGGCTGGCTTCTCGCCACCGCCGCCGCCCTTGCGTGCGGAGTCCTTGATGCCCTGCATGTCGCGAGCCTCCCGGATCAGGCCTGGCATCTTGGCGAGGCTGCCGCCTTCGACGCCGATGTCCGCCAGAAGCGAGTCGATCAGCGGCGCCTGGACGCGGTAGCGCAGCGCCGAGTCGATCACCTCGTCGGTCGCGCTACGGCCGCCATTGCCGCCATGGCCGTTGCCGTTGAGGCCATCGACCTGAAGGATGCGGATGCCCTCGATCTTCTCCATCGGCTTGACGCTCTCGCGGACGATGCCTTCGATGCGGTCGAGCAGCTTTCTACGGAACAGCGAGTACCGCGCCTGGTCGGTTAGCACGTTCTCGGCCTCGTTGAGCATACGCTGGGCCTCGGCCTCGACTGCAGCGCGGATCCGTTCGGCTTCCGCGGCAATTCGCGTTTCCTCGGCCTGTTTCTCGGCGATCAGGATTTCCACGGTCTTGCGACGCTTCGCGATCTCGCTCTCGCGCGCGGTGATGACGCGCTCGGTGGCTTCAGTGGCATGCACCCGCGCCTCCTCGGCCGAGGCTTTGGCCGCGGATTCTTCCAACGACTTGAGGTGGATGGCAATCGCCTTCTCCATGAGAACGGTCTCGACCTCCTTCTCGCGATTAATTTCAAGCTTGCGCAGCTCGCGCTCGCGGCCGATACGGGCCTCGTCGAGGCCGCGATCGGAGGCGATGCGGGAGCGCTCGACCTCTTCGCGCGCGGCGATTTCCGCTTCCTGGAGCGACTGGACGCGAGCGACTTCGAGCTGTTCGATCGAACGGCGGCGTTCGATCCGCGCCGCCTCCAGCGCATGCTCGCGCGAGACATCGGTGGTCTCGACCTCCTTGCGCGCGACAATCTCAGCCTGCCTGACCTGGCGGTCGGCGTCGATGCGCTCGGATTTCTTGGTCGAGAGCGCAATGACGCGGTCCTCATCCGCGATCTCGATCGCCTTCTTGTGCTCGATGTTGAGGACTTCGCGGTTCTTGGAGGACGTGATCCGCTCGACTTCGAGCGCGAGATCGACGCCGATGCGCTGGCGCTCGATGGCGTCGCGTCGCTTCAACTCGGCCGCCTCGAGCACGGCGGTGCGCTCGATCTCGAGCGCGCGTGTGTCACGCTCGGCCTGAATACGCTCGGCTGCAACGGACTTCTCCTGCGCGATCCGGGCGGCTTCGATGGCTTCGCGTGAGGCAATGTCGGCTTCCTCGACGGCGCGGTTGCGGGCGATTTCCAGGGAGCGCACGCGTTCTTGCTGGGTGATGCGGGCAGCTTCCGTGGCTTCGCGCGCCGTGACTTCTGCGACCTCGAGCGTCTGATTGCGTTCGATCTCCAACTGCCGGGTATTCTGCTCGACCGCGATGCGCTCGACGGCGAGCCTGTGCTCGCGGGCGATGCGCGCCGCCTCGACCGCGCGCTGCGCCTCAATTTCGGCTTCCTGGATGTTACGCACCTGCTGGATCTCCAGCGCGCGTGTGCGCTCGTCAGACGCGATGCGCTCGACATTGACGATCATGGTCTGGGCGATGCGGGCCTTCTCGGTCGTCTCGCGGGCAGCGATCTCGGCTTCGTCCACAGCGCGGGTCCGGTCGATCTCGCGGCGCCGGGTCTCCTCTTCGTTGGCGATGCGGGCGTCGGTCACGACGCGGTCTTGCTGGATACGCGCTTTCTCGATCGCCTCGCGGGCGGTGATCTCGGCTTCCTCGATGGTCTGCATCCGCTCGATTTCGCGCTGGCGGACCTCGCGTTCGGAAGCGATGCGGCTGGTGTCGATCGAGCGCTGGTTGGCGATCCGGGTCTTCTCTATCTCCTCGCGTGCGAGCAGCTCCTTCTCCTCGATGGTCCGGGTGCGCTCGATCTCCCGCTGGCGGGTCTCACGCTCCGAGGCGATGCGGGCTTCGGCGATTGCCTGGTCGTTGGCGATTCGTGCTTTCTCGATAGTTTCACGGGCGGAAATCTGCGCCTGCTCGGCTTCGGTCTCGCGCAGGGCCCGCTCGCGTGCGACCTCGGTGCGTTGCAGGGCCCGGCGCATCTCGATGTCACGCTCCTGTTCGAGGCGCGCCGTCTCGCTTTCGCGTTCGATCTCGAGAGCCTGCCGCTCGGCCTCCAGGTTGCGGGAGCGGATCTTGATCATCGAATCCTGCTCGATGTCGTTGCGCAGTTTTCGCTTGGCCTCGATGTCCTCCATCAGACGGGTCAGACCTTCGGCGTCGAAGCGGTTCGAGGGGTTGAAGAATTCGAGATCGGTCTGGTCGAGATCGGTGATCGCCACGGATTCCAACTCGAGTCCGTTCTGGGCAAGTGCCTCTGCCGCGTTCGCCTTGAGGCGGGCGACGTACTCACCGCGCTGCTCGTGCATCTGCTCGAGGGTCATCTCCGAGGCAACGGACCGAATGGCCGAGATGAATTTTCCGGCGAGAAGGGCGTGGAGCTGTTCGGGCTCCATGGTGCGGCGGCCGAGCGTGGCAGCCGCGATAGACACGGCTTCGCGGGTTGCCTGCACCCGGACATAGAAATCGGCCTCGATGTCGACGCGCATGCGGTCACGGGTGATCACGGCGTCCTGGCGGGAGCGAACGATGCCCATCGGCTGCACGTTCATGTTGACTGGCGTGTAGTCGTGGATGAACGGCAGCACGAAGGCGCCGCCGTTGATCACGACGCGCTCGCCGAGCAGGCCCGTCCGAACGAATGAGGTCTCCTTGGACGAGCGGTGATAGAGCCAGTTCACGATGTAGACGCCGACCACGATCACCACGACGGCGACGATCAGCCAGAGGATCAATTCACCGACCAGAGTCCCTGACATGTTTCTCTCCCTCGACCTTTCGGCGTTATCGCGCGCCGATCGCCTTGAATTTGCGAACCTGATCCGTCAGCGCCCGCTCGACCGGCAGCCGTTCCATCGAGGAGGCGCCGTAGAAGCCGTGGCAATTGCGTGTGTTCCTCATGATGAAATCGGCATCGTCCGGATCGGAGATCGGTCCGCCGTGCGCGAGCACCAGAATGTCCGGATTGACGCCGAGCGCAGCGGAGGCCCAGGTGTCGATGTGCGCTGGGCAATCCGTCAGCTTGAGTGCCGTCTGCGCGCCGATGCTGCCCCCGGTCGTCAGGCCCAAGTGACAGACGATGATATCCGCGCCCGCGATGGCCATCGCGGCGGCTTCCTTCTCGCTAAAGACGTAGGGCGTCGTCAGCAGGTCCTTCTCGCGCGCCTTTGCGATCATGTCGATCTCTAGCGCGTAGGACATGCCGGTCTCTTCGAGATTGGCGCGGAATACGCCGTCGATAAGGCCGACGGTCGGAAAGTTCTGCACACCGGCGAAGCCGAGCGCCTTCAATTGGTCCAGGAAAAGATCCATGTCGCGGAACGGATCCGTGCCGTTGACGCCTGCGAGCACTGGCGTCCTGGTCACGACGGGCAGCACTTCGCCGGCCATCTCCAGCACGATGGCGTTGGCGTCGCCGTAAGCCATCAATCCCGCGAGCGAGCCTCGGCCGGCCATGCGGTAGCGGCCGGAATTGTAGATGACGATGAGGTCGACACCGCCGGCCTCCTCGCACTTGGCCGAAAGGCCGGTGCCGGCGCCGCCGCCGACGATCGGCTCGCCGCGCCTTGCCATGTCGCGGAAGCGCTTCAACAGTGCAGCGCGTTCAAACCGGGCCATCGGTCACCTCGCTAGTCTCCGACGCGCCCCAATGCGGCCGAACAATGTTCGGAACGCGCTGACAATAATGGAGGCGAACTCGGGGTCATTGATGTTCTTGGGAACGCGGATGAGCTGACGGTTGGCGGTCTGCCGTACATTGCGCTCCAGCGTGCGGAACAGCGCCGCATCGGCGTCCGGATCCCAGAACGGCTGTCCTCGCGCGTCGAGCGCGGAGACGCCGCCCTCGGGCAGGAAGAAGCGCACCGGGCCGTCCATCCGGTTGAGCCGATCGGCGATCCAGTGCCCCATGCGCTCGTTCTCCTCCGCCGTGGTCCGCATCAAGGTAACCTGCGGGTTGTGGACGTGGAATTTCCTGCCGCGGTAGCGCTCCGGGATGGTCTCGGGGGCGCCGAAATTCACCATGTCCAGCGCGCCCGCCGAGCCGATATAAGGCACTCGGCTGCGGATGATGGCGCCAAAGCGGTCGTCGGTGGCCGGGAACACGCCACTCATCAGGAGGTCCCCGACCTCCGTGGTCGTGAGGTCGATGACGCCTGCGAGCTGCCCGGAATCGACGAGCTTCTCCATTGAGCGCCCGCCGACGCCGGTGGCGTGGAAGACCAGGCACTCGAAATCATCGCGCAGGTCGGCCGCGATCTTCTGCACCGCCGGCGTGGTCACACCGAACATGGTGATTCCGACCGACGGCAATCCGCTGTCGTCGCGATCCTTCCGTGCGTGCTGATCTAGGCGCGCCTTTACCATGCCGGCCAGCGCGTTGGCGCCGTTGGCCAGCACGGCGCGCGAGATCGAGTTGAGGCCCTGCACGTCGGCGACCGAATGCATCATGGTGATGTCCGCGGGGCCGACATAGGGCCCGACGTCGCCGGAGGCGACGGACGAGACGATGAGCTTCGGCACCCCGACAGGAAGCATCCGCATACCGGGCGCGACCAGCGACGCTGCGCCCGAGCCGCCCGCCGAAATCACGCCGGCAACATTGTTCTGGCGCCGCAACCAGCTGGCGAAGGCCTCGGCCATCGCGGTGACGGCGGCGCCGCGGTCGGGTCCGAATACCGCCGATCCGCCGCGACCATGGTTCAAGGCGATCTCCTGGGCGGAGACGTCGCTGGCCGCGTGCCTGCCGCTGGTCGAGACATCGACCAATCGCGTTCGCAGGCCGGTCCCGGCGATGATGTCGCGGATGAAGCGGAGCTCCGCGCCCTTGGTGTCGAGCGTACCGACGACGAGCACGACCGGAGGGCCCTGCGTTTGGGTGGCAACGGGTTCGCGCCGTCGCCGTGCCGTCTCGTCGAGACGCATCACCTGTGTCGAGAACGTGCGGGCGGCAGCCTCGATGCGGGCGATCGGCACAGGCTGCGACCACCGTGTCGGCGGCGTCGGGTTTGACATGTAGATGCGGATCGCGCCGCCTGGCCGCGTCTGCTGCGGAGGAGGCTTCGCTTCCGTATCCGCCGGTGGCACGTCGAGATCGAGCTCGAGTCCGGCGTGGATTCCGACACCGAGCAGGCGCTGCTGCAGTTCGCGATCGGCGGCAAGCCGCACCGAATCGATGATGCGGTTGACGCGACCGTTGACCATGATCGCGACGTTGCGCGACACGGCGGTCGCCACGCCGATATTCTGCTCGATCACGAGCACGGACATGTCGCCGTCCTCGCCGAGCCGTAGCAGCATCTCCTCCACCTGGGCCACGATGACGGGAGCGAGCCCCTCGGTGGGCTCGTCCATGATCAGAAGCCGCGGGTTGGTGAGCAACGCGCGCGAGATCGCAAGCATCTGTTGCTCGCCGCCGGAGAGCTGGCCGCCGCCGTGATCTTTGCGCTCGGCCAACCGCGGAAACGTCTTGTAGATGCGCTCGACCGTCCAGGCGCCGCGGCGCAAGCCGGCGGCAAGCTGCAGATGCTCTTCGACGCTGAGTGATCGCCACAGCCGCCGTCCCTGCGGAACGTAGCCGACGCCGAGTCGGGCTATGTGGGCAGGCGGCTGTCGAGTGATCTCATCCCCGCGGATGCGGATCGAGCCGCCGCTGACCGGCACCAGCCCCATGATGGCCTTGCATAGCGTGGTCTTGCCCATGCCGTTGCGGCCGACAACCGAGAACACGCCGGCCTCGAGCGTCAGATCCACGCCCTGCAGCGCATGCGAATGGCCATAATAGACGTCCAAGCCGCGCACTTCGAGGGCGGCGGCCGTACGGCGGACCTCATTCATGGCCGCCTCCGAGGTAAAGCTCCTGCACTTCGGGATCGGACTCGATCTCCTGCGGACGACCTTCCTTGAAGATCCGCCCGTTGTGCATCATCGTGACGCTCTCGACGACGCGCAGGGCGACGTCCATGTCGTGCTCGATGATGATGTAGCCGATATGCGCGGGCAGGGAGGTCAATATTTCGATCAGCTCGGCGCGCTCGGTCGGCGACAGTCCCGCGGCGGGTTCATCGAACAGGACGAATCGTGGCGCGCCGGCAAGCGCAAGTGCGATCTCGAGCTGGCGCTGCTGGCCATGCGCGAGCTCGGCAACGCGCTGATCCTTCACGCCCGAGAGATGGACGGCCTGCACGAGATTTTCGGCCGCGTGCATCAACGCATCGTTCTGGCCGGGGCGGAGAAACGAGAAGCGCCCACGTGAGACGCCACGGCAGGCGAGATAGACATTGTCCTGGACCGTGAGGCCGGGAAACAGCGCGGAGATCTGGTAAGTCCGGCGCAGGCCGCGGCGGATGCGCTCATAGGGCGGGAAGTGCGTGACGTCCTCGCCGAAGAAGCGGATGGTGCCACTAGAAGGTAGGAAGTCGCCGGTGATGCAGTTGAATAGCGTGGTCTTGCCGGCGCCGTTGGAGCCAAGCACGGCGCGCCGTTCGCCTGGGCGGACGGTAATGGTGATGTCGGTGAGTGCCGCGAGCGCGCCGAACAGACGCGTCACGCCGCGCAGCTCCAGCGCCGCGCCGGCGCCCACCATAGAGAGGCGTTGCGCGACGCTATCCATGGTTGGATCCTTGGTTGGATCCATGGCCAGATTCTCGACCTGGTCGTCCGCTTGAACTCGCCGCGCTGAAGCGTTGGCGGCGGCGCCAGCTCTGCCAGAGCCCGATCACGCCGTCCGAGGACCAGAACACGATCGCGAGGAAGCCGAGACCGATCAGCAGCCGAAAGCGGTTGCCGTCGAGCCCCAGCTTGACCAGGAAGTCGAGTGCGAAAGTGCGCAGCAGCACGAAGATCAGCGCGCCGATAAAGGGTCCGATGGGGCGCGTGATGCCGCCGACGACTGCGATGATGAGGATATCGATGCAGGCCCCGACGCTCACGGATCCCGGCGAAATCTGCCGGTAATTCCAGACCTGGAGTACCCCTGCCAGTGCCGCGACGAAGGACGCGAAGACGTAGGCCGCGACGCGATGCGCATTGACGTTGAAGCCGAGCGCCGCCATGCGGCGGGGATTGTCGCGGACACCTTGCAACGCGAGGCCGAACGGCGCGCGGGAGATGTAGTCGACGGCGAAGTAACACAGCGCGGCTACGGCGAGGACGATATAATAGAAAGGAATGTCGGCGCGCCAGTTGACGCCCCAGAAATGTGGCGTGGCAACAGTATTGATGCCAGTATGGCCGTTGAAAATCGCCCAGTTCTGGTTGGTGAAATAATAAAACGCCGCGCCGATCGCGAGCGTGATCATGATGGTGTAGATGCCCTCGGTGCGCACCGCCAGCGCGCCGCCGAGCGTGCCGAAGATGGTCGCGAGCGCAAGCGCCATCGGGACCGCAAGCCACCACGGCCAGCCCAGGCTGATATTGGCGTTGCCGCTGACGCCAAACACCGCGACCATATAGGCGGAGAAGCCAGCGATGGTGAGCTGCATCAGGCTGACCATGCCGCCATAGCCGGCAAGAAACATCAGACTCAGCGCCATGAGTCCGAGGATCAGCGTGGTTGCAAAGATCTCGATCAGGAAGAAGCCGTTGGCGATCAGCGGCATGATCAGGAGAATGGCCGCGACGGTCCAGGCCGCCGGATTGTCGATCTCCGGCCATCCGCGCAGTTTCGAGCGCTGTACCGCAGCGGTGGGACGAACCGTGACGCGGGCGTCGTGAGCGAGGGACATGTCAGCGCCTCGCCAACAGGCCCTGCGGCCGAATTGCCAGCACCAGAACCATGATCAGGAAGGTTACGACGATGGCGTAGGTCGGGATGTAGACCGAGCCGAGCTGTTCGGCGAGGCCAATGATGAGCGCGCCCAGCGCAGCCCCAGGAATCGAGCCCATCCCGCCGACGATCACGACGACGAGGGAGGCGAGCAGGAAGCGGATATCTTCGCCTGGCGAGAGCGATTGGAAGGTTCCGCCAACGACGCCGGCGATTCCGGCGAGGCCGGCGCCGAGCGCAAACACCACCACGAAAACGAGTTGGATCCGTACCCCGGTCGCAGCCAGGATGTCGCGATCGTCGACGCCGGCGCGGATGATCATGCCGATGCGCGTGCGGTTGAGCGCCAGCCACATCGCCACGCCGATCACGACGGAGGCGGCGAAGATCACGAGTCGAACCAGGGGATAGCGGAGATAGACCGGCTCGCCTGAGGATTTGATCGCGGTGACCAGAGGCAGCTCGACAGGTCCGATCAGCCAGTTCGGGGTCTGGATCTGATAGAAATCGCCGCCGCAGGCCCACAGCATCAGATCGGCGAACACGATCGAGAGTCCGATCGTCACCATGGTCTGGCGCAGGTCCTGGCCTTCCATGCGGCGGAAGACGAGGACCTGGAGCAGGACGCCGACCAGTGCCGTCAGGATGAAAGCGACGATGAAGCTGAGGATCCATGAGCCGGTCGCGGCGCTGATGGCATAGCCGACATAGCCGCCGAACAAATAGAGCGAGCCGTGCGCGAGGTTGACGTTGCGCATCAGGCCGAAGATTAGCGTAAAGCCGCTGGCAACGAGGAAATAGAGGCCGCCGAGCGTGATGCCGTTGAAGAGCGCGTTGAGGAAGACCCGCTTGCGGCCGAACGCATCTTCGACGCCCTGCGGCCACACCGCGAAAATCAGCCAGAGTGCTACCGCGATCACGATGATGACGATCAGTGCCCAGGCGGGATGGCGTTCGACAAAGCGGGTCATGATCGCCGCTCCGTCTTCACGTCACCCCATCTCTCACCCAGCAAGCGGGGCGGAGGGGCACGCAGACCGTTGCCGGCCGCAAGCCCTGCCATGAACGTGCGCTCCCTATCGCGCGCGATCCTCGTTTCGGGACCGCGTTTGTCGCATCCTAATGCGGCTGTAAGGGAGGCGCTTGATCGTGAGTATCTTTTCGCGTGGCCTCAGGCGCGCAAAACCTTGGCCGCACGGCGATAATCGGTCGGCGCCATGCCGACATTGGCGGCGAAGAAGCGGGTGAATCCGCTCTGCGACGAGAAACCGAGATCGAAGCCGATATCGGCGATCGGCGCTTCGCTTGCTACCAGCGCCTCCAGCGCCTGCTCCATCATCAGCGTGTTGAGATAGAGGTGTGGCGTAACGCCGGTCTGGGTGCGGAAGAGCCGGTAGAAATGCGGCCGGGACAGGCCGGATTCGCGCGCGATGGTGTCGAGCTCGATCTCGGCGCCAGGACTCTCCGACATCATCTTGATGCACTTGCGCACACGAAAATCCGTGACGGAACCGTTTGCGCGCGGATCGCGCGCGGTCGCCGCCTGTTGCCAGCTTTCGTCGTAACAGATGTCGATCAGGCCTCTCAGCTCGCCATCGAGGCTGTTGAGCGAGGGAGCGCCGCACACGAGGGCGGCTGCGTGCCTGATATGCTTGTCCAGCGCAACGGACCGCGTGAACTGGGTGCGGCCGAAGCGCAGGCGGTCGGCGCCGGGCGCATCGGGCGCAAACCACTCCGCATTGACGTAGAGCACGAAGAAAACGGCGCCGCCTTCGAGATCGGACGGCAGGAAATTATGCGGCTCCCACGGATTGACCGCGACGACGGAACCTTCGGTGAGCTCGTAGCGTCCATCGCTGACATCGATGCATGCGGAACGCCCGCCGACATGGAAGATCAAATGACCTTCGCGATGTGCGTGAATGTTGAAAGGGCGGTTCAACTGATAGACCGTCGCCCGACCAAAGCGGCCGTGGAAGACGGCGAGCGCCCGGCTCATGCCTCTCCTCCCAGAAGCTCTTGGTGTTTTTTGCTAGCGTTCAACAACCGGGGAGAGAATGCAAGGGCGCACGTGTCGCGCTTCTGGCAAATCTCTCCCCGGCCGGTCATCGTTCGCGAACGAGACTAGGTCAGTATTTCTTACATTCCGGTACTGTGCGGCTCGGCAAACCGATTTTGGCGAACACCGCGGGATCGTAGCCCAGCGTTTGGTTGACGTTCGGGATTACGTTCACAACCTTTGAGAACAGCGCGCCCTTGCCATCGTCGACAACCTCGGTAACGAAGTTAGTGCCGATCGCTTGGCGGTTGGAGTCCAGCTTGATCTTTCCATTGGGTGCGTCGAGTTCGATCTTGGCAAGGGCCTCCTTGTACTTGGCTTGATTGTTGGAGAGATCTCCATTGACCTGACGCAGCGCCAGGATCAGCGCCATGGTCGAGCCATAGTAGTTGGTAGCGAGCAGAGATGGGCTCGGGAAGCGCTTGTTGGGCGGGAAGGCGTCCTGATAGTCCTTCACGAACTTCTGCCAACTGGGGTTCTCCCAGGTGTCGGCCTGGCCGCTCGCGGCCAGCGTGCCGATCAGGGCATTCTTGGCGTTTCCCTTGGACGACAGGATGGTCTGGTCGATCATGATCGAGCCGCCCATCAGATGCGCCTTGCCGCCGGCCTGCTGGTACTGATTCAGGAAGTTGACGGCGTCGGCGCCGCCGAGGCCGAGATAGATTGCGTCGACGTCGTCGGGCAGTGCGGCGATAACCGAGGCGAAGTCCTTGGTGCCGAGCGGCACCCATTGCCGGTTGGTGACCTGTCCGCCAGCACCGCAGAACTCGAGCACGAGGCCGAACACCTGCGTATAGATGAACGAGTAGTCTTCGCCGACGGTCGCGATCTTGCGATACTTCTTTTGGTCATAAGCGTATTTGCCGAGGCCCACCTGCCACTGCGCGCCGTCCATGTTGTAGCGGAAAAAGTTCGGAGCGGGATCGACATAGGTCGTTTCCTGGGCACCCGATGCGGCGTTGATGAAGGTCAGTTCGGGATGGGTCTTTGCAAAATTTTTGACCGCGATGCCTTCGTCTCCGGACAGCGGTGACAGCAGGATCTGCACCTTGTCCTGTTCGATCAGCTTGCGCACGGCTCGTACGGCGGAGTCCGGTGTTGCGTCGGTCGAGGCGATGACAAATTCGAGTTCCTTGTCGCCGACCTTCTTGCCGAGCACGTTGAGGGCCGTCTGGAAGCCGCGGATGCCGTCCTCGCCGAGCACGGTGTAGGTGCCTTCGAGCGTCGCGGTGACGCCGACCTTGATCTTCTCCTGTGCGAAGGCGGTGCCCGAAAGTAACAGGCTGCTCAACGCGATCAGTCCTAGACTGCCTTTCAACATTGCTCTCCTCCCTGGGCGCTCTTGTCGCTGTTTTTCACCGCGCCCTGACGCGTCCGCCGCGCGGTGCGGCATTCGGGCAAGGCCAACGGTTCTTGAAATGGAGGCTAACCGAACTCGCATGCAGCGCACGTGCCGGAGCCGTACGCGGCTTAACGGGCAGTCTCATTTTGAATGTTGCGTCGCGATTAACATCGCGTTGCAACAGGCGTCCGGCTTCCTGAATTTGCATGCGCCTGGCGGTCGCGGACTGCCGCCGCGTCGATGGGATCGCTCGAAAAGAGGAGAAATCAATCAGGCGTTGCGTGATTTCGCCGCGCGCGGCACTCGCTGGTTATGCGTTGTGGCAGGCGATTGTCCTACCGACCGCACCGGCAGATCGAAGTTGTGGCACTTCGACGAGGCAGCGATCGCTGGCCATTGGACAGCGGGGCGCATATGCACAGCCGCGCGGTCGCGTGAAGAGACTTGGCGGTTCACCCATTTCGATCGCGCCCAGGATCCGCCTCGATGGATCCGGCTTCGGAATTGCTGCCACCAATGCGCGCGTATAGGGGTGGAGCGGATGATCCAGCACCGTCCGAGTCCCGGCCTGCTCCACGATCCGGCCCATATACATGACAGCAACGCGGCTGCTGATTTGTCCGATCACGCCAAGGTCGTGCGAGATGAAGAGCATCGACAGTCTCAACTGGTCACGCAGATCCATCATCAGATTGAGCACCTGCGCCTGCACCGAAACGTCGAGGGCCGAGACCGGCTCGTCGGCGACGATGATGGACGGGGTGGGAAGAATGGCGCGTGCGATTCCGACCCGCTGCCGCTGCCCGCCACTCAGCTCGTAGGGATAGCGAGCGGCGAAAGACGGGTTCAACCCGACGGCCGTCAAGGTGGCAGCTATGGCCGCGCTGCGCTCGGCGCGGCTCTTGAAGAAGCCGCTGATGTCGGCCGCCTCCGCCACCGAATCTCCAATTGCACGTCGTGGGTTGAGGGATGCGTTGGGATCCTGGAAAACCATTCGGACGCTGAGGCGCATCTCGCGGACGCCGGAGCCGCCGGCTCCGATCATTTCGGTTCCCTTCAATTTGATGTTGCCGCCGTCGGGCTGAACCAGTCCGACGAGGGTGCGGCCCAGCGTGGTCTTGCCGCAGCCGGACTCGCCGACAATCCCGAGGACCTCGCCTTCGGCCAACGACAGCGATACACCGTCCACCGCCTGCACCCGGTATTTCCGACCGGCTCGCCTGGCACTAAACGAGACCATCATGTCCCGGACGTCGAGGATGGCATTGCAGCTCATGGCAGCTCCCCGCCGGCCAGCGGAAACGCACAAAGCACCGCGTGCCCTTGGGAGGCCTCCAGGCGAGGCGGGGTCGCCACGCGGCACTCATCGCGTACCGCTGCGCAACGCAAGGCAAACACGCAGCCAGCAGCGACCGAACCTGGCAGCGGCGGCTGACCGGAAATGGTTGGCAGCCGGCGCGCGCCGGAATTTCGCGACGGCATGCAATCCATCAGTCCGCGGGTGTAATGGTGACGCGGTGCGCCGAACAGCGCATCGACTGCAGCGGTTTCCACGATCCGGCCGGCATACATGACGGCGACGCGATCGGCGAGCTGCGCAATGACTCCCATGTCATGGGTGATGAACAATATCGCCATATCCAACCGATTGCAGAGCTCGCGCAAGAGCCCGAGAATCTGAACCTGTATGGTGACATCCAGCGCGGTGGTCGGTTCATCGGCGACCAGCACCTGTGGCCTGCAGGCCAGCGCAATCGCGATCATGACCCGCTGGCGTTGTCCTCCGGACAACTGATGCGGGTACGCGGACAGCTGCATTTTGGGGTCCGGCATACGCACCAGCTCGAGCAGTTCGCGGGCACGGATGAGCGCCGCTGCGCCCGAAATCCCCTCATGTACGCGCACGGCTTCCGCGATCTGATCGCCGATCCGACGTACAGGGTTGAGTGAGGTCATCGGCTCCTGAAAGATCATTGCCATGCGGCCGTGGCCGGCTTCGACACGTTGCCAGGGCTGCAGCTGCGTTACGTCGCAGCCCTCTAACAGGACCCGCCCGGCCCGGACCCGGGGACCGGGCTGCGGCAGCAATCCCATGACCGCAAGCGAGGTCATGCTCTTTCCACAACCGGACTCGCCGACGAGGCCGAGGATCTCGCCCTTGGCCAAGCCGAAGGACACGCCCGCGACGATGTCGACCGGCGCGGTTTCCGGCCCCACTGACACCGTAAGGTCGCAAACTGTCAGCACGGCCTAACCCTTCTCACCGAAGACTTGACGGAACCGCGGATCGAGTCGATCGCGCAATGCATCGCCGACCAAGTTCAGAGAAAATGCCGTCGCCACGATCATCATGCCCGGGAAGAACAGCAGCCACGGAGCGCGGGTGATGAAGGTCCGTGATTCCGCCAGCATATTGCCCCAGCTCGGAATGTCCGGCGGGGCGCCGAGGCCCAGGAAATCGAGTGAAGCCGCGCCGAGCTGCGCGAACGCGAAGACGAAGCTGGCCTGCACGAGAAGTGGCGAGACGAGGTTCGGCAAGATGTGCCGACTGATGAGCCATGCCGCTCCGGCGCCCATGCTGCGGGACGCCTCGACATAGGTTTCCGCGCGCAAGCGCAGTGTCAGTCCGTAGACGATGCGGGTGGTCGTCGTCATGTAGCCGATCCCGATGGCCAGAATGACGGTGGCCACACTCGGGCTCAAGATGACAATCAGGCCAAGTGCGAGAAGCAGAGTCGGAAAGGCCATCAGCACGTCGACCATGCGCATCAGCAGGTGACCCAGCCGCGGGAACAGAGCGGAAAGTACGCCGGCCGGAACGCCGGTCGCGAGAGCGAAGACGACCACGCCCGAACCGATCAGAAGTGCCATGCGTGCTGAATGAATGGTACGCGACAGGGTATCCCGGCCGAATTGGTCGGTGCCGAACCAGTGGGTCACGTTCGGGGGCGTCAGGCGGATCAGGGGATCGATGGCATACGGATCGTAAGGCGACAGCCAGGGTGCGAAGACCGCGGCGAGCACGGTCGCCAGAAGGACCCCGAGTCCGGCCAGCGCGATCGGGCGGGCGATGAACGGCTTGAGCCACAAGATCACGCTGTTGCTGCTCATTGAAGTTCAACCCGCGGATCGAGCAGACGATAGCTCAGATCGACGATCAAATTGATCAGGAGATAAACCACCACGATGACCAGGATGACGCCCTGGATCACAGGGTAGTCTCGGCGAAGGATCGACTGAACGACGAGCCGGCCGATGCCGGGCAGGGCAAACACGGTTTCGGTCACCACCGCTTCGGACAGCAGCGCGGCGAAGGTGAAGCCAAATGCCGAGACGACCGCCAGGAGTGCATTGCGCCAGATGTGGCGGCGCACGACCTGCCACGGCCGGATTCCCTTTGCGCGCGCCGTGCGCACGTAGTCCTCGCGGGAGACGTCGAGCATGCTGGCGCGCGTCAGCCGCAGGATCAAAGCGGCATTCGGAGCCGCAAGCGCCAGGCTGGGGAGAACGAGATAGCGGAGATTGATGACACCGCCTTCGAAGATCGATGGATAACCGGAGCTCGGAAACCAGCCGAGCCAGGCGGCAAAGATCAGGATCAGATAGAGCCCGACCCAGAACGTGGGTATCGAGGCCATCAGCATCGCCCCACCGGACAATCCCTGATCGAGCCACGTGCCGTGCCGGACCGCCGCAATCATGCCGATCGGCACCCCGATGACCGCAACCCAGATCATCGTCATGGTGGCGAGTAAGGTGCTGGTCTCGGCGCCATCGGCAATCACCGACAGCACGGGCGCCTGGAAGAAGATCGACCGCCCGAGGTCGCCCTCGAGAACATGGCCGGCCCAAGTGAGATATTGCAGGATGATCGGTTGGTCGAGACCGAGTTGGTGTCGCAAGGCGTCGATCTGGTCGGGAGTCGCGGTATCACCGAGCAGAACGTAAATCGGGTCACCCGGCACGATATGGATGAACGCGAAGATGATGATGGACGCTGCCAGCAGCGTCACCGCCGTCGTTCCTGCGCGCTTGAATGCGTAAGACCACATGTGATTGAGCGCCTGATCAGCGGCAGCGATGCGCGCCGGCGCCGGCGCTCGACAGTCTTCGCGGCCTCATTGCCTGTCCTTACCTCGTGGACACATTCCAGAACACGGGACCGTTTGGGTTGAGCCCCTTGAGCTTGGGAGAAGCAATGTCATAGGTGTAGGCATCGCCTACTTTCATCACGGGTACCTGCTCGTAGATCAGCGACTGGATCTTGTCCCATGTCGACCTGCGCGCGGCTGGATCGGTCGTGTTGATCAACTCAGTCCTAAGCGAGCCGATCTCGGGGCTGTCCCACCAGCCGGGATAGCTCGCATTGAGGAACGTGAGCAGCAACGGATCAGGTGCGAAGGAATGGTGGGTGACAAAGATGTCCCACTGTTCCGGCTGGCCCCGCATCTTCAGAAGGGTCGCCCAATCGACGACCATCATCTGAACATTGATGCCGGCATCGGCTAGCTGGCGGGTGAAGACGGAGGCCTCGTCATAGTGTGCCTGATAGTTCGTCGAGACCAGCAGGCGGATCGGCGTCCCCGTGTAGTCCGCCTCCTTTGCGAGCTCCTTGGCCTTCTTCGGATCGTGCGCACTGTAATTGGAGACGCCTTCGGTTGAGTACCAGGGTGTGCCGTTGGGAAAGATCGATCCCTCGGCATTCCACAGGTCCTTGGGACCGAAGGCGACGCGCAGCGCCTGCGACTTGTCCAGCGCGGTCTGGATGGCGCGGCGGAGCTTGTAATTGTCCTTCAGGATTCCTTGCTTCGAGTTCATGAAGAACAGGCCGAAGATCGGCGCGTTGGTACGCTGCACCTGAACCGATGGATCTTTCCTCAGGGACTCGTACAGATCGCCGGAGATCATTTCCGCGTAGTCGTAGTCACCCGCCTGCACGCCGCTCACGCGCGTGCCGACGTCAGGCACCGGAATGAACCGGATCTTGTCGAAGCTTGCAACGCGGGCGCCGGCGAAACCGTCGCCCTTTTCCTTCACCGGCTTGTAGCCCTCGAACCTCTCCACCTCGACATAGCGGTTCGGCCGCCACTCCACGAACTTGTAAGGCCCGGTGCCGATATAGTCCTTTTGCTCGATCGGCCGGTTTCCCGCTTTGGCGGCAATGTCTTCCGGATAGATCGCAAGACCCCCATTTACGTCCGCAATGAGAGCCTTCCAGGCGCCGTTCGGCGCGGATAATTTCAGCGTGACTTCATACTTTCCGGTCGCCTCGACCGACGTAGCCGCCGCCATCAGGAGCTTGCCGCGCGCACCGAAACTGCCCCATCGCGTCATCGAGGCGACCACGTCCTTGGCGGTCATCTCCTTGCCGTTGTGGAAGAGGACACCTTCGCGGAGCTTGATGACGATGGTCCGACCGCCGTCTTCCGTGCGATCGCTCTCGGCCAGCATCGGACGCGGCGTGTAGGTCGAGTCCAGGGCATACAGGGTCTCGAAGATGTGGCGGCCGATGACCGATGCGACGTCGGCTGTCGTCAGCATGACATCGAGCGGCGGCGGTTCTCCGATTGTGGCTTCGCGCAGCAGGGTGGCGGCATTGGCCTGCGCAATCAAGAACGACGCGGTGGCCAGCCCCACGACGCTACGCATCAAGACACTTGGACCGTATCTCATGATCGCCCTCCCGCCTTGTTGGACCGCCTGCTTCCCGGTGCAGGGGATGTGCCTTTCAGCTGTTGGGCCGATGGCACGCTATTGCTTGTTTGAAAGTTACATACACAATTCGACGATTATCAAGCGAAAAATGCTATTCTTGATGAGGCATGGCGATATACGTTTGGTCGATACTGAAGGTTTCTTACGGCAGCTTCTTGCCAAGGGCGCAGGTTGATCTGACCTGGGGGAGGGCGGGCAATGGCGCGTGCAAAGCGAAATCACCCGGCGAGAGCCGTTGGTGCAGCAGTCTCGAAGCCGCCCGGCGACGACAATGTCGTGGCCGGCGACATCATCTCCCTCATCAGGCAGAGCGCTCCAAGCCTCAGCCCGTCCGAGCAACGCGTTGCCACGGTGCTGCTGGCCGATATGGAGTTTGCCGTTCACGCCAGCAATTCCGAGTTGGCTCTTCGGGCGCGCGTCAGCGAGCCGACGGTAACTCGGTTCAGTCGCTCCGTCGGTTGCCGGGGCGTCCGCGACCTCAAGGTGAGGCTGGCTCAAGCAATGGCGGTCGGGCGGATTTACGTTGAGCTTCCCCCGCATGTCGGAACCGATCTGGCGCGCCCCGCACTCTGGCGGTCGGTGTTTCAGGAAATTCGTCGTGCGATCGCCGCTGCCGAGGAAGGACTTCGCAAGGAGGACATCGAGAGGGCTGCCGAAGCTATCTCCCGCTGTTCGAAGCTTGCAGCGTTCGGGGTAGGGGGCGGTTCCACTCTTGTGGCGGCGGAGGTTCAGAACCGGTTTTTTCGTCTTGGGATTGCCGTCTCGCATGCCTCCGATCCGAGCTTGATGCGCATGATTGCCGCGACCTTCGGACGGGATGATGTCGTCGTTGCCATCTCGACCACCGGTGCAGCGAACGAGGTGATCGAAGCAGCCAGTATCGCCAAACAATACGGCGCCTTGGTCGTCGCAATTACCAAGCCGCAAAGCAGGCTGGCCTCGATCGCCGATATTGCGCTTGGCGTACACGTGCCCGAAGCGCCCGACGCGCTCAAGCCGACGGCGTCGCGCTATGCATTTCTCGCCACCATCGACCTGCTCGCAGCGTCAACTGCCTATTGCAAGCCGCTCGAAGCCCAGGCACGCATGCGGCGGATCAAATACGAGTTGCTGAAGGGGAGCGGCGGGGACGCCAAAGGGCCGCTGGGAGACTGAGCGGGCAATTAACGCACCGAGCGCCTCTCGGGACTACGTTCGCAACATGGCCTCGATCTCTTGCGCTGCTTCAAGCAGCGTGCGGTCTTGTCCGCGCGCGGCGATGACCTGAAGGCCGAATGGAAGTCCGCGCCGATCCGTTCCGCACGGTATCGAAATCGCCGGCAGGCGGGCATGATTGACAAAGGGCGTGAACACCGCGTGCGCGCGCGGGCTCGCCGCGCGGCCACCGATCGTCTCGGGTCCGAGCTGGGTGAATGGCCACGCGACACAGGGGACGGTCGGCGCCAACAGCAGATCGACCTCGGCGAAGAATGCCGCGAAAGCATTGGCGATCGCGGCGCTTGCCAGCAGCGCACCGGCAACATCGGCGCCCGACCACGTCAGTCCTCGCTCGATCTGTCTGGCGATGTCAGGATCGAAGACGGTCGGATCCTCGCGGAAGGCGTCTCGATAGAGTGCGGCGAGGCCGGCGTGCTGAAGCGGCATGATGGCCTCTTCCGTAGCGCCCGCCGGCCAGACGGGATCGCGCTGCGCGATGCCGAGGCCTGCGGCGGAGAGACGCGCGATGGCGAAAACGAGCCCGTCAGCGACAACATCATCGACGGCGACGTCGAGCCCCAGGCGCGGCGAAAACGCGATGCGCAGACCGGCGATGTTTTTGGCCTCTTGAGCGATGCCCGCTGAATCCGGGTCGCGCGGATCGACGCCGGCCATGGCCTCGAACGCTAGCGCGATATCGGCAATGTCAGTGGCGATCGGCGCGATGACGGAGAGGCTGAAGAACGGTTCGGCGAAGCCGGGCCCATAGGGGATCGCGCCATAGGACGGTTTGAACCCGGCGACGCCGACATGAGCCGGCGGCCTGCGGCTCGAGCCGCCCGCATCGGTGCCGATCGCTAGCGGCACGAGGCCGGCCGCAACCGCGGCGGCAGGGCCGCCCGACGAGCCACCGGGCGTCAACGTGAGATCGAGCGGATGCCGCGTTGGCCCATACAGCGGCGAGGTGGTCACGCCCTTGCAGGCGAATTCCGACGTTGCGCCGATGCCGACGACGACGGCGCCGGCCTTGCGCAGCCGCTCGATCGCAATCGCATCCCGCGGCGCGACGAATTCGGCGAACAGGCGCGAGCCCTGTGTCACACGCCAGTCGCCGACCCAGATGTTGTCCTTGATGACGACGGGGACGCCGGCGAGCGGCATCGTCACGCCGGCGCGCAGGCGATCATCGACCGCTGCGGCGTCGGCAAGCGTACGCGCGGGAGCGGTCGTCACCACTGCGTTCAGCGCCTTGGCGGCCTCGATGCGCGCAAGCGCGGCCTTGGCGGTCTCGACCGCACTCGTTCGTCCGGCGGAGACGTCGGCCGCAATCTCGCACGCGCTACTTCTTCCCTTTGTCATGGCCTCCCCAGATCAGTGCCAATGTGCCGCAGAGGGCGAGGCACGCCAAGGCGAAGAAGGCGGCACCAAGACTGGCTGCGCCGTCCAGGAGCGACACCAGCGCCGGTGCTGCCAAGAGGCCGGCATAGGATGCTGTCAGCACCGCGCCGGTGGTCTCGCCAATCCTGTCCTGCGGAGCGAGACGTGCGATCTCGGCCACGAAGACACCGTTCCAGCCCGATGCCGTCAGGCCGAACAGAGCTGCAATCGCGAACTGGCCGGTCCGTCCGAGCGATGCGCCATCGAGACTCAGCAGCGCGGCGCAGAAAGTCATGCCGAGGCCGATGACGACGAGAACTCCGCGCGAGGCATTGAGGCGCGTTGCGACGAGGCCCCAGCCGAGCCGGCCGATCAGGCCGCCGGCTTGGGCGCAAGCAAGCGCCATGCCGGCCTCGACATGGCTGAGGCCGAGCTCGCGGGTGCCGAGCGTGACGAAGACCGTATTGAGCGACACCTGCATCGCGCTGAACGGCATCGAGGCCAGCGCCAGCATTGCGATGCGCCGGTCCGCGGTCACCAGTGCCAGCCGCATGCGAAGGCCAAGCTCCGGCTGTGGAATGACCTTGGCGGCGTACGCCGGACGCAGGCGCTCGAACCACGCCATCGCCAGCAGCGCACACGCGCTCACGGCGGCATAGCACCAGGCGGGTCCAAGCGAGATTGCGATCGCGGGCAGAACCAGCGAGCCGCAGATGGCGCCGATCTGGTTTCCGGTCTGGCGAACCGAGAACACGAGTGCGCGCCGCTCGGCCGTCACGAGCCGCGCCAGCAGCGCCGCGCTTGCGGGCGTCTCCGGTCCGAAGGCGAGGCCAAGACAGAGGCCGGCTGCGAACAGGGCCGCCGTCGAGCCGAGCGAAGCCAGCGCCATGCTGGCGACGATCACCGCCGCGCAGAGGCTCGCGATCCGCAGCGACCCGAGGCGAGCGATGAACCCGCCGCCCCAGAACGAGGCGGGAATGCCGACCGCGAACACGGCGCAGGAGAATATCGAGAGCTGCCAGACCTCGATATGGGCGCGCGGTGCCACCACGCCCGGCGCGAACAGAGCCAGCGCCACCAGCGCCTGAAGCGAGGTCATGGCGCCAAGCGCCGGCAACAATGCGGGCGCTGGCCGAACGGCCGTGTTTGCGTCTACCATGGCGCTGCGTTCATTGGAGGAACATTGTGGCAGGCGGCATTTCCATTCACGCGGTCGATGTGGCGAGCGGACGCCCGGCGCAGGGCCTGCGCGTCGAGATCTGGCGGATCGGTCCGGACTCCTCGCGCGTCGCCGACGGCAGGCTCGGCGCGAATGGCGTGCTCGATCATCCCATTTCCGAGGGCGCGGGCGTGACGGCAGGCGAGTACGAGGTCCTGTTTCATCTCGGCGAGTTCTTTGGCGAGCGCGACGGTTTTCTCACGGTGACGCCGTTCCGTTTCCGCATCAAGGCTGTTGACGAGCATTTTCATCTGCCGCTGAAATTCACGCGCTGGGGCTACTCGCTGTTCCGCGGCGCCTGATCAGTTGGTCAGCCGCCTCGACAATCCCGTGACGCGCTCCATGATCGCGACCAGCGCGACCGTCGCAATGATCAGCACGCCCGAGAGCGCGGCGATGGTGACGTCGAGCTTGCCCTCGAGGTCCTGCCACATCCGGATCGGCAGCATGTCGGTGGCGGCGTCGCGCAGGAACAGCGACACCGGCACATTGTCGAACGACGACATGAAGGCGATGAAGGCGCCCGCGATGATGCCCGGCCGGATCAGCGGCAGCACGATGCGGCGGAACGTGTAGATGCGGCTGGCGCCCAGCACGGCCGAACTTTCCAGCAGGGTCGGCTCCAGCTGGGCAAGCGCCGCAATCGTGTTGCGCACGACATAGGGCACGCAGACCACGGTGTGGCCGATCACCAATGTCAGCGGCGACACCGGAAGTCCCACCAGCGAGAACAGCATCAATGCGGCAAGGCCGAAGGCCAGCGCCGGCAGCACCAGCGGCGACATGAACAGGGAATCGAGCAGCCGCGCCGAGAGCGTCGGCGAGCGCGAGATCGCGAGCGCGGCGGCAACGCCGAGCACGACGGACAGGCCCGTCGCCCACAGCGCCACCATGAGGCTGTTCTTGGCGGCGAAGTGCAGCTGCCAGGCGTTCCACAATTCGGCGTACCAGCGCAGCGAATAGCCCGGCGGCGGGAAACGCAGAGAGAAGCCGCTGGTGAAGGAGACGATCAGCACCACCAGCGACGGCGCGATGATGACGATCAGCGCGATCACGGCGACCACGGTCATGACCAGCTCGAAGCTGAACGCCTCCAGGGTACGTTTGCGCCCGCTCATGATGCGCCTCCGTAGCCGCGCGACAGGCGGCCGAGCGTGGTGAAGAGCGAGACGACCGCGAGCACGGCGAGCAGAAAGATGATCGAGATTGCGGAGGCAAACGGCCAGTTCTGCAGCGTCGAAGCCTGCTGGTAGAGATACATCGGCATGAACAACATCTGCCCGCCGCCGATCAGAGACTGGGTGATGAAGGCCGTGATCGCGGCGGCATAGGTCAGCGTGCATCCGGCGATCACGCCGGGCAGCGACAGCGGCAGCACGATCTTGAAGAAGGTGCGCCAGCTTCCGGCGCCGAGCGAGCAGGAGGCATCGTCGAGATTGGAATCGATGCGGCCGAGCGCGGTGATCAGGGGCAACGTCATCAGCGGCATCTGCACCTGCGCCAGCGCGAGCACCACGCCGAACTGGGTGTAGAGCAGCTTCAACGGCGTATCGATGATGCCGAGGGATTGCAGCGTCGCGTTGATGATGCCCTGGCGGCCGAGAATGACGATCCACGCGAAGGTCCGGACCACGACGCTGGTCAAAAGCGGTAGCAGCACGATCAGGATGATGATGGTCTGAAGCCGCGGCCCGACCCGCTGGTAGAGCCATGCGATGGGAAAGCCGAGCACGAGGCAGACGGCCGTCACCTCCGCCCCCAGCAGCAGCGTCGAGCCGAGCACGCTGAGGCTGAAGGGATCTGTGAGGAACTGCTGATACTGGCTGAGCCCCCAATGGAGCGCGGCGGTGTCGTTGTGCAGCGAGAGCCACAGCAATTGGAGCAGCGGCGCCACGAAGAACACCAGGAAGAACAGCGCCAGCGGCGCTGCCAATCCCATTCCGTAGGACGTGACGTCTCGTGACGCCGGCGCTGTGCCCATGGCGCTAGATCTTGATCTCGCGGTTGAAGCGCTCGATCCAGGCCGAGCGCTGCTCGTTGATCTTCTTCCAGTCCTGGAATACGAACTTCTGCTTCAGCTCCGCGGTGTCCTTGGCGAGCACGCGCGCGATCTCGCCGCCCATGGTGACCTTGGAATTGGTCGGAACGATCAAGTAGGGCGGATTCATCAGCGTGGTCTGCACTTCCGGCGTCAACGACGCCTCGATCAGCTTGAAGGCGAGCTCGCGGTTGGGCGAGTTCTTGACGATGTGGATCGTGGTCTTGAAGGCAATGGCACCTTCCTTCGGCGCCACGAACTCGACCGGCACGCCGCGCGCCTTCAGGATCTGGATGGCGTTGAAATTGCCGGGCGAGATGTCGATCTGGCCCTGCTGGAATAGGGTGGCGAGCGCGCCGGGATTGGCGGCCACCGCGGCGAGGTTGGGCTTCAGCTCCTCGATCGCCTTGAAGCCGGGATCGACATTGGCCTCCGAGCCGCCGCGCATCTTGGCGATCTCGACCAGCCAGCCGGTGCCGAGCGTCGAGTTGAGGTTGGTGATGCCGACGCGGCCTTTGAACTCGGGCTTCCACAGATCGGCCCAGGAGGTCGGCGGCGTCTTGACGGCTTCCGGATTGTAGGTGAGGCCGACGACCTGAAAGAAGGGGGCAGGGCCCATCGGCTCCTGGGCCTCGGCGATCAGGTCCTTGTAATAGGCGCTCTTCTCGACGGGGTATGGCTCGACGAGATCCTGGCCGATCGCGACCAGGGCTGGGCCGGGATCATGCAGCATGACGTCGATCGGCGGATTGGCCTTGGCGGCGTTCACCTTGGCGATCTGGTCGACAGAGAGCATGGGGTCGAGCACCATCGCGGCGTCCGCGTTGGCCTTGCGAAAGGCCGGGACCAGCACGGCCTTGTGCGCCTCCTCCCAGCTTCCGGTAAAGGTCGCAAACACCAGCGGGCGGGCTTGAGCAAAGCTAAGGCCGGGAAACGCCTTCATGGCGCCGAGTGTGAGTGCGGTCGTCATCAGGCTTCGGCGGTTCATAATCATGTCGAACTCCCTCTGGACAGAGACTGGATCTAAAGCGTTGCTGGAAAAGCGTTGGCGAGCGATGGGGCGAGCGGGGCAAGGCGTACCGCGGCGCCGCTCTCCAGCGTGCGCGTCTCGCCGATGCGCGCCTGGGAAATCTTGACGCCGGAGCCGTCGGCGGTCCTGACCTCGTGGACCACGGTGGCTCCTAACGGCAGCGACATGCCGACTACGCCGGCAAAGCCGGTCTCGTCACCGACGAATTGCAGATGCTCGGGGCGGATGCACACGGTGACGCGGCCGCCTTCGGTGAGAGCGCCGCCGGCGGGGCGCGCGATAATTTCCGCGCCGGCATCGAGACGGACTTTTGCTGCCGTCCGATCCGCCGAGACGACGACGCCAGTCATGCGGTTGCTGGCTCCGACAAACGTGTTGACGAACAGCGTCTGCGGCCGGTCATAGACGTCCGATGGCGATCCGAACTGCTCGAGCTTGCCGTGGCTCAGCACGGCGACGCGATCGGCCATCGACAGCGCCTCTTCCTGGTCATGGGTCACGATCAGCGTGGTGATGCCGGAGACGCGTTGCAGCCGCTTGACCTCGATCTGCATGTCCAGCCGCAAATTCTTGTCGAGCGCGGCAAAGGGCTCGTCGAGCAGCAGGATCGACGGCTTGATCGCCAGCGCGCGAGCGAGCGCCACGCGCTGCTGCTGGCCGCCGGAGAGCTGCCGTGGCAACCGTTCCGACATGGTCGGCAGCTGCACCAAATCCAGCAGGCGCTGCGCTTCGCGTTGGCGGGTCGCCTTGTCGATGCCGCGCGCGGCAAGCCCGTAAGCGACGTTCTCGCTGATGCTGAGATGGGGGAATAGTGCGTAGTTCTGGAACACGATGCCGACCGCGCGACGGTTCGGCGGCAGCGCGTCGACGATGTCGTCGCCGATGATGATCCGCCCTTGCGTCTGCGCGATGAAGCCGGCGATGATGCGCAGCAGCGTTGTCTTGCCGCAGCCGGAGGGGCCGAGCAGGGCGATGATCTCGCCCCCTTTGATGTCGAGATTGATGTTCTCGACCGCGAGCGCGCCGCTCGGATAGCGGTGGGTGACGGCGTCGACGACGAGCGATCGGCCGCCTTGCGCTTCAGCCATGATGTTGCCTCCCGTTCTCCCGAGGAAGAAAGCAAGTCTCGTGCCCGGGCTGGTCGCTTTTCGATTCGAGGTTTGGCATGGTGGGGCGATGACATCGATCTGCGATCTCACCGCCACAATCCTCGCGCGCGCCATCGCGAAGGGCCAGCTGTCCTCGCGTGAGGTCGTCGAGGCGCATCTGGCGCGGATTGCGCACAGTGACGTGCAATTGGCGGCATTCGTGACTGTCGATGCGGAGGGGGCCCGCCGTGCCGCTGATGTCTGCGACGCCGCGCCCGCGCCGATCGGCGCGCTGCATGGCGTGCCAATAGGGATCAAGGACCTCACTGACACCGCGGGACTCGCGACCACGTACGGATCGGCTCTGTTTCGCGATCACGTTCCGGCCGAAGACGATCTCGTGGTCGCGCGGCTGCGGCGCGCCGGCGCGATCATTCTGGGAAAGACCAACACGCCCGAATTCGGCTTCGGCGCGGTCTGCACCAACAAATTGCGTGGGCCGACCCGCAATCCCTTCAATCCCGCGCTGACCTCGGGCGGATCCTCCGGCGGCTCCGCGGTTGCGGTCGCGGCCGGCATGGTGCCGCTGGCCCATGGCACCGATTTCGGCGGCTCCGTGCGCACCCCCGCAAGTTTTTGTGATGTCGCCTCGATCCGGCCGACGCCCGGCCGGATTCCGTCGCCGCGCCGCCCGCTCGGCTGGGACATGCTCGCCACCCAAGGTTTTCTGGCCCGCGGCGTCGACGATCTCGAACTGGCGCTGTCGGTCTGTGCGGGGGGCGATGCGCACGACCCGCTCTCGATGGGCGTCGTCAATGACGAGCGGCCGGTTGTAATCCGTCCCCGGATCGCAGTGACGCCCGATTTCGGTGTCGCGCCCGTGGCGCGCGATGTCCGTGCGCGGTTCGCCGCGGCCTGCGAGGCACTCGCGGTCGTTGCCGATGTGGTACCGTCCGCGCCCTATTGCGGCGGTGCGATCGAGACATTTCGGACGCTGCGCGGCGCGCACATCGCCAACAGCTATGGAGAGCTGCTGAAGGCGCGCCGCGCCGAGCTCACGCCCGCCGTGATCTGGAATATCGAGGCGGGCGCAAAGCTCTCCGCGGAGGACTATCTCAACGCCGAGCGGTGCCGCACCGGCATCTACCGCAGCTTTCGCGAGCTGTTCAGCCACACCGATTTCCTGGTGGCGCCGGCGGCGTCCGTTTTGCCCTGGCCCAATGAAATCAGCGACGTCGCCGCGATCGATGGCGCTGCGCTGGAGACGCCGATCGATTATCTCGCCGTCACCTTCATCGTGTCGCTGGTCGGCTTCCCGGTGCTGACGCTGCCGGCGCCGCGAGGGGAGAGCGAGCTGCCGTTCGGCATCCAGATCATCGCACCACCGGGATGCGAATCCCGCCTGTTTGGCTTCGGCCGTGCCATCGAGAACGAACTCGGTTTTTCCCATCGTTGGCCGAAGCTTCCCTAGCTGTCGCGATGCTCGAGCCGGGCGGCGAGCGCCTCGGCAAGGCCAAGTGTGGGTTTGGCGGCGGGGCGGCGGTACGTGCCTGCAGTTGCCTTGCGGAGGCGTAGCGCCACCAGCGCCTCAGCCTGCTTCACCGAGGCGATGACTTGATCGACGACGGGGACGGGGATCCGGTCGGCGACGCGCTCGGCGAGGCCCGAGAGCGGCGCACCCGCAAAGATCAGCACGTCGGCGTCGTCCTCCACGATCGCGCGCCGGGCGAGATCGACCAGCACATCCTCCTTCTCGGTGCCGACTTCGGAGATCGCCTGGAACGGCGTGTCGAGCATACGGATACCGGCGCAGCGCTCCCACAGGCCGTGGGCGCGGACGCATTCCTCGTACCAGGGGCCGAGCGCCTGGGCGAAGGTGACGATGGCGAAGCGCCGTCCGGCCATGCAGGCGGTCAGCATCGCCGCTTCCGCCATGCCGACCACGGGAATGTCGAAAGTTTCGCGCGCGGCGAACAGGCCGGGGTCGCCGAAGGCGGCGATGATCGCTGCGTCGACCTTGCGATGCTGCCCGGCCAGCATCTCCAGCGCAATGGCACCGCCGATCTGTGCCTCGGTGCGCGTCGAGATGTAGGGCACGCCGCGGATGGCGGTGCAGGGGATCAGCTCGGTGCCGGGCGCGGCCGCGCGCTGAGCGACTCCCGTCATCAGCTGCGTGACTGCGGTGCTGGTGTTCGGGTTGAGCAGCAGCAGCTTCATGATTACGCCGCCGTCTGCTTGGCTTGAGAGGCCGCGATGACTTCGAGCAGCGCCGTGCCGGTGCGCCGGACATGAGTACCGAGCAGACGGCCCGCGGTTTCGCTGTCGCGCGCCTCCAGCGCCGCCAGGATACCGGCGTGCTCGTCGACCGAATTGCTCCAGCGGCGGTCGGCGCCGAGCGCGAGGTAACGTGCGCGTTCGGCGCGGGAGATCAGCGTCTCGTGCGCCTCCCGCAGCGGCGCGTTGCGGGCCATGCGGACGATGGTGTTGTGGATCTCGCCGTTGATGGCGAAGTACTCGTCGAGCTTGCCGTTGCGATGATGGCCTTCCATGCGGGTCTGAAGCGTGCGCAGGCGGGCGAGGTCGCGCTCGGTGGCGCGCTCCGCGGCAAGCTCGGCAGCCAGCCGCTCGATGCCGGCCAGCGCCTCGAACAATTCGGAGATGCCGCCCACGGCGATGTCGGCGATGCGCGGGCTGCGGTTGGGGCGCAGCTCGATCAATCCTTCGGCTGCCAGCACCTTCATCGCCTCGCGCAGCGGCGTGCGCGACACTCCGAGCTCCTTCGACAGTCTGGTTTCCCGGGTCTGCGATCCCGGCGGCAGCTCGCCGCGAATGATCATCGTCCGCATCCGCGCGGCGGCGCGCTCGTGCAGGCCCATCCGCTTGAGTTTGGGGGACTTTCGGCCCGGGTTCGGTTCGGATTTTTGCGGCACGCCGGCCTTCCTGCTGACGTGCGATCGTAGCCAATTTCCTTCATGTGAGGTGCCCAAATAGGAGACGTATGTGGCTAAAAACAAATGCATATCGAATAAATTGTATGCAGCATGCAGATTGCGGGTTGCGTGGACGGATGCGGACGCGGATGATCTTTTGAGGAAGCGGAGGAGCGCTTTCGCCGCAACGGAGCGACTGCGATCGATGCCAATTGTACGCAAACGCCTCGGCATGATCACGCCGTCCTCTAATTCGGTGCTGGAGCCTGTCACCAGTGCCATGCTGGATGGCGTTGACGGCGTCACCGCGCACTTCTCGCGCTTTCGCGTCACCGAGATCGCACTCGACGCTGCCGCGCTGAACCAGTTCGACGCCTCGGTGATGCTGCCCGCGGCGGACCTGCTCGCCGATGCGAAGGTCGATGCCATCGCCTGGAACGGTACGTCCGCAAGCTGGCTCGGCATCGGTCGAGACTGGAGCCTTTGCGAGGCAATCACGTTGCGCACAGGCGTGCCCGCGACAACGTCAACGCTTGCCTGCATCGATGCCGCGCGTGCGCTCGGCGCCAAACATGTCGGCCTGGTCTCGCCCTATACCGATGACGTGCAGCGGCGGATCGGTGACGTCTGGGCAGAGGAGGGGATCGCCCCGCATGCGGAGCGGCACCTCGGACTGCGCGACAATTTCTCCTTCGGCGAGGTCGCGCCCGCGACGATCGCGGACATGATCCGCGCAGTGGCGGCTGACGGCGCCGATGCTGTCGTCATCCTCTGCACCAACCTCGAAGGCGCCGCGCTGACGGCCTCGCTCGAACGGGAATTGAATGTCGCGGTGCTCGATTCGGTCGCGGTCACGCTGTGGCGAACCCTGGAGCTCGCGGGCGGCGACGCCGGGGCTCTTGCCGATTGGGGGCGGATCTTCCAGACATCGACGGTCATCAAGTGACGGAGACTCCTGTGACGCAGCTCGATCTCGCTATTCGCGGCGGCACCATCGTGACGGCCAGCGACGAGTTCCGCGCCGATATCGGCATTCGCGACGGCCGCATCGTCAGCATTGCGGATCATCTGGAGGGTGCTGCCCGCGAGATCGATGCGACCGGGCTGCTGGCCCTGCCAGGCGGGATCGACAGCCACGTCCACATCTCGCAGGCCTCCGGCCCCGACGTGGTGATGGCCGACGACTTCGCCTCAGCGACCCGTTCGGCAGCCGCCGGCGGCAACACCATGGTGCTGCCCTTTGCGCTGCAGGAGAAGGGGACCTCGCTGCGGGCGTGCGTCGAGAGCTACCGCAAGCTCGCCGAAGGCGAGTGCTATATCGACACCGCGTTCCATCTCATCATCTCCGATCCGACCGCGGTCGTGCTCGGGCAGGAGCTGCCGGCGCTGGTCAAGGACGGCTACACCTCGTTCAAGGTATTCATGACCTATGACGACCTCGTGCTGAGCGACAAGCAGCTGCTCGAGGTCTTCGAGGTCGCGCGCCGCGAAGAAGCGCTGGTGATGGTCCATTGCGAGGGTTACGACGCCATCCGTTTTCTCACCTCAAAACTCGAGCGAGAGGGGCATATCGCCCCATATTTCCATGGCGTGTCGCGGCCGCAGGCCGTCGAGCGCGAAGCCACGCATCGCGCCATCAGTCATGCCGAGGTGATCGGCGTTCCCATCATGATCGTGCATGTCTCCGGCCGTGAGGCGATGGAGCAGGTGCGCTGGGCCCAGCAGCGCGGATTGCCCGTTCATGCCGAGACCTGCCCGCAATACATCACGCTGACGGCCGACGACATGAAGAGCCTGAACATGGACATGTCAGGCGCGAAATACGTCTGCTCGCCGCCACCGCGGGACGCGGAAAGCCAGCAGGCGATCTGGGAAGGCATCACCACGGGTGTGTTCCAGACCTTCTCGTCCGATCACTGCCCGTTCCGCTACGACGATCCCAAGGGCAAGCTGACGCCGAACGGCCGCACCTCCTTCCGCTGGGTGCCCAACGGCATTCCCGGCGTCGAGACCCGGCTGCCGATCCTGTTCTCGGAAGGCGTGTCGAAGGGACGGATCAGCCTGCAAAAATTCGTCGAGCTGACCGCGACCAACCATGCACGCATCTACGGCCTCTATCCGCGCAAGGGCTCGATCGGCATCGGCTTCGATGCGGATATCGTGCTGTGGGACCCCAAATTGAAGAAACCGATTCGGCAGGCGGATCTGCATCACGGCTCGGACTACACGCCATGGGAAGGGTTCGACGTCACGGGATGGCCGGTAACGACGATCGCCCGTGGCCGGGTTGTGTACGAGCACGGCAGGATCGTGGGCGACAAAGGCGCCGGCGACGTTCTCAGCCGCGGCAGGTCGAGCCTGATCTGATCGGGCTCAACACGTTGCTGCGCAACTGTGCCGGCCGTGCGCGGCGGCGATGACCGTCTCAAGTCCGCAGATCATGCCGGTCATATCAATCGTCACAGTCCTTGCGACGGCGGAAAGTCTCTGACACATAGCGGTTCTTGCGACGGACCTGGACGCGCCAGTTCCACTCCCTAGGGCCCGGCGTGCGCACCGAGAGCTCAAATCGGGTACAAACGTGTGCAATTTCGGCTAGGTTAGAATGCGCACGTTCCTATTGAGGCGATAAGGTAGGCCGTTGAAATCGCAGCACTATAGCTTTTCCGTGGCGCCCATGTGCACGGTGTGTGCACCGGGAGATCAAAGAAAATCCAGCAACAACCAATGCTAGCGGTGTTCTGAACGCTCATTGGCGTCAGCGGCGCGGATGTCTCCGAGAGGGTTTGAGTTCGCATGCCGGACCAGACCAATCGATGGCACGCTACGTGATGCCGTCATCACGCACCTGACCATCGCCCAACGTTTCGGTCATCTTTCGGCAACGTGCCGCCACGAGCGGCGCGATCCCATTTGAAAGCTCGATGAAGAACAAAAATACCTTGCTGGCTCATTCTCTCGATATTCCAGAACACTTAATCCGCAAATCGCTTGCAAATGACGTCACCGTATAATGCGCACCGTGAGAACAAATGGATAATCAAACTGGCTCATTTTCTGGTAACGCTCAGCCAAGCTGTCGGTTGCGCTTGTGAACTGCAGTTTTGCAATGTGCAGCCTGTCCCCACGCGTCAGAGTGCTTTATGGGCCTTGATTACCGATGTCGGTCGACGAGCTATCAGGAGCTTCCATCTTGAGCCACTAGCCAGGCGACAGGCGAGGATAGTCAGAGGCGATCCTCTTGAATACGAAACGGAAGGACTTAACGAGAGGATCGAAGAGCTTCTTTCAATGGTCGGAAGCAAAAATAGGTCCGTCTCTGCGGGCGACGTGGCGGAGAAGCTGGAGAGTCTCCTTACTCTTCGCTAATCTTACCCCCAACCGGAAAACGCGACCTACCTCGTTCATGCGATCTCTGCAGGATTGGGAGATCGTCATGATCTGGGTATTCTCTTGCGGCGCTCCGAAGTGATGGAGGTCTTAGCTATGGCAACGCGCCCATTTACACTTGAAAGGAACGTATACTTCCCGGACGATTGGGCTCAGCATTTCCCTACGCAGAACCAGGCTGCCGATGGTCAACGCCGCAGACGACTGGGAATGGCATTTCCTTCGCGGAATTAAAAAGGAAGTCCCCTGCGAATAAGGACGCTCCTTGACGGGTGGTCGCGATCCGGAGTCTGATCGCCTGCATGGGCGCCATCAGCACGACATCGACGAACTTGCGCGCATGGAGCGACTGTGTCGGGGGCTGGGGGAGGAGAGCAGGGTGTCCGCCGAGGCTGGCGCGCTGCGAGAGGGCTGAAAACTACGGCCGTGAGGCTGCGAAACTCGCCGTGGATAGGACCGTAGATTGCTCGCGCGGAGCTCGAAAAAGTGGAGCAACTTCAAGAAGGTTGACCAGACACCCCTTCCGCCCACTGCTTGTCCACTCAAACCGTAGGACAGATCTCGCGCGGCGCGCGAAGTCCAAGCCGTTCGCGGTCGAAGCGGCGGTAGCTCCACGATTTGAACCTATGGCGGGCAAGGAGTGGACGAACGTTTCCTTTGATTGGCTCCAGTCGGATATCCATTGCTGGAGCTAGCTCAAACTTGCTGATGGATTGGACCGAGAGTTCAATTGTTTCAACCGGTTAAAAGCTGTCGTGTGCACGACGTATGCACCGGGAAAATCCTGTCACGGCCAACGTCAGCCGGCTTGTGGCCCATGTGCAGGCTCTGAATTTGCCGGGGCCGGCGCGGGTGAGTGCCCACTAGCAGTCCCAGTCATTCTAGGTGGAATGATCAAAAAATTGCGTGTGTGAGTGCCACTCTCTCCGCAGCCCTTACGCCACCGAAACACCGTGCGCAGACCCAATGGTACAGGTCGACCATTTGCGCGTCGTAGATTTGGATAGTGGGACGAGCAAATAGGACGGCTGCGCGATCAGAATGTCATCGTTTGCCGCTCAGTTCGCGCAACGCGCCCCGAGCGTATCGACGAAGGCGCGATCCCATCGCCCCTCAGGGACCGCGTCGATAGTGCCGTGTTCATTTTGCTCCTGCGCCAATGCTTTCTCGATGACCGTTGCGGCCAGGGACGGCAGAATGCGAGGAGGCCGTCCTAGTCGCCTACAATAATGTCGCCCGCGTTCACGGGCATATGGACCACGATGGGTGACGCCGCGCGCGTACACGGGAGAAGTGCGGCCACGGATTTCCGCGAATTGCGCCGTCGAGGACCATGCCGGCAAGCCCCCGACTATCATGGCAATGTCGACATAGTTCAGCCAGAACGGCGTCGGCTTGCGGCGAGTAACCTTGAACAGTCGTCCCTTTGTGAATTCGGATGTGGGGTGTGGGATCTGGGATGTGCGATGTTACAACGCAGCCGTGGTGAAGCCCATCCGTACACTGGAGTTTGCGTACCGGTCGTTTGATGAAGTGTCCATCTTTTAAAGATCACGGGAATTGCAAATGAATGATGTCGTTTTGCTCGTTGATAATGAGGCGCGCAGTCTATCAACCCATGAATTGCGTTCGGCGGTCTTGGGCGAGTTGCATGCTCGTCCATTTACGCCAATCTCCATTCCCAGCCGAATCCTGCACTTCGCTTTCGATACCTCGGAAGGACGCGCGCGGATAGATCGTGCCAATCTCGCAGAGCTATGCAGCAAACATGGGCCGGTGGTACCGTCGCTGGAGGAAAGGTACCATCGCATGCAACTCGGCACGACGGCTCTGCGATGGGAGCAGCATTCCGAGTTCACGACTTATACCTGGGAAATTCCATCAGATGTCGACGTCGAGCCATTCAGCCCAGGAGCGACGTCGCTCGCAGCTGTAATGGGGCTTGTTCCCCAGCCAGGCCCCTTGTTAGTTGCTCTCGATTTGCATCTGCTCCCTGAACAGCAAGATCGGCCAGCACCGCAGCTTCTGTTTGATCGCGCAAGTCTGGCAATGGCAGAGAACTCGGATGGGAAGGCCGTTTATGCCACCGATTTCCAGCCAGATTCCTGCGGATTTGTTCGCATTCTCGTTGTCGACCGAGGACTAGACCGAGAGCGCGCGGGAGCACTCGTTCAGCGCGTCATTGAGGTTGAGACCTATCGCACATTCGCCCTTCTTGGCTTGCCCGAAGCTCATCGGCTCGCGCCCACCGTAGGTCTTGTCGAAAAGCGGTTAGCTGAAGTAATGGACGAAATGCGCAGGGCGAACGACATTGCCAGCAACAGGCAGTTGTTGAATGAACTAACGGAGATGGCGGCGAAGGTCGAGGCAGGCGCAGCCGCCAGCGGTTTTCGCTTTGGAGCCAGTCGTGCTTATGAAGAGATAGTTGCGCAGCGGCTGCAGACGATTGGTGAGAGAAAGCTGAGCGGGTTTCCGACTTGGTCATCCTTCCTGGCGCGCCGAATGGCTCCTGCTATGCGCACTTGCATCACTCTCGATGCGCGGCAAGGCAATCTCTCGGTCAAACTTTCGCGCGCTGCAGACCTCCTGCGAACGCGTGTCGATGTTGAGCTCGAGCAACAGAACCAGGAACTCCTGCAATCAATGAACGCCCGGACTCGCCTGCAATTGCGTCTGCAGACAACGGTCGAGGGGTTATCCGTCGCGGCCATAACTTATTACGTCGTGGGGCTATTTGCATATGTTGTCAAAGCTGCTCATGACAGTGGACGGGTACCGATTGAGCCGAACTACATGATTGCGGGATTTGTTCCGCTTGCCGCAATCATGATTTGGTCCATCGTTCGGAGAATCCGCCGAAAGCACGTCAGCGACGAGCGATGACAACTCAGAAGCGCCTCCGACTATGCAGCAGCAGAACTCATTATACTTCATTGGCCGTATGGAAATCGGTGCGTACGACTATGTATGATTGCTGCGCGTGCGGTTCGACGCGCCGCCGATCGTGTGTGGTCAGTTGCGCGAGACAATGACGCCGCCACCTCTAAACGTTAGCGTCCCGGGCGGAGGGTCCTTCAGAAGCAGCCGCGCTTGAGTGAGGCTGTATGAGCTGGTTATCCGACGTTCAACATTCATCGCGGCCGTTGTCTGATCGCAATCCGTGAAGGCCGCACTCTCCGCCTTCAGCGGCAAGCAGTGTCGGCCAGCCTTTTTTAAGCACTCAAAGCCACCCGGAATGCCCATTGAAGGTTCCGCTCGCTGCTGCTAAGAAGGTTTTCAATTAGCCAAGAAGCATTGCATGGAAACGCAGGGAACAGTCCTCATCGTTGCCCGAGGCGGACCGCAATGGTCGGCGGCCGAGGTGGTTTTATCGGAAGAATATGGCTATCGCGTCCTGGTCGTCCGCTCGGCGGAAGAGGCGACGAGCGCGTTGTCGGACGCTCACGTAGATCTCGTTCTGGCAGAACACGGATCAGGCGGAGAAGGTTTGACATTCCTCGTCGGCTTGCGTGTCAGCCATCCGGACATCGTTCGTGTCCTCGCGCTTGAGGCTAAAACGGAGCTGAGCCAACAAGCGATTTCGCCGGCGGCGATCTATCAATTTGTGCGAAAACCGTTGGATGCAAAGCAAATCGGCTTGGTTGTCGAGCGCGGGCTGGAGTCGCGGGAGCTTTCACGCCGGCATCGCATGCTGTCGCGAGAGTTCAAGATTCGAGGCGATACGGTAGGAGTTCATCAACGAAATGGCGCTTCGTTGCATGTCGAGAGCCAGCGTTTTGAAAAATTGGTCTATGTGAGCGAAAAGCTCAGCGAGCTGTGCGATCTTGCGAGGAAGGCGGCGCGAACAGAATTACCTATTCTGATCCAAGGAGAGACCGGCACAGGCAAGGAATTGTTGGCTCGCGCAATTCACTACAATTCGACACGTAAGACCAGTCCGTTGATGGTCCAGAACTGCGGCGGTATGTCCGATGAGTTGCTTCATTCGGAATTGTTTGGCCACAAGCGCGGTGCGTTTACGGGCGCCATCTCCGATCGTCTCGGTTTGTTTCGCGCCGGCGACGGCGGAACGGTCTTCCTGGACGAAATATCGGAAGTGTCGCCATCCTTTCAGGTGAGCCTGCTACGGTTTCTTCAGGAGGGCGAAGTCAAACCACTCGGTTCCGACAAAACGCAGACCTGCAACGTTCGCATCATCGCTGCGTCAAATCGGCCGTTGCAGGCGCTCGTTGCCGCGGGAAAATATCGGCAGGACCTCTATTTTCGTCTCAAGGGCTTCGAACTCGAGGTGCCCCCGCTTCGTGAACGCCCTGTCGATATTCCGGCCCTTGCGGAGTTTTTCGCAGCCAAACATGCCGATGCGATGGGCCGCAAAATTCTTGGCATTTCCGCTGGGACCCTTGAAAAGCTGGCAGCGTTCGAGTTTCCGGGAAACGTCCGCGAGCTCGAAAACGAAATCCGCAGAATGGTCTCCTTGGCGGAAGATGGTGAGTATTTGACAACAAAGTATATGTCGCCCTCCATTCTCGCAGCGCCACCACGTCCGCGATTAACCGCAGCGCTTGCATTTGTGCCGCAGGGAACGACACTGAAGGATAAGGTCGAGAGCCTCGAAAAGCAGGTTCTGAACGAAGCGCTGAGCCGCCATCGGTGGAACCAAAGCCGGGCTGCGAACGAACTCGGTCTGTCGCGCGTTGGCTTAGCCAACAAGATCAAGCGATATGGTCTCGACGAAGCTAAGTGAAAGTTTGCGATGCCCGACAATAAGGATGCAAACGGCAGCGATCCCTTAGCGCGAATTGTGCGCTTCCCGCAATCGCGAGTAAACCCGGCAGGAAGCTCCGAACCTTTCAGGGAGCTTGGCACTAGTCAGCTTTCGAAAGCTCTTGGCTTGCCCGAGCGTCAGGCTACCGGCCATTGGTGCAGCCGGTGTCGCGGCATCTGGTATGGATACTTGCTGGAAGTGACATGCCCGGCATGTGGCAACCGTCACGGATAGCCGCAAGCCGCCGTGCGCTGAGCCTGCCGGTCTGATGGCGGTTCGCTGCGGTCAACGCGCGGAGCTCAATACACAATTCACTACGCGGCACCTAGACGCCAGGATTTTAGAGAACATCCGGTGCGTTGAAAGCGTGCCAAGCGCGCGGCGAATTCTGAAGAGGCCAAAGGTGTGCGCAGCGAGCCCTCCGCGTTGGCCACCTGCAATATGTTCTTCCTGGAGCGTCATTCCCTCGTGAGCACCTGCTCGTTGACGCGCATTATCGCGTTACGTCGGTCAGCGAATTTGAAAACTAACTTTGCATAGCTAACGTTCTTTGCAGCCAATGCACGAGAAGAAACACCTCGGCGTCTTGGGCGACTTCACACTAAGCATCTGTCTTTACAAGGTCTTTTCAGGGTCGCCCAATCCGGCACAGGTCTTGCTGTACTATTGTTCAAGCGCCGTATTGGTTGGCGATAGAACATAGTGGAGGAAATTGATGGCGAATCTTCTTTGGCTCCAAGGCGGCGCATGTTCGGGAAATACGATGTCGTTCCTCAATGCGGAGGAGCCGAGCGCCTGCGACCTGGTCACTGATTTTGGCATCAATGTTCTCTGGCACCCCTCGCTCGGCATGGAGCTCGGTGAGAATCTCAGAAAAATGCTGAATGCGCTTGTGTCTGGTGCCATGCCACTGGATATTTTCGTCTTCGAAGGCTCGGTGGTCAACGCACCGAACGGCACGGGCGAATGGAATCGGTTTGCGGGCCGTCCGATGAAGGATTGGGTCGCCGATCTTGCGAAAGTGGCGGGCTATACCGTCGCAATCGGCGACTGCGCGACTTGGGGCGGGATTCCTGCAACGGCACCGAACCCGTCGGAGAGCGAAGGTCTGCAATTCCTGAAGCGCAAGCACGGCGGATTTCTCGGGCCGTCCTATAAATCCAAGGCCGGGCTGCCCGTCATCAATGTCCCAGGCTGCCCCGCGCATCCCGATTGGATAACGCAAATCGTTGTTGCGGTCGCTACGGGACGCGGCGGCGACCTGACGCTAGACGAATTCCAGCGTCCGAAAACGTTTTTTACGAGTTTCACGCAAACGGGCTGCACCCGCAACATGCACTTCGCCTACAAGGTGTCCGCGACCGAATACGGGCAGCGCAAGGGTTGCCTGTTCTATGACCTTGGATGTCGCGGCCCGATGACGCACTCGCCTTGCAATCGTATCCTGTGGAATCGCCAGTCGTCGAAGACGCGAGCTGGCATGCCCTGCATGGGGTGCACGGAGCCGGAATTCCCATTCTTCGATTTGATGCCGGGCACGGTTTTCAAGACGCAAACGATGATGGGTGTTCCAAAGGACATGCCGCTCGGCGTCGACAAGGCCGGGTACATCAAGCTCACGGCAGCAGCCAAGGCGGCGTCTCCGGCCTGGGCCGAGGAAGACATCTTCGTCGTTTGAGCTGCCAGCTCACCCAACAACCGCGCAGACATTTCACCTTGTAAAATCAGGATGCATTCCTATGCCCTCAGCCGTTCAAACACTTGATATTTCTCCCGTCGGGCGCGTCGAAGGCGACCTTGATGTCCGCGTCAACATTCAGGATGGAGTCGTCGTCGACGCCTGGACCCAGGCCGAGTTGTTCCGCGGCTTCGAGGTGATCTTGCGTGACAAGGACCCCCAGGCAGGCCTTGTGGTCACACCTCGGGCCTGCGGAATTTGCGGTGCTTCGCATCTGACGTGCGCGGCCTGGGCGCTCGATACCGCGTGGCAAACGGAAGTGCCCCGCAATGCGATTCTGGCACGGAATCTCGGTCAGCTTGTCGAAAGCCTTCAGAGCCTGCCGCGTCATCACTACGGTCTGTTCATGATCGATTACACGCATAAGAACTACTCGAAATCGAAATACTACGAAGAAGCCGTCAAACGCTGGGCACCGTTCACCGGAAGCAATTACGAAATCGGCGTCACGATCTCTGGCAAGCCAGTGGAAATTTACGCGCTTTTGGGCGGCCAGTGGCCGCACTCAAGCTACATGGTCCCGGGCGGCGTGATGTGCGCACCGACCTTGACCGACGTCACGAGAGCGTGGTCGATCCTGGAATATTTCCGCCGTGACTGGATGGAGAAAATCTGGCTCGGATGTTCATTGGAGCGCTACGAAGAGATTAAATCCTATGACGACTTCATGGCCTGGCTCGACGAGAAGCCCGAGCACGCAAATTCCGACCTAGGAATGTTCTGGCGGATGAGCGTTGACTGTGGGATGGACAAGTTCGGGAAGGGCCACGAAAAGTTCGTCTCGTGGGGGTACTTGCCGCATGAAGACAAATATCAGAAGCCGACGATCGATGGGCGTAACGCTGCTTTGATTATGAAGAGCGGTGTTTATGACGGTAACGCCAACAGCTTTAAGCTGATGGATCAGAAGCACACGCGCGAAGATACGATGCGTTCCTGGTACGATGAGCCGGGTGGGGTGCATCCTTTCGATCGCAAGACGGTGCCTACGCAGAAGAACACAATCAATATGGACGGCCAATATTCCTGGTCGACGGCCGTGCGCCACGACGAATCAGGACGCCTGGAAGCTGGACCGCTGTCTCGTCAGCTGATCGCCGGCGGCACGCATGGGGAGGCCTGGCAGCACTTCGATCCACTGGTACTCGACATGTACAGGAAGTTGGGTGGGGCAAACGTCATGTTGCGGCACTTCGCCCGCATGCATGAAGGCGTTAAGCTTTATCGCCAGGCCGAACGCGCGTTGCGTGAATTTCGGCTCAACGACCCCTGGTATATCAAGCCCACCGAACGGGATGGACGCGGCTGGGGAGCTACAGAGGCCATTCGTGGCGCACTCTGCCACTGGATCGAGGTCAAGGATGGCAAGATCAAAAATTACCAGATCATTGCCCCGACGACCTGGAATGTTGGCCCAAGGTCGGCCGATGGCGTTCGCGGTCCGATGGAGCAGGCCTTGATCGGTTCTCCGATCAGGGACCCGCACGACCCAGTCGAGGTCGGTCACGTTTGCCGCTCGTACGATTCTTGTCTGGTTTGCACCGTCCACGCACATGACGCAAAGACAGGCGAGGAATTGGCGCGCTTCCGAACGGCCTGAGGTTCGCTCATCGGGCACGCTGTGGGTATCGGGACGCTGGTGCTTAAATTGCCGGTTGTAACGTCATATGCTGAATTTTTCGAGCGAAAGGCGGTCGCGCATGGCGTCTGACAAAGAGGTTGTGCTCAAGGCGATCGCCGAGATGCTCGAGAATGGGCTCAAAACGGAAGTTGAGCCTTTTCCCGAAACCGACAAGGAGTTTGGCGATATTTTGCTCCAGCTTCGCCGGCTGGATCCGAAGGATCTTGAAGGCAAGCTGGTGGTCGGAGGCTTTGTAAACCATCCGTACGGCCCGGATAACCAGCGATGCCTGGAGTGCATGTACTATCTGGTGCATCGAAGATGGTGCGACCTGCCGGAGCTTGCGGTCCCTGTCGAGCCAGAGTGGTGGTGCCGATTGTGGCGAATCTGATGTCTTGACTGACAGCCGCGAGAGCGAACCTCAGGAGAGATGACGCCGTGTGCCACGGAAAGATCCGGGACGAGATTCGCGCTCTTCTGGCGGGTGGCCTCAAAACGGAGGTACTGCCACGGGCCGATTCCCATGAAGACGTCCAGGCCATCGTTTCCCGGCTGAAAGCCGCAGGAAACGAGCTGAAGAGGAAGCTCGTGCTCGGCGGATTTACCCTCGAACCGGTCGAACACGAGGGTCTCGTGCAACTGTGTGAAACGTGCATGTATTACAAGGTCCACCGCCGCTATTGCGAGCTGCCTGAGCTGGATGTGCCCGTTGAGCCCCAATGGTCCTGCCGCCTTTGGCGCATTTAGGTGTCGATGCTGCGCCGGAAGGCGACCGATACCAGATCTATACGCCGCGTCGTTCCCGGCGCATCATGTCACGATGAGACATCGTCGCCTGGTGCGGGATCGCAGATGGTGACGAATAGCGTAGCGGGCTCCCGATGATCGTGGTCATAGGATGTGGAAATCCAAATCGCCTCGATGACGGTGCAGGTCTTGAAGTCCTGCGCCTGCTGGAAGCGCGCGGTGTTGGAGCGGGCCCACAAAGCGTCCGCCTGCTGGCTGCAGGAACTGACGGCATGGCGACCATGTTTGCGGCGCGTGGGTGCCGGACGCTGATTGTTGTGGATGCGTGTCGCTCGGGCTCTTCGCCAGGGGCGGTTTTCGAAGTGCCAGGGAGCGAGCTGGAGCAGCGCTACGAGCCATCGCTTAACCTGCACGATTTCCGGTGGGATCACGCACTTTTCGCAGGCCGGAAGATCTTTCGCGACGACTTTCCCTCTGACGTCGTCGTGCTTTTGATTGAAGCGCAGACAGTCGAATTGGGAATCGGCCTCTCAGATGCCGCATCAGCCGCTGTCGCGAAAGTGACCGACCGCATTGCCACGCTCATCGATGCACGTCTTGGCCCAGAGGGATCGTCGTGACCGCTGTCTTTTTTGTCAGAATAGCGCGCGGGGCACTTTATCTGAGCCGCGAAACATACGACTGCTATTTTGCAGGGTTGGAGGCGGTCATCCTGTTACGCCGCGCGGATGACCTCTGGATCATGCCAGTCCGTCACGCCGCCGCCGGGGGCTATCTCCTCAAGCTTCGCAACAGCCGAGGAGACCGAGTGGTGCATGCGCCAGATTTCCTGCGCGAGCACGCCGTCGATGAATACGTCGCCTCGCAGCTGCCGGTCGCGTGGTCGCCGGAAGCTGGTGCGCTCATCGCCGCTGGCGCTTTCCTGCAAACTAAGTTTGCATAACGCATAATAGATAGACAGTTCGGATTTCGTGCTGCTAGAGTAGCTCTCGTACCAAGCGTGCAGCCAAAAATGCGCTGGTCGGAGGAAGCAGTGATTACAGGACTTCTCGGCGATGAAGTGCGTGCGGCCCTCGCGGCTGCTGATGACGCCGAGGCGAGCCCGTCCGAGCGGGCCGAGATGCTGATGGAGATTGCGATGGGTCTGCAGCGGCAGCCCAAATCGCCGGATCAGCTTCATGCTGCGGTTGTCCTCTATGACAAGGCGCTGGCGATTTGTCCTGGGGACATGCGGCTTCTATCGGCTCGAATTCTGGCGCGCAAAGGCACTGCGCTACAGGCCATACCGGAGGAAGGTACAGCGGCGCTTGAGCAGGCGCGCTCGGCCTTTGAGCAGGCAATCCGGACCATGACCGAGCTCGGCAGGCCTGAAGAGCTTGCCGAAGCAGAGATGAATTTCGGGCTAGTATTGCAGAATCTTGCAGGCGTGAACAAGGCCCGCATCACAGACGCCATTTCCGCTTATCAACGTGCGCTGCGGACTTTCACGCGATCTGAGTTTCCGCAGGAATTCGTGATCCTGCAGAACAACCTTGCCACGGCGTTTCTCTCGATCCCCATGACGGACGAACGCGGAAAAATGCGTGAAGCACTTGCAGTGCAGGCTTTCGAAGAAGGTCTCAAAGTCATCACGCTGATCGACAATCCAACTGAATATGCGATGCTGCAGAACAATCTCGGCAACGCCCTGCAATATGTGTCCTCGAGCCACACGATCGCAAACAACATACGCGCACTTGAAGCCTACGACGAAGCGCTGAAGGTGCGGACGCCCGAGACGACCCCGCTCGAATACGCGAACACTATTTGCAACAAAGCCAACTGTCTGTGGAATCTGCCCGACGATCCCTCCGATCCAGACGGTGGCAATCGATCCAATCTTTTACAAGCGCGCGCCTACTACGGCGAAGCGCGGGAGATCTTCATGGCGCATGGCGACTTGGAGAAGGGAAAGGTTGTTGCCGAAGCGATCGACCAGATTCAGCGCGAGTTGCTGGCGTCGAATTCGGCCGATGGCCAGGTCGTGCGTTCTCATCCCAGCAATCGTCAACCGAACGAAACCGGAGCTTCCGATCTATGACCCTACCGTCTTCTCCAGAAATGTTGGTTGTTTCGTTTATCCTGGGCGTCGTTGCCTCGATTGGCGGCGGCGTCATCGGAGGCGTAGTCGTCGGCGGCAAGATGTTGGGGAATGAACTGGCCGCGCTACTGGGGGGCTTCTATGGGCCCCTGGCCGGCGTTGCCGGGACCTTTCTTGGGCTCGCCATCCTTACAATTGTCGGCTGAGGAGAACGATATCATGTGGGCAATGGCTCAGAATTCAATCGTTTTGTTCTTCCGCGGCAAGTTGTTTGCCGAACCGCGCAAAGCATTCCTCATGATTTTTGTAGGCGTGCTTGTGACTGCATCGTTGCTGGTCATGATCGCAAAGCTGGGTGCCCCGGTGTGGATGGCGGCGCCCGTCGCGGCGTTCGTCGGCGGTGGGTTGCAGCCCTATCTCTTTCGGAACCTCCGCTATCGGTGATGCTGCGGGAATCCGCATGTGAGAACGATATGAACGCCCACGATATGATCTCGACCACGCGCGACGATCTTGCCGGCTTGGTCGGCGACATCGAGCAACTGGAGGCCATATTTGCGACATGGGACGATACCCAGCGGGCGGCCGTCGGCGCCTACAAACTGGCCATCGAGGCGCTGGATGGAGAGGCGTTGCGCCGGTTGATCCGCGCGCTCAAGACTGATCCTGCCGCGCTTGCGGCGATGAAGAATGCGGTCGCCGACGAGGTCGTCTACGCGGTCTTGCGCCGGCATCAGATCGTCAAACCCAGTCTCAACGAACGAGTCGAAGCGGCGCTTGAGGGCGTCCGCCCCATGTTGGGTTCGCATGGCGGCAACGTGGAGCTCGTCCAGGTGAACCCACCCAAGGTGGAGGTGCGTTTCATTGGGGCGTGCGACGGCTGCCCCGCGTCCGCATTGACGTTCCACGCCGGCGTGAAGAAGGCAGTCGAGGAGGCATGTCCAGAAATTACAGAGATTGTACAGGTGAAAGGACTGGGCAGCTCCACGGACAACGGAGTTCGCTTTGTCAGTCCGTTCGCGCTTGACGCACAAGGGAACTGGCTCTCGGCTGGTCTTTTGGCCGACATTCCGGAAGGTGGGGTTCGCGCGATCACCATTGGGGGAGAGAAGCTATTGTTGTCGCGTGCGGGTGCGAGTGTCACTTGCTTCCAGAATGCTTGTGCCCATCTCGGCTTTCCGATGCACGACGGCGAGGTGGAAAGCGGCATTATCACCTGTCCGCATCATGGCTTTCAGTATGACCTTTCAAGCGGCGAATGCCTCACCGCTCCGGAGGTGGCGCTCCAATCCCATGCTGTTCGCGTTATAGGCGCTCGGGTCGAGGTCAGGATTTCGGTGTAGCCATGCAGGTTTCCTTTGCCCCGCACCGATTGCATCAGGCTCTTGCCAGGGCCGGAGATAACCATGTCGCGCGGCCGCTCTTGGCTCATGGCGGCGCGCGCGCTGTCCTTGGGGGCGAGGCGCTGCCGAATGGTCTGGCGCAATCAATCGTGCCAGGCCCGACAACCCTGTTCGGCCCGCGTGGGGCATGCCTTGCCGGCGCGCAAGGGCCGCTGTTTGTCTGTGACACAGGCCATCATCGGCTCATGATCTGGCGATCTTTGCCATTGGCCGATCAGGCACCGGCTGATCTGGTGATCGGTCAACCGGACTTTTCGCGGGAAGGGCGCAACGCCAAAGGCGACGTGGGACCGGCGACGCTCAACATGCCGACTGGAATCGCAGCGTCTAATGGCGTCCTAGCCGTAGCCGATGCATGGAACCACCGCATTCTGATCTGGCATAGCTACCCCGAAACATCCAACCAGCCCCCAGATGTGGTGCTTGGGCAGACAGATTTTTCCAGTGGGTTTGCCAATCGCAGCGCGAACGCGCCCCAAGCGGACACATTGAACTGGTGTTACGGGGTGGCGATCGTGGACGGGAAATTGATCGTCTGCGACACGGGCAATCGCCGTGTACTGGTTTGGGATCGTATTCCAATCTCGAACGGCACGCCGGCCGATCTGGTCTTGGGGCAGCTCGACTTTGTGACCCGCGATGACAATGCTGGGCAGGCCGGCGGCGCGGTCGGCATGCGCTGGCCCCACGGCATTACGGCCTGCAACGGAATGCTATTCGTGTCTGACGCTGGCAATAATCGCGTAATGGCATGGAGAACGTTTCCGCGTTCTATCGGACAGCCCTGCGATTTCGTGCTCGGCCAGTGCGATTTCGCAAACCTTGATCACAACCGCGCCTCCTATTACCCGACATCCAGCGCGATGAACATGCCGTACGGACTCACCCTGCAAGGCGGAATGCTGATCGTGACCGATACCGCCAATTCGCGGTTGCTTGGATTCGGACTAGACGGGCTATCAATGGATTCTCCTGCCATAGCGCTTGCTGGGCAGCCCATGTTCTCGGCCAGAGGAGACAATAGGTGGCGTTCTGCCACGCGCGATAGCCTGTGCTGGCCCTACGCTGCTTCGGCCAGCGATGATCTGCTGGTCGTGGCTGACGCTGGCAATAATCGCGTGCTCCTCTGGGAGACGGTTTCGTGACCGATCGTAGCAGCATCGCGCAACCGGACGCTAATGTCGGAGCGGAGATTCGAGTGCGCGGCCGCGTGCAAGGAGTTGGCTTTCGGCCGGCGGTCTGGCGTTTCGCGCGTGAGCTTGGTTTGTCAGGCGACGTTCGAAATGACGCGGACGGCGTGCTGATCCGCCTTTACGGCAGCGAGCGCACCATAGCTGCGCTCATCGCCCGCATCCACACTGACTCGCCACCACTGGCCCGTATCGATGCAGTCGAGACAGGGCCCGCTCGTGGTGGTCTGCCAGGGCAATTCGTCATCGCCGGGAGCCTTACCGGTGGCGCAAACACCCAAGTTGCACCTGACGCCGCGATTTGCGCCGAATGTGCCGAGGAGATCACCAGCCCGTTCGGCCGCCGCTATCGCTATCCGTTCACCAACTGCACCAATTGCGGACCACGGCTCGGCATCGTCAGCGCTATCCCCTATGACCGCGCCAGTACCACGATGGCGCCATTTGTGATGTGCGCAGACTGCCGGCTCGAGTACGAAGACCCCGCCGATCGCCGCTTCCATGCCGAAGCAATCGCCTGTCATGCCTGCGGGCCGAGGGCGAGGTTGGTTCGTTTCGACGGCCGGGCGTTTAGCTTCGACCAGTTCTCGATGATGGATGATGTTGATGCCGCGTGTGGCCTGATAAAGAATGGCGAGATTGTCGCGATCAAGGGTCTCGGAGGCTATCAGTTGGCCTGCGATGCCACGAACGCCGCCGCCGTAGCAAGGCTGCGCCGAACGAAGCATCGTGACGCCAAGCCGTTCGCCCTAATGGCCCGTGATCTCGACGTGATTCGTCGCTATTGCAGCGTGAGCGCCCAGGAAGAAGCATTGTTGGCGGCGCCCTCAGGGCCGATCGTGCTGCTCGAGGCCAATGGCCCGGAAAGACTGCCGGACTCAATTGCGCCGGCTCTTGCAACGCTGGGGTTCATGCTGCCGACGACCCCGATGCATCTTCTCATGTTGCGTAGGATGGCCCGGCCGGTGGTGATGACCAGCGGCAACCTCTCGGACGAGCCGCAGGTTGTGTTAGACGAGGAAGCGCGCGAACGGCTTGGCGGGATCGCTTCCTATGCGCTGATCCACGGTCGTGAAATCGCGAACCGAATTGACGATTCTGTCGTGCGCGTCGTCGGCGGCCGCGTGAGGCTGCTGCGCCGAGCCCGCGGCTACGCACCGGAGTGGATAGTCCTGCCCAGGGGATTCGAGGCAGCGCCAGATGTGCTGGCCATGGGCGGCGAGTTGAAATCGACTTTCTGCCTCCTCAAGGATGGTGCCGCTATCCTGTCGCAGCATCAGGGCGATCTGGAGGATGCGAGATGTTTCGATGATTACCGGAAGAATCTCGCGCTCTATGCTCGCTTGTTCGATCACGCACCGGCCGCTCTGGCCGTCGACTTGCATCCCGAATATCTGTCCTCGAAGTTCGCCCATGAGCGTGCCGTCGCCGATCGGCTGCCGCTTGTTGAAGTTCAGCACCACCACGCCCATATCGCCTCCTGCCTGGCCGAGAACAATTATCCGCTGGATGCCCCCGCCGTGCTCGGTATCGTGCTCGACGGTCTGGGTTGGGGCGGCGACGGTACGCTGTGGGGCGGTGAATTCTTGCTCGCCGACTACCGGCGCTACCAACGGCTTGGCACGTTCAAGCCGGTCGCGATGATCGGTGGGGCTACTGCAGCCCGCGAGCCTTGGCGAAACCTGTACGCGCACCTGATGGCCGAGATGAAGTGGCCGGAATTCTCCATGAATTTCGACCAGCTCCCACTGCATGGCTATTTGTCAGGCAAGCCGCGCGGCACCCTCGATGCCATGATCAAGAAGGGCATCAACGCGCTGCCGGCGTCGTCATGTGGTCGGCTGTTCGACGCCGTTGCCGCGGCGCTGGATGTCTGCCGTGAGCGGCAGGCTTACGAGGGTGAGGCCGCGGCGCGACTGGAAGCCCTTGTCGATCCTGATACGATGCTGAATGAGGGGGATGAGCTCGGCTATCCCCTGACAATTCCGAACTTGCCCGGGTCAGGACTGCCTTATATCGAGCCGCGAGCCATGTGGGCCGCAGTGCTCGGTGATCTCATCCTGAACACGCCGGCGCCAGTCATGGCCGCACGCTTCCATAAGGGCTTGGCGATATCGATAGTCGCTATGACGAGAAAGCTCGCCGGCGGTGAGGACGATGCGACGCAGCCGCGTTTCTCGACGGTCGCCTTGTCGGGCGGCTGCTTCCAGAACAGGGTTCTATTCCAGGAAGTCAGCCGTCGCCTTGAACAGGCGAAGTTTTCGGTGCTCTCGCATGCTCAGGTTCCCGCCAACGACGGTGGACTTGCACTGGGGCAAGCGGCCATCGCTGCGGCGCATCTGATCGATAAACAAAGGCCGTCAACAGAAGGAAGCAGGTCATGTGTCTCGGCATTCCCGGACGCATCGTGAAGATCGACGATGTGACCAAGCGCCTCGCAACGGTCGACGTTGGTGGCGTCAAGCGACAAATCAACATCGCCTGCATCGTGAACGACGACCATCCGGTCGAGTCGTGCGTCGGCGACTGGGTGCTGGTTCACGTCGGTTTCGCGATGAGTCGGATCAACGAGGAAGAGGCGGCCCAGACCTTGAAAATACTGATCGAACTCGGCGAAGCCCAGGCCGAGATTGAGGCAATGAAGCTGTCGGCGGCCCAGTAAGGAGGGTCTCACCATGTCCAACGAGAGCGATCTCACGGCACTTTACCCGTTTTTGCACGGACAACCTCAGTCACCGGCGCGGTTAGACGCGGCGCTCCTGCATTCGGTCAATGAGAAAGCTCGCGACTCCCGCGAGACCAACTCCCGCTTCTTCGACGAGCAGGGGCCGGTTCTGGTTGCCGCCGCCAAGGCTCTAGCCCACGTCTACCGGCGGGGCGGCCGGCTGTTCTCGATGGGCAATGGCGGGTCAAGCTGCGATGCTTCCCATGTGGCCGTGGAATTTGTTCATCCCATCACTGCAGGGCGGCCGGCGCTCGCCGCGACCAATCTCGTTGCGGACCTCGCAATGATCTCCGCCGTTGGCAACGATCTCGGCTTCGAGCACGTCTTTGTCCGTCAGCTGTTGGCGCAGGGAAAAGCCGGTGACGCGTTGGTTGGCATTTCCACCAGCGGCAATTCTACCAATCTGATGGCCGCGTTCGCCAAAGCCAGGGAGATTGGCATCGTCACGATCGGCCTTGCGGGCGGCGACGGCGGCAAGATGAAATCGTCAGGTCTGGTCGACTTCTGCCTAGTGGTGCCAACGACATCCATCCACCGCGTCCAGGAATGTCACGTGGCGGCCTATCATATCTTGTGGGATCTCGTGCACACGCTACTGGCGGACGACCGCGGATCAGCCACCACGAAAGGGGCGGCAGCATGAAATATGTCGATGAATTTCGCGATTCTGAAAAGGCTGGCTTTCTGGTCCGGGAAATCGAAGCGCTGGTCTCAACCATGACGCTGCCGCCCGACAGGCCAATTTATATCATGGAGGTCTGTGGCGGTCACACGCATTCAATCTTCCGCTACGGCCTCGAGGGCATGTTGCCCAAGGAGATCGAACTGATCCATGGACCGGGCTGCCCGGTTTGCGTGTTGCCTATGGGACGCGTGGATGATTGCGTGTCGATTGCAGAGAACCCTGGCGTCATCTTTGCAACTTTCGGCGACGCCATGCGGGTTCCGGGTTCGAAGAAGAGCCTGCTGCAGGCGAAGGCCGATGGTGCCGACGTTCGGATGGTCTATTCGCCGATGGATGCGCTGGCGCTTGCCCGCAAGAACAGGGATCGCGAGGTCGTTTTCTTCGGGCTCGGGTTCGAGACCACGATGCCATCGACGGCGTTGACCGTCCTGCAGGCAGAAGCCGAGGAAATTACCAACTTCTCGGTGTTCTGCAATCACATCACCATTGTTCCCACAATCAAGGCCATCCTGGACAGCCCGGGCCTCCAGCTCGATGGCTTCCTTGGACCCGGTCACGTCTCAATGGTGATCGGCACAACTCCCTACGAATTCATCGCCAATTTCTACCGAAAGCCGATGGTGGTGGCCGGTTTTGAGCCGCTCGATATCCTTCAGTCCATCTGGATGGTGTTGAAGCAGATCAAGGATGGCCGCAGCGAGGTTGAAAATCAGTATGCCCGCATCGTTCCGAATGGCGGAAATGCAGCCGCGCTGCAAGCGGTCTCACGCGTCTACGAACTGCGTGAGTTCTTCGAATGGCGCGGGCTTGGCTCCATCGACCACTCCGGTGTTAAGCTACGCGAAAAGTATGCTGGCTACGACGCTGAGCGAAAGTTCGCCATCCCCAACTTAAAGATCGCCGATCCGAAGTCGTGCCAGTGCGGCGAGGTGCTCAAGGGCGTTATCAAGCCGTGGCAGTGCAAGGTATTCGGCTCGGCGTGTACGCCGGAGATGCCGCTCGGGTCGTTGATGGTTTCGTCCGAGGGCGCCTGTGCAGCCTATTACCAATATGGCGGCCAGAAGAGCTACAAGGAGGCAGTATGAACGTCGCGCCGTTCATTCACGCTCGGAAGCTCGGCAAAGTCAGTGTCGATAAGGTCACGCTTGCCCACGGTGGTGGAGGCAAGGCAATGAAGGATCTGATCGACGACGTGTTCGTCGCGGCTTTCGACAATCGTTCGCTCGCGCCCCTAGAAGACCAGGCTCGGTTCAGCCTGGCCGAACTGGCTGGCTATGGAGACCGGCTCGCTTTCACGACGGACTCCTTTGTAGTTGATCCGTTATTCTTCCCCGGCGGCGATATTGGAGAACTTGCGGTTTGCGGAACGGTCAACGACCTCGCGGTCGGGGGAGCGAAGCCGCTATATTTATCGTGTGCAGTGATCATCGAGGAGGGGACGAGCATCGAGCTCTTGCGCCAAGTTGCGCGCTCGATGGCAATGACCGCCCAAGCAGCCGGCGTTGTCATCTCCACCGGCGACACCAAGGTGGTGCAACGTGGCGCGTGCGACAAGCTGTTCATCACCACCACGGGGATCGGCGTGATCCGCAGAAACCTCGAACTCGAAGTCGGCAACGCCAGGCCAGGCGATGTGGTGATGGTCAATGGTTTGCTCGGTGACCACGGCGCAGCGATTTTGTGCGCGCGCGGGGACATGGCGCTTGATTCGACGATCGAAAGCGATTGCGCCTGCCTTCATGGCCTGATCGAAAGACTTTTAGAGGCGGCACCCGAAGTTAGATTCATGCGCGATGCGACGCGCGGTGGATTGGCGACAGTACTCAACGAGATCGCCGAAGCCTCCCAGGTTGCGATTGAGATCGACGAACGCGCCACTCCTATTCGCGAGGAGGTGAAGGCCTTTTGCGAAATACTTGGCCTTGATCCGCTTTATCTCGCAAATGAGGGGAAGATTGTGGTGATCACGCCTCCCGAACAGGCCGATGCCGCACTCTCAGCCATGCGGGCTCACCCGCTGGGCGCGGGGGCCGCAGTCGTCGGCAGGGTCAAACGGGGAGAGCCAGGGCGTGTCACCATGCGCACCGTGTTTGGCGGACAGCGGATCGTCGACATGTTGGTGGGCGAGCAATTGCCGCGGATTTGCTGAGGCTGCTCATGCACGAACTAGGTATTACTCGCAACGTTATCGCGATCGTTGGCGACGCCGCCAAGGGCCGTCGGGTTCGCCGCGTCAATCTTGATGTTGGCGAATTGTCCGGCGTGATGCCGGACGCGATCGCCTTCTGCTTCGAGACGGTTGCCCGGGGGACGATGCTGGAAGGCGCAACGCTGGAGATCAGGAGGATCGAGGGACGCGCCCGCTGCGATTCTTGTGGACTGGAGTTCGTCACCCGGACTCTGTTCAGCGCGTGTAGCTGCGGTTCGCGTCGGCTGACGCGATTGCAGGGCGAAGAATTGAACATCAAGAGCATGGAACTGGAAGAGGAGGTCGCTTGATGTGTGGTCATTGCGGATGCGGAGACAAGCGAGGCGCCACAGTCCTAAATCTTCAGACCGGGAAGGAAATCGATATGAGCGGCCATTCCCATCACGATGATCATAGCCATGAGCATGCGCAGCACCTGAAACATGAACATTTGCTGGGCGATGGTGTCATGCATAGTCACGATCACCACCACCCCCATGACGGTCTCCACGACCATCATCATCTCCACGATCATGTTCACGCCGATGGCACACGTCATAGCCATAGTCATGCAGCCCACGATGATCACAGCGTGGAGCATCGACACGATCACGCTGGGGGCAGCGTGATCGAGCTGGAGACACGGATCCTCGCAAGGAATGATGCGCTGGCGGCCAAAAACCGGGCATGGTTTGCGGGTCGCGAAATCCTCGCGCTCAATCTGGTCAGCTCGCCGGGTTCGGGCAAAACGACGCTGCTGGAGCACACGATTCGCGACCTGTCTGCCGAGCTAAAGATCTACGTGGTCGAGGGCGATCAAGCGACCGCCAATGACGGTGAGCGAATTCGGGCCGCAGGAGCACCGGCGGTGCAAGTCAACACCGGCACGGGGTGCCATCTCGAGGCCGACATGGTTGCCCGCGGGTTGCGCGAGCTGCAACCCGGGGCGGGATCAGTGGTGATGATCGAGAATGTCGGCAATCTGGTGTGTCCTTCGATGTTCGACCTCGGAGAGCGCGCGAAGGTTGTGATCCTCTCGGTGACCGAGGGCGAAGACAAGCCGCTGAAATATCCCCACATGTTCCGTGCTGCAGAGATCATGATTTTGAATAAACTCGATCTGCTGCCGCATGTCGACTTTGATGTCTCGCGGGCGGTGACTAATGCGCGGACTGTTAACCCGGACATCGCGGTGTTTCAGCTTTCAGCGCGAACCGGCGAGGGACTTGGCGATTGGTACGACTGGTTGCGCCGTGAATTGAGCAAGGCAGGCGAGGCTGTGTTCGCCTAGAGCATTGATTGCGCCGACTAGGTCCTCGCTTCAATGTTCTGCTCTGACGCTTCTCTATCGCAGATGGATATACGCGATCTGCGCGAACGTTGATTGTTGTGCGAACGGCCGGCTGTTCCCCGATATGCAACGGGGTATGTCTGCCACAGACCGCGGAGGCGCAGATGTTCGGGATTTTGGGGCTGGGATTCCTGCTCGGCATGCAACATGCGCTGGAAGCGGATCATATCGCTGCAGTCTCCAGCATCGCAGCCCGGCGTACCAATGTCGGCGATATCGTCAGGCATGGGCTGACCTGGGGATTCGGACATACGCTCGCCCTTTTCGTCTTCGCTGGTGTCGCCATCCTGCTAGGCCACGCGATCCCCGAAAGCCTTGCGCTACCGCTCGAAACTGCCGTTGGCGTGATGTTGATCGGTCTGGGCATCAATGTTCTCTGGAAGCTATGGCGTGATCGCGTTCATTTTCATCGCCACGGACATTTCGACGGAACAAAGCACACTCACGTTCATAGCCATCGGAATGAAAGATCGATAGATCAGCAACGCGCGCATACCCATGACCACGGGTTTCGCTGGCGTTCGTTGCTGGTGGGGCTTGTCCATGGGATTGCCGGTTCGGCCGCGTTGCTGGTGCTCGCGGTATCGCAAATCAGCAATCCCGTTTACGGAATGCTGTACGTCGGGCTGTTCGGCATCGGGTCGATGTTTGGAATGGGCTGCCTTTCGATCATCATCGCCGTGCCGCTGGCAATCTCGGCCCGGTGGCTGACGTGGACCAACCGCGCGATCCAAGGTGTCGTTGGCGCTGTTACAATCGGTCTGGGGGCTCTGACTGTCTATACCACGGCAATCGCTTACAATTACGCGACAACCTAGGCGGCATCCGCTTTGGCCCGGCATGAGTGGAGCTATTCGTGTTTGCGAGCTCTGTCGGTCTCTATGCACTGCTGTTCTAGAGGTGCGTCAGAGTGGCATTGTGAGAAGTGACCGGACGAAGCAATTCCTGCGGCGATTGGTCTGCTCGGCAGCTTTCGTTGCCCTAACCGGTCCGGCAGTGCCCTCGGCGGCGCAAGAGCTTGCGGTGGCTCAGCCAATGCAGCTTCCTCCGGTCACGGTGACGTCGCCGGATGTCGCGCCGCGCAGGCGGACTGTCGGGGCAAAAGCGGCGCAAAATAGGGCATCGCGAACCAGGAATATTGTGCCGCCGAATCAGCCGCAAACAGGCAGTGAAGGCACTCGCGGGGGCATGCGGGGTGCATCGTCAAGCCCCGTGGGAGCTCTTCAGTCCGCCGCCGCGAGCGCCTTGCTTGTGAGCGGTGAGCAGGTGAATGCCATTCCGTTCTCGCGGCCAGGCGAGGCGCTGGAGGTCGTTCCTGGACTGATCGTCACGCAGCATTCCGGCGAAGGCAAAGCCAATCAATATTTTCTGCGGGGCTTCAATCTGGATCACGGTACGGACCTCGCGATCAGTGTCGACGGCATGCCTGTCAACATGCCAACGCACGGACACGGGCAGGGCTACGCCGACATCAATTTCCTGATCCCCGAGCTGATCCAGTCGGTTGGCATCCGCAAAGGTCCATACTTCGCGGACGTCGGCGATTTCGCGTCCGCTGGCGCGGTCAGCGTCGACTACATGAGCAAGCTGCCGAAAAACATCGCGGAGATGACCTTTGGTGATTTTGGGTATCGCCGAGCGCTGGTGGCGGGTTCCACCGCGGTGGGCGACGGTACACTGCTCGCCGCTGCCGAGAGCAGCAAATACGGCGGTCCCTGGGACGCGCCGGACAAGGTGCGGAAGATCAACAGCGTCTTGCGCTATAGTCAGGGTATCGCGACCGACGGATTCACGTTCACTGGAATGGCCTACTCCAACGGCTGGAATTCGACTGATCAGATCGCGCAGCGCGCCGTCGATCTGGGTGTCATCGGCCGCTTCGGCTCGCTCGATCCGACCGACGGCGGCACCTCCAGCCGCTTCAGTCTCTCCGGCAGTTGGGCTCGTTCAGGCGAGTACGGTCAAAGCAATATCAGCGCCTATGTCGTCCGTTCTGAGCTACAGCTCTTCAACAACTTCACCTATGTCCTCGATGATCCGCTGAACGGCGACCAATTCAGCCAACTCGATCGTCGCACACTCGGCGGCTTCGATGCGCGGCATGCATTCGACTGGCGTTTCGGTGGGTTCGAAACACAGACCCGTTTTGGCGGGCAGGGCCGCCACGACCATATCCAGGTCGGCCTATTTGGGACCGAGCAGCGCGCATGGCTTTCCACCGTACGCGCGGACCGCGTGGAGGAAGGAAGCGTCGGCATCTGGATGGATAGCACCACGCGCTGGGCCGACTGGTTGCGGACCACTGTTGGAATTCGCGAGGACATCTTTGCCGGACGCGTTCTCAGCGACACGCCGCAGAATTCTGGTAACGCCCAAGCGTCGATGATGAGTCCGAAAGCTGGCATCGTGTTTGGACCCTGGTTCAAGACCGAATTCTACGGCAATGCCGGCTACGGCCTGCACAGCAATGATATCCGCGGCGCCACCATCAGCGTTGATCCCCGCGATAAGGTAACCTCGCTCGATCGTGTTCCGCTCCTGGTGCGCTCGCGTGGCGCCGAGCTGGGTATCCGCACCAGGGCCATCGATGGCCTTACCAGCTCGGTCGCAGTGTTTGTGCTCGACTTCGACTCTGAACTCCTGTTCGTCGGCGATGCCGGAACGACCGAACCCAGCCGGCCAAGCCGACGTGTCGGAGTGGAGTGGACCAATAGCTACAAGCCCGCGCCCTGGCTGACCTTCGACCTTGATCTTGCCTATACCCGCGCGCGCTTCAGCGATCTCGATCCCACGGGCGACCGCATTCCTGGTGCCCCGGCCTGGATCGCCAGCGGCAGCATCATCGTCGGTCGTGAAATAGGCTGGTTCGGCGCGCTGAAGGCGCGCTATTTCGGCCCCCGTCCATTGATTGAGGACGATAGCGTTCGTTCGGCTTCCTCGCTGATCTTCAATGCGCGCGCAGGCTACCGATTTGACAATGGTGCGCGATTGCAGCTGGACGTGCTCAACCTGTTCGACGCCCAGACCAACCAGATCGAATATTACTATCTATCGCGGCTACCGGGTGAGCCGATCGGCGGCATCGCCGACCGTCATGTGCATCCGGCCGAACCGCGAGCCTGGCGCGTAACGCTGGCGTCGGCGTTCTAACCGACATCAAAGCTTCAATTCGTTAGCTGAAGTCTGCTTCGGAGCTCCTGCCTGAGAGCTGCGCTACATTTAATCGAGGGAACGTCAGCATCGCTGATTGCGAAGCTTGGATCTGACCTGTGCATGTCAGCGGCCCGCGCGGACTGGCGACCGTTCTTAGGCAGGCATCGCCTATGATACGACGACCTTATACAAGCCTCGGCTTGAGGGTGCTGTCGCGCTCCCTAATCTGGAACCCAACGTCTATCCTGTTTGATGGAGAAGGCTCTCCATTGATTCGTTGCAATAGAACGTTCGCAATCTTTCGCCCCATGCCGACGCGATCGACCTGCACGGTGGTTAGAGTGGGGATAACGGATGATGCGATCGGCAGATCGTCGAATCCTGCAATCGCCAATTGCTTGGGTACTGCGATGCCGCGCCGCTGACATTCGAGAAGACCTCCGACCGCCATCACGTCGGTCGCAAAAAACAGTGCATCGATCGCATCGGAGGATTCCAGCGCCCAGGCGACGGCATCCGCTCCGCCTGAAAAGCTGTTCTCACATTCGATCACCAGTGCAGGCTGAGTATTCTCTCGGTCGTTGCACGCAGCACGATAACCTGTCAATCGATCTCCGATGCGATCATTTAGATCACGCTTGACGGTCACGTGCGCGATACGCCGATGGCCGCGCGATGCAAGCATCAGGGTCAGCTCCCTGGCCGCTGCAAAGTTCGAATAACCAACGACTGTGTCGATCGGATCGTCGGTCAGATTGCTCCCTTCGATGACCGGTATGCTGCTCGCGCTCAGCAACTTACGGGTTTTCTGGGAATGCCATGTGCCGGTCACGTAGAAAGCGTCGGGACGCCGCGCGAGGAACGTCGCGACGATCTTTTCCTCCATCTCCTGCGAGTAGCCCGATGAGCCAATCATGACGGTCACTCCGTGCTCATGGAGAACTTCCGTCATTCCCTGAATGACCTCGGAGTGTTGGGAATATCCAATCACCGGAATGATCGCCGCGATGACGCCAGTGCGGTTGGCGGCGAGGCCGCGGGCCACGAGATTGGGCACGTACCCGAGTTTGCTGATCGTCGCCAAAACCCGGTCGCGTGTTTCCGGGGCGACGTTTTGGGAGCCGTTGAGGACCCGGGATACGGTTCCGGCCCCGACTTTGGCGTGGCGGGCAACATCGGCGATGCGAATGGCGCCTTTGACGATCTCCTGGCTCAAACTTGACACCTTCAATCCCGGCGGAAACCGGCTTCCACCGAATCCGCACGGTAGGGTATGGAAGCGCTTCCAAAAAGGCTTGACTCCGAGAAATAAGCCAAATAGTCATTATGGAAGCGCTTCCACCGTAGAGAATAGCGCAGGAAAGGCGCCAGCTGGCGGCTTAAGGGAAGAAATGAAATCATGACGGTCACTGCCACGCGTAGGAATCTTGAGGGGCAAACCGCCATTGTCACTGGCGGTGCCCGCGGCCTTGGTCTGGCCATTGCGCAGCGACTATCGGCCGAGGGATGCCGGATCATCCTTTGGGACTTGGATATCCCAGCCTTCGATGGATCGACAGCCGGCTTCACGCCGGTGCTCCAGCAAACGGTCAATGTCGCGGATCTGGCCGCGGTTCAGCTTGCTTTTCAGGATGCGCTGGCTGCTGCGGGCTCAGTTGAGATTTTGGTCAACAATGCAGGGATCAATGGTCCGATCGCTGCCGCCTGGGAGTACCCGATTGAAAGTTGGGATCGCGTCCTCGCCATCGATCTGACGGGCGTGTTCTATTGTTGTCGTACGGTGGTCCCTCACATGCGTGAACGGGCTTACGGCCGTATTGTTAACGTCGCTTCGATTGCGGGCAAGGAAGGCAATCCCGGCGGCAGTGCTTACGCCGCTGCGAAAGGCGGCGTGATTGCCTATACGAAGTCGATTTCGAAGGAGCTCGCGAAATCTGGCGTGCTGGTGAATTGCGTCGCGCCGACTATGGCGGAGACCGAGTTGCTTCGCGAGATGACCCCCGAATTTATCTCCACGATCAAGGCAAAGATTCCGATGGGGCGCTTCATAACGGCTCCCGAAGTGGCCGCGATGGTTGCGTTTGCCGTAGGTCCTGATTGCAGCTTCACCACCGGCTTTACATTCGACCTGACCGGCGGTCGCGCGACTTATTAGACATGACTGTGGATTTGCTGAGCCGCAGCTTCAGCCGGCGCGGAGCAATTAAGAGCAGGCAGATCGAACTTCGCGACCCTGCAATGTGATGTTTCTCGTGAGGCCGAACATATGATGCTTTCCACCTCCACGATAGCACAGCGATCGGCCCCAGGGAGGGTCCGAAACGTCTTCGCCCCGACACCATCGCGCGTCCTCGTGCAGAGAGGTTGGCTGACGCTGTTCTGCGCGATTCTTGCCATTTTTGCGCTGATGCCGCTCGTCGCCCTCGTGCTCCGCGGCTTCTTAGAGTCGCAGGATGGACGCACAGTTCTTTCATTCGAAGCGCTGCACGCCGTCCTGAGAGAGCCAGGCTATTGGATGGCGACGTGGAATACCGTCGTGATCTCTCTTGGCGCGATGGTGCTCGCAACGGTGATTGGTGTCGTTCTAGCGTGGTGTCTGGTGCGAACCAATGTTCCGTTCGCGCGCACGCTCGAGCAGTTGGCAACGCTGCCAATCTTCATTCCGCCGTTCATTGGTGCCTTTGCCTGGGTCTTGATCGGCGCGCCGCGGGTGGGGCTGTTCAATCTGCCCGTACGCGGTCTCGGGCTCGGCGAGCCAATCGATATATATACCTACGCCGGCATCATCTGGACCACAGGCATCTACATCGCACCCTATGTCATGATGATCGTGGCGGCGGCGCTAAGAAACATGGATCCGAGCCTGGAAGAGGCAGCACAGGTGTGCGGGCTCAGTCGCGTACGCACTATGCTGAGCGTCACGCTCCCGGTGGTTGCCCCGTCGATCCTTTCCGGAGCCGTTCTCGCCTTCGTCATCAGCATCGGGTTGTTTGGCACGCCGGTGCTCCTCGGCATGACGAAAGAGATCTATCTGATCACGTCGCGGATTTACCTGGAATTACAGCATTTTCCTCCGAGCTTCGGGATCGTTGCGGTGCTCGCGATTTACTTGATGTTCATGTCGACGGTCGCGAACATATTGCAAAGCATTGCACTGCGTGGGCGTTCCTTCGTCACCGTAACTGGCAAGGGGTTTCGCCCCAAAATAATTGAGCTCGCTGGCGGTCGCTATGTCGTGGCAGCGATCATTTGGTTCTACCTCACGCTTACCGTCATTGGACCAATCGTCATAATCACCGCGGCAGCTTTGTCGACTTTTACGTGGTCGGGCCGGTTCACATCGGCCAACATTGCGTATCTGTGGCAGTCAGAAGATGTACGGGCGACAATCGTCAACAGCCTGCTGATCACGGTCATCGCCGCAACAGCGGCAACGGTGCTAGGGCTGGCGGTTGCCTGGATCACGACGCGGACCCGGATGTGGGGACGTCGGCTCGTTGAACACGTGGTGCTATTGCCGATGTCCGTTCCAAGCCTTGCGTTCGCGCTTGGAGTCAGTTTCTTTTGGCTGTGGATGCCGTTGAGCATCTACGGGACGATGTGGATCATCATCGTAGGCCTCATCGGTCGCTATGTGAGCTATTCCGTTCGCACCATCACCAGCAGCCTGATCCAAATCCATCCGGAACTTGAGGAGAGCGCCCGCATCTCCGGATTCGGTTGGGGCAATACGATGTTCCGCGTGACATTGCCTCTGGTGATGCCGGCAATCATTTCGAGTTGGGTCATGGTCTACAGCATTTTCATCTCTGAGCTGTCGATGGTGCTTCCTCTTTATACGGCGGAAACGCGAACGTTATCCATCCTCAGCTTCGATACCTGGGCCGTCGGTGAATTCTCTATGGTTGCGGCACTTTCATTGCTGCAACTCGTCATGGGCGTGGGCGTCATGTGGACCGTGACACTCGTAACAAAGCAGCGGCAGGTCGCGGCGGTTTGACCGTGATGCTCCACGAGAGAGGTACGACATGAGCGTTCGAGTGGAAGGACTGACGAAAACATTTGGTCCATTACGCGCGATCGACGATCTGAGCGTAGGTTTTCAAACCGGAAAGATCTCGGTGTTGCTGGGAGCCAGTGGTTGCGGCAAGACGACGACACTCCGCTGCATCGCCGGGCTGGAGCGGCCGAACGGCGGTTCAATCATCATCGACGACGATACGGTTTTCAATTCCGACCGCGCCGTTGATGTCCAGCCGGAGAAGCGGCGTCTTGGTATGGTGTTTCAATCATATGCGATCTGGCCGCACCTGACAGTTGCCGGCAACGTCGCCATGCCGCTGCGAGCTCAAAAGCTGGGCAAGGGCGAAATTGAACGGCGTGTGCAAGACACGCTCCGGATCGTCGGCTTGAGCGATCAGGCCGAAAAGAGCGCTATGAAATTATCGGGCGGCCAGCAGCAACGGGTCTCGATTGCCCGGTGCCTCGTCGGCAATCCTAGGCTTATCCTGATGGATGAGCCTTTGAGCAATCTCGATGCGCGGCTTCGTGTCGAGATGCGCCATGAGATTCGACAACTGCAGCAACGGATCGGCGCCACGATCCTGTTCGTCACGCACGATCAGGAAGAGGCGATGTCACTGGGTGACGAGATCTTCCTCTTCAGCAAAGGCAAAGTGGTCCAGAAGGGACCGCCGGAGGAGCTATATTTCCGACCAACGGCTCGCTATGTCGCAGAATTCCTGGGCAAGGCGAATCTGTTTCGAGTAGCAGTACGCCCGAATAACGATGGGGCGAGTGTCGCCGCATTGCCCTCCGGTGAAATCATTTCAAAAGGTCCGATGGCGAATGCGTCCTCGCAGCGCGATGCCTTGTGCATGGTGCGGCCAGAATCCTGGCGCGTGGCGAAGGGCGCCGGTTCCGGGCTCCCGGCCAACGTTCAAGAAGTCACGTTTGTCGGCGACCGGCGCGAGCTACGCGTCGACACGCCGATAGGACCGCAATTGGTTGTGACTCACGGATACGAACGGTTCGCCATCAACGATCAGCTCTCGCTCTCTATCGCTCCCGAGCATATCCATCTGTTCGGCAGCGAGGTGTAAGCGCGACGTGGCTTTGGAGTGCTCCGCGTCCGGGCGCCGTAAGTATCAAGCGGAGCGGACAAGACAACAATTGATCATACGAAAACTTAAAGGGAGAAGATCAATGGGAATGAAAAGGGCCGGCTACAAGGTACTTCACAGTTTGGCAGTCGCAGGTGTCCTCAGCGCACTGGGTGGATTGTCCACTGCTAAGTTGGCCTCCGCAGCAGATGCGGCGCTTGCCGCGGCAGCGGAAAAGGAAGGCCAATTGGTCGTCTACGGCGATCCATTCACCGTCCCGTTGTTGCTCAAGGCGTTTGGCGCCAGATACCCGAAGATTAAAGTAACGTCCGCCACCGGTGATGCGTGGCAGATATACAACCGCTTTGTCGCCGAGAACGCAGCTGGAAAGCCGTTGTTGGATGTGATGTATCAGGCCGAGGATACCGTCATCACGGCGAAAACTTCGGGGTACCTGGCGGACTTTACCAGCGATGAAGCCGGAAGCTTAAGCAAGCTGGGACTTCCACCAGGCGGCGGCTATGTTCGCGGCAATGGAAACCTCATTCTGTTTGCCTACAATCACGAATCCATGGCTAACAAGCAAGTGCCGAAGGATTGGACGGATTACATCAGCCCACCGACTGAATGGGATGGCCTCGGCGCCATGTCGAATCCGGGCTCGTCCTCGGCGACGTTCGCGACCGTCGCAGCGATCTATCAGACATTCGGCCCTGAAAAAGGCAGCGCCATCCTAAAAGGCTTCCGCAGCGCCAAGGGTGAATTGAACCCGTCCATGGGCGTGATGGCCACGAAACTGCAAACCGGCGAAAGGCCGCTTGACTTCTTCAACATCACGACCGCGATCTCAGGCATCATCGCCAAGGGAGCTCCGGTCACGATGGCAGTGCCGGTGTCCGGCGGCGTCGCTCAGTTCAACGCAATTGGCCTCAGCAAAAACGCACCACATCCAAATGCCGCCCGTCTGCTGGCCGATTTCGCACTGAGTCACGAGATGCAGACGATCTTCGCCGAAGCCGGTGTTTATCCGGTGCGCAATCGCGTTACGCCGCCAAAGGGGCTGCCGGTCCTGGCCGAGGTCAAGCTGCTGAACCTGGATCTTGAAAAGGCACTCAAGGACCGTGACACCATCTTGAACTGGTGGGCGGCAAGCACTGGCTTTAGCTATCGCTAGGGGCGGGCAGCAGGGCAACCGGCAACCGAAATCATCGAGCCGCTGACGGAATTGAATATGAAGAACGAAGTTACACTCGATCGGGTCTCGGTCGCGAACCTTACTGCCGGTCGCGTTGATCCAGTCGAATTCATTGAAGGCGCCGCAAACAGTGGCTTCGGTGCGGTGGGGCTCCTGCTAATGAGCGCCACCGCGCATCCGCTCCAGCACGAGGTTGTCGGACGGCCTGAGGTCGTTCGCAAAGTCAAATCTGCCTTGAAGGCCCACAACATGCGCGTATTCGACGTCGAAGCGTTCATTCTCTCGCCGGCCAGCGATTTTGAAAAGTTTCGTCCTGCGCTTGAAGTTGGAGCGGAACTGGGTGCCACTCACATTTCATCGATTGGCACAGAGGTGATTGGCAATAGCGCATATCTCGAACCGGCACAGCGTATCGATCTGTTCGGGCGCCTCTGCGACGAGGCGGCCCGGTTCGGCCTGCATGTCGGGGTCGAGTTCATGCTTTACCGCGATATTGCCACCTGGAAGGACGCGCTCGATTTAGTCGAGGCTGCGGGCCGTTCGAATGCTGGGCTGATTATCGACACCCTGCATCTATATCGCGCGGGTGGCACGCCGCAAGACGTCGCGGGCATTTCCGCCAACCGTATCGCCTATGCGCAGCTCTCCGATGCAGTTCAAGTCTCTCCCGAACTGAAAGATCTGCCGACCGAAGCCCGCGGTTCGCGGCTGCATCTTGGAGCGGGGAGCATGCCGCTTCATGAACTAGTGGACGCGCTTCCAAAAGCGACGCAGCTCGTAATCGAGACGCCGATTGCGGCAGAAGCGAATTGGTCGACCATCCGGCGCATTCAGTCCGTCGCCGGTTCGTCCAGAAGGTTCTTCGAACGGCATGCCGCGAGGTAACACGTCCCAGGGCGGGCGTGCGTGCTCTTGAATTCATCACAAGCCAACGCAAATGCGCGATGAGAAGGATGCCGCCATGCCCATCAGGTCAGAGGAAAGCCAACCGGATGAGTGTGATGTGCTTGTGATCGGCTCAGGCGCCGGCGGCTTGTCAGCGGCTGTCACCGCGGCATGGCACGGCCTGAAGGTGATCGTCGTCGAGAAGGAAGCTGTGTTCGGCGGCGCAACGGCGTGGTCAGGCGGCTGGATGTGGGTGCCAGGTAATCCGCTTGCCCGCCGTGCCGGCATCCACGAAGACCCAGAGGCTCCACGCACTTATCTCCGCAACGAACTCGGCAATCGATACGTCCCGGCCAAGGTAGATGCGTTTCTCGATGCAGCACCACGCATGGTCGCGTTCTTTGAGCGTCACACCAAACTTCAGTTTGTGGATGGCAACGCCATCCCGGATATGCATGGCGCGACGCTAGGGGCCGCAACAGGCGGCCACCAGGTCTGCGCGGCGCCTTTTGACGGACGGAAGCTCGGTGCTCTATTCGGCAAGCTCAGGCGGCCGCTGCGCGAAACGTCCTTTCTGGGATTGCCGATCATGGCGGGCGCGGATCTCGCAGCCTTCATGAGCGTCACGCGCTCGGTTCGCTCGATGCTCCATGTCGCGAGACGGGTTGGTCGCCACCTCCTCGACCTTGCACTGTTTGGCCGGGCGACTCAACTCGTGAACGGCAATGCATTGGCCGCGCGGCTCGGCCTCTCAGCCGCGGACCTCGGCGTCGAAATCCGCGTGTCGGCGCCCGCAAGGCGTCTCATCGTCGAGGCTGGTGTGGTGACAGGTGCGATTGTCGGTGGTCCGAACGCCGATTACGCTATCCGCGCGCGTCGTGGGACGATTCTGGCGAGTGGCGGCTTTCCGCATGATCTGGAGCGCCGACGCGAGCTGTTCGGCTACACGCCCTCGGGAGAAGAACATTGGTCGGTCACGCCGGACTCTGTCTCCGGCGACGGTCTGCGTCTCGGTGAAGGGGCAGGCGGTGAAGTAGATAGATCCCTCGCTTCCTCGGGCGCTTGGTGCCCGGTCTCGCTGGTCCCTTATCCGGATGGGAAGGTGGGGCGCTTTCCCCATATCATCGAACGGGCGAAGCCCGGCATTATTGCGGTCTTGGCCGACGGTCGCCGGTTCGTGAACGAGGCCGACGGCTACTACGATTACGTCAGCGCCATGATCCGTGAAACGCCGCCGGGTCGGGAGGTCGCCTCGTGGCTAGTCTGCACCCGCAGCTTCCAGCGACGGTACGGTCTCGGCATCTCGCGGCCGGCTCCCTTGCCCGTCTCGCCCTATATTCGATCCGGATACATCAAGGTCGGCCGAACGCCGGAAGAATTGGCGCGCGCCTGCGGCATCGATCCGGAAGGCCTGTGCCGGACGCTCGACGGATACAATCATCACGCGCGACTGGGCGAGGATCCCGCCTTCGGACGCGGCTCGACGCCCTTCAACCGCAAGGGGGGCGATGCGAACGTGAAACCCAATCCCTGCGTCGCACCGATCGAAATCGGACCGTTCTACGCTGTGAAGGTGCTGCCCGGTAGCTTCGGCACGTTTGCCGGCCTGAAGACGGACGAACACACCCGGGTTCTCGACTGTGAAGGCCGACCAATACCGCGACTGCACGCGGTCGGCGCCGACATGGCGAGCGTGATGGGCGGTTACTACCCTTCGGGTGGCATCAATCTCGGTCCGGCAGTGACCTTCGGCTATATTGCCGGCCGGCATATCGCTGGCGCGATCGGTGACGATGATGCAGCGACAACCATTCGCCACGGCCTCGATGATCGGCAATTATCCTCGAGCTGAGCTGGAAAGAGGATATCAGCTTTCAGAAAAGGCCGGAGAGCTTGCCTGGGAGCCAGTATCGGGATCCGTGATGCGAACTTCAACGGCGGACAGGGAGCGGCCCACGGAGCCGGGGATGCGCGGTCCTTCGTACGGATTGGAGGCGATCATGCCACGGTCTTGATACCGAACCGGGGTAAACCCTACTCGGTCATGGTCGTCGTATTCGAATACAGCGGGCGATGAACGATGAGTTCGTCACCCTGAGACAGTAGCGAAAGGATCAACGCTCCGAAGGCAGCCATCCCCGATGCGAATACGACTGCGTCTTCGGCGCCTTCCAGGCTCGCCAAGCGGGATTCCAGCAGCGCGGTCGTCGGATTGAACTCCCGCGCATACAGCTTACCTCCTAGTGCGGCCGCCGCATCAGTTCGGCGACGCTGTCGAAGGCAAAGGTTGAGGTCGTGTAAATGGGAGGGGATACCGCGCGGGAGTGACGGCAGGGTCGTACTCATGGTGGATCGCTCGCGTCGAGAACCCGAGCAGGGGTTCCTCGCTTGCAGTTCGTTCCGAAGCGGCCATCGTTTCGAAATCTCCCGTTTGGGTGGGCCGTAGTCGTCGTCTGGTTTCGACGCCCGGCCCGCTACAGTCGCATCGCAGTTTTTCGGGGTCGAAGTCACCTATTGACGTCGACGACCGTGCGCCCGCGCACTTGGCCACTCATGAGGCGCTCCGCGGAGGCGACGACGTCACTCAGACCGATTTCGACCGCTGATGTCTCCAGATCGGCCTCGGTGAGCAAGGCGGCAAGACGGTCCCAGGCTTCGACGCGTTCCGCCTTCGGGCGCGTCACGCTGTTGATGCCGAACAGGGCGATTCCGCGCAGGATGAAGGGGGCAACGCTTGCGGGAAAGTCCAAACCTTGCGCCATGCCACAAGCTGCGACGGCTCCGTCCGCTTTGATGCCGGCGCACACGTTGGCGAGGGTGTGGCTGCCTACCGAGTCGATCGCGGCGATCCACCGTTCCTTCTGCAGCGGCTTGCCTGGTTGCGACAATTGGGACCGGTCGATGATCTCGTTTGCGCCCAGGCTCTTGAGGTACGGCTCTTCGTCGGGTCTTCCAGTCGAAGCCACGACGCGAAATCCGAGCTTGTGCAACAGCATGATCGCGATGCTGCCGACGCCCCCGCCGGCACCGGTCACCAGCACGTCGCCCGTGCCAGGGCGGATGCCAAACTTCTCGAGGGCGATGACCGATAGCATCGCCGTGTAGCCGGCGGTGCCGATGATCATCGCCCGGCGGGAAGGCATCGAATCCGGCAGCTTGATCAACCAGTCGGCCTTGACGCTGGCTCGCTGGGCCAGGCCGCCCCAGTGTTGTTCGCCGACCCCCCAGCCGTTGAGAACGACCCGGTCTCCCGGCGAGAAGGTCGAGTCGGAACTCGACGAGACCAGACCCGCGAAGTCGATCCCCGGCACCAGCGGGAAGGATCTGATGATCGGACCCTTGCCGGTGATCGCAAGGCCGTCCTTGTAGTTCAGGGTGCTGTACTCCACGTCGACGGTCACGTTTCCTTCGGGAAGGCGAGCCTCGGGCAACTCGGCCACCCCGGCGCGGTATCCTTGCTCGTCCTTTTCGATCAAAACGGCTTTGAACAATTTGAACTCCTATTTCACGTTTCTTTTGGACCGCGGCTTCGCCCCGTCCGGGCGCGGGAGACCGGCGACGAAGCCGGAGATGAAGGTATCGAGCGGCACGCCGTTCCTGACGAGGCGCGCCCGCATCACCGCCCCCTCCCAGCCGATCCAGAAGAACTCGGCCAAGGCATCGCAGTCCGCGGCATCTCCGATCTCGCCGGCGTCGCGCGCGAGTTCCAGGCAATGCGCCACCTTCCGCTGCCAGCCCTTGATGATTTCGTCCAAAGCGGACCTGTAATCGTCGGGTAGCGCCTCGACTTCCTGGCTGAGATTTCCGACGAGGCAGCCGCGCGTGTAGCTGTATTTCGCCATACCTGCCTTGGCGTCTTCGACGAAGGCTCGCATGCGTGCCAGCGGCGCGAGCCTCTCGTCGTTGAGGGCGCGGTCCAGCTTGTGCCGGAAAAAGGAATCGTACTCCTTCATGATTTCGCGACCGTATTCCGCCTTGCTCTCGAAGTAATGGTAGAACGAGCCCTTCGGCACGGTGGCGCGGCGCAGCAGTGCGTCCAGGCCCGTGGCGGCAAATCCCTGTTGAGTCATCACTTCCATTCCGCAACGGATCAGAACGTCGCGTGTCGGCGAGTATCCGATGTCGTGTCGCCGCGCCTCGGCCGGTTGGCGGCGATTATCTGAAGATTTTGCCATTTGTGTCCTCAATAGACCGATCGTCTAGAACACAAAAGCCGAATTTGAGCAAGCATGGAACCGCAATACCTGACGAACTGGAGACCGAAATAGCGCTGAAAATGCCGAAAAATGCTGCAAGTGAAAGCTTTTTTCGCAGTTTTTGCCGAGTCGTTGTGCGGTTATGCGTCGCGTTACGTCAGTTTCATACTTGACACAAAGTGTCCTTGGTTCGAAGGTTGGCCATTCTTCGAGAGAGGTGTCGCATGTTTCGCTTGTTCCGAAAAGCCGCGTCCATCGTCGTCGGCGTGGCTGTTCTTTGCGTCGGACATATCGCCGATCCGGCCGAGGCGGCCGATGTTTATCCCTCCACCACGATCAAGCTGGTCGTCGGTTTCCCGCCTGGAGGTCCGACGGACATCATTGGCCGCGTGATCGGCCGCCTTCTCTCGAAGGAGTTGAACCAGACCGTCATCATCGAGAACAACGGCGGTGCCGGCGGAATGATCGCCGCGTCAAACGTTTCCCGCGCGAAGCCCGACGGGTACACGCTCCTCGTCGCGGTGGAGTCCTCGAATACTCGCGCCAAGGCGCTCTATGCGTCTGTGCGCTATGATCAGCAGAAGGGCTTCACCTACATCCGGAAGGTCGCGAAGCAGCGGAATCTGCTCGTCGTGAACCCGACTTTTCCCGTGTCCAGCGTACCGGAGCTCGTCGCTTATCTGAAGGCGCACCCGGGAGAAGTGAACTTCGGCGGTACGTTCGGGGCGACATCCCACATTGGTGGCACGCTGTTCGATATGGCCTACGACACGAAAATGTCGTTCATCAACTATTCGGGCGGCAATCAACCGATAGTCGATTGCATGTCGGGGATTTTACAGGTGGGCTTCTTTACCGAAGCCACGATCGGTCAGCAGGTCAAGGCCGGCACCCTCAAGGCGCTCGCGGTGACGTCAGCCGAGCGGTCGCCGGCCTTCCCGGATCTGCCGACGATCGAACAGGCGGGTGGCAAGCCTATCGATATCTCCCCGTGGTTCGGGGTCGCGGGTCCGCCGGGCCTCCCCGCCGACGTCGTCGCCAAGGTTGGCGCTGCCCTCGACAAGGCTTCGAGTGATCCAGAGTTCCTGAAGCAACTGGAAACGATCGGCGCCACCCTGATCACCGGTTCGACGGTGGAGAGCTTCACGTCCGATGTCGGAAAGGAAGAGGCCTACTGGAATAAGTGGGCCAAGGATATCGGGGCGCCTCTGCAGAAGTAGCCCGCCGAAGGATAACCCATGGACTTCTATCAGCAGTACGACGCTCATCTTTCCGCCGACGAGCGCGATCACGTGGCGACGGCACGGGCATTTTGTGCCGGTGCCTTTTCCGAGAGCGTCTTGGCCGCGCACATGGCGGGCGAGGCGTTTCCGGAAAAGTGGATTGCCGAGTGGGCAGAGCTCGGCATGCTGGGGCTTCAGGCGAAGCGAGTTCACGGTGGTCTGGAAGCGTCCTACATCTGCAAAATCCGGGTCGCGCAGGAAATGGCGCGCCACGGCTTCGCGGCGGCGTTCTGCCTGAACCATCACCAGGGCGGAGCGACGCGCCTTTCCCAGACAGGTGCGCCGATCCAGATCGAGCGATTGTTGCAGCCCGCGCTGCGCGGGGAGCTTCTCCTGACGACGGCCATGACCGAGCCTGCGGGCGGGAGCGATGTCTCCGCGCTTACCACGACGGCCGTTCCGGTCGACGGTGGCTGGGCTCTGAGCGGCACCAAGGCCTGGATGACGGACGGCCTGCTGGTCGGAGGCTTGATCGTCCTGGCCCGCGTGGGCGATGCGGCGGGGGCAGGGGACATCGCCAGTTTCTACGTGCCGTTCGGTGAGGCCAATACGGTCCGGCGAAGCGAGATCGTCGTTCCGGGAGCGCGTTCCTTCCGCCTGGCCGAGGTAGCCTTCGACGCTCACTTCATTCCCGAGTGGTGTCTGATCGCAGCGCCGGGCGCTGCTCTCAAGGCATCGATGGCTTCCGTCAACGCGGCTCGCGTCCACGTGGCCGCCATGTGCGTCGCGACGCTGCATGCGGCGCTGTGCGAGGCGGTCGACTACTGCGAGGGCCGGCAGGCCTTCGGAAAGCCGCTGACCGGACATCAGGGCCTGCGCTGGGAGCTCGCGGAGGTGTCGGTTCGGCTCGAGGCCGCCAACGCGCTCGTCTTCCGCGCCGCCGAGCAGATACAGATCGGCGGGAATCCGGTCGCGCTCGCCGCGCAAGCCAAGAAGTTCGCGGTCGATACGGCGCTGTGGGGCATCGATCAGTGTGTCCGGATCGTGGGCGCGACCGGCGCCAGCGCGGCCCACCGTCTGAACATGCATTTCGCCGAGGTCCGGATGGCGGCCTACGCCGACGGCACCAACGAGATGCTGCTCGATCGGGTCGGTCGCGGCCTGTCGACGACGTACCCCAAGTCAATCCCGTAGCAAACACGGCGAACGAAACGATGCGCAACGTAGTGGTTGAGAATGCGGCAGCGGCCGTGGAAGGCATCAAGGACGGCGACACTGTCATGATGGGCGGGTTCGGCGGAGCGGGTCTTCCGCTCGGAGTGGTCAAGGCGGTGCTCGACAGGGGGGTCCGCGACTTGACGCTGGTATCGAACAACGCGGGCTCCACAGAGGACGATCTGTCGTTGTGGTTCGAGGCCAAGATCGTCCGTAAGATCGTCTGCTCCTACCCGCGCAGTGCCAAGCAATTCGCTGAGCAATATCGTGCCGGTACCGTCGAACTCGAGCTCGTTCCGCAGGGCACGTTGGTGGAACGCATCCGAGCGGGTGGCGCCGGTCTTGGCGGCTTCCTTTCTCCCGTCGGCGTCGGAACGGTGTTTGCGGAGGGCAAAGAGAAGATCGTCGTCGAAGGACGAGAGTTCATTCTAGAGCTTCCGCTTCGGGCAGATTTTGTTTTCGTCAAGGGGCATCTCGCCGACACGCTCGGCAACGTCACCTACAACAAGACGGCGCGCAATCATTGCGCGGTCATGGCGACCGCCGGCCGGACGGTGGCCGTGGAGGTCGACCGCGTGGTTGAAGCCGGCGATCTGGATCCGGAGGCCATTGTCACGCCCTGCATCTTCGTCGACCGCGTTTTCGCAAGGAGCCTTCGATGACCCCGCTTTCACGCGACGCATTGGCGCGCATGGTCGCGCTTCATCTGCCGGCGGAGGGCTTCGTGAATCTCGGGATCGGCGCTCCTACGCACGTGGCCGACTACTTGCCGGCCGGTTCGGGCGTAATCCTTCACAGCGAGAACGGCATCCTCAACGTAGGCCCAAAGCCAGCGGCAGGCGAAGAGGACTGGGATCTCATCAACGCCGGGAAAATGCCGATCTCGCTTCGGACAGGTGGCTCCTACTTCGACTCCAGCCTCTCATTCGCGATGATGCGGGGCGGCCATCTCGACGTCGCCGTGCTGGGCGCGTTCCAGGTCTCCAAGGACGGCGACCTTGCCAACTGGACGACCGGAGACAATGGGTCTCCGCCCGGCATCGGTGGAGCAATCGATCTAGCCGTCGGCGCGAAGTCGATCTGGGTGATGATGGATCACACCACGAAGGATGGTCGTTCCCGCATCGTGGAGCGATGCGGGTATCCACTCACCGCGCGTAGAGTGGTGACCCGGATATTCACCAGCCTCGCCATCATCGACGTGACGGAGGGAGGGCTGGCGGTCTGGGCGCTGCTCGACGGCCTCACGATTCAGGCGCTGCGCGATCGGACGGAGGCGCCGCTGCACGTCGCCGGCGAGGTCCGGACCATCAAGCAGGACGGGAGCGTCGCATGACCTATTGCGTCGCCGAACTGGTCGCAGATAGTCTCGTCGCCCATGGGATCGACCGGGCCTTCGGCGTGCCGGGAGAAAGCTTTCTGGCGCTGCTGGATGCGCTGCGCGACCGCAGCGATTTCGATCTGGTGACCTGTCGGCACGAAGGAAGTGCAAGCCTTGCGGCCGTCGCCGACGCCAAGCTCACGGGTCGCGCCGGAGTCGTGATGGCGAGCCGTGGCCCAGGCGCCTTCAACGCCGCGCTTGGACTGCATGTCGCCGCGCAGGAAGCGATTCCGCTGGTGATGCTGGTCGGTCAGGTCGACCGTCCGAACCTTGCGCGGGACGCTGTGCAGGAGATCGACTGTGGCCGTTCGTTCGATGGCGTGCTGAAATGGTCCGTGCGTCTGAACTCGGCGGATCTCGTTCCTGAGATGATGGCCCGCGCGTTCGCGGTGGCCCATGCGGGAACGCCCGGCCCGGTCGCCGTCGAGCTGCCTGAGGATCTCCTAGAGGAAGCGGCAGAGGGACTTGCCATCAGGACTAATGGACTCGCGCGCCCGGAGCCAGGCAGTGCGGCCATCGAAAAAGCGGCGGCGGCGTTGACGGCAGCGGAGCGGCCGATCCTGCTGGTCGGCGGCGAATGCCGGACGGCATCGTTCCGCGAAGATCTGGTCGCGTTCTCCGAGAAGTGGAACGTCCCAGTCGTCACCATGAACAAGATGCAGGACCAATTTCCGAACGCTCACCCGCTGTGGGGCGGTCAGTTTGGGTTCTTTCCCTCCCAACCTCACGCCAAACTGCTCGAACGAGCCGACCTCGTCGTTGCCGTCGGAACGCGTCTGGGCGACCTGTCCTCGCTCGGCTTTGCGTTTCCGAGACAGGCCGAGCCGCGCCAGCCGTTGGTCCACGTCTATCCGGATCCCGATGCGATCGGAAAGCGCGTCCAGACCGACGTCGCGGTCGTTTCCGGATCGCATGCGTTCGTGTCGGCCATGCTGGCCGTTTCCACGGCAGCGCCGGACCGGACCGAGTGGCTCCGAGCAGCCGCCGCGGTGCGGACGGCCACGCACGGTTGGCCTCGTTTCGGCGTACCGTCCGCAGACGTCTTCGGTCACGCCGTGGCGGCCATCGCCATACACTTCAAGCCCGACGGCGTCGTCACAACGGACTCCGGCAATTTCGCCGGATGGGTCCATCGCATCTTCAGCTTCGAGCCGACCGCACGACTACTCGGCTCGGCTTGCGGCGCGATGGGCAGCGGGGTCCCGTCCGGGCTCGCCGCGAGCCTTCGCTTTCCGGGGCGGCAGGTCGTAGCCTTTTGCGGAGACGGAGGCTTCCTGATGACGGGCAACGAACTGGCGACGGCCGTCGCCAGAGGGGCGGACCTCAAGATCGTCGTATCGAACAACTGGTCCTACGGGACGATCCGATCCCATCAGGAGCGGGCCTTCCCCGATCGTCCGTACGGCACTGATCTTTCGAACCCCGACTTCGCCGCCTTGGCACGTGCCTTCGGCGCGAAGGGATTCGTCGTCGAGGACGCGGAGAGCGCTCCGTCGACGGTCGCTGAGGCCATGACGGCCAAAGGACCGGTCGTCATCGAGGTGCGATCCGATGTGCGTCAGACGCTGGACAAATCGCTCGCCGTTTCACGCTGAAATCGTTCGGATCAAGGCCTAGGAGAACCAAGATGGACGCCATCGCAATCGAGAAGTCCCAGGTCGCGACGTCCTGGCAGGGCGTCGTGCGCTTCCTGCACAAGACCCCGCGAGCCTTTCTGCCGATGCGCTCGTTTCCTTCGCTCGAGCTCGTCGCCGGACGCGGGATCGAGGGTGATCGATATTTCGTCGGTCACGAAACCGGATTCTACTCCCACAAGCCGGAGGAGGGACGGCAGGTCACCCTGTTCGAGGTGGAGACGCTCGAGGCGCTGCGACGCGACCACAAGATCGAGTTGCTGCCCGAGGAACATCGCCGCAACGTGACCGTCGAAGGCGTCCCGCTGAATCATCTCGTCGGCCGTCGCTTCCGGCTGGGAGAGACGATCGTAGAGGCGACCCGTCTTTCGACGCCGTGCCGGCACATCGAAGAGATACTCGGCAAGCCGGTCTTCGATCCGCTCATCAACCGGTCGGGGCTGAACTGCAAGATCGTCGCCGGAGGCACGCTGCGTGTCGGTGACGCAGTGAGGCCGATATAGATGGCGAAGGCGATCAAGACGGTCTCCACCGTTGTCTCTAAGGTCGAGGATCTCGGCAACGACGCTAAGCGCTTTACGCTGGTCGATCAGGACGATTGGGAGCTGCCTCCGTTTCGGCCCGGGGCGCATATCGACGTCCATCTTGGGCAGGGTCTCGTCCGGACCTACTCCCTCTGCAACGAGCCGGACGACAATCGGCGCTACGTGATAGCGGTGAAGCGGGAACGCGAGGGCCGCGGCGGCTCGAATTTCCTGCACGAACGCGTGGAGGTGGGACAGCCGCTTTCCGTCTCGCTGCCGCGCGGCGGGATCGCGCTGCATCCGGAGGCAACGAACGTGTTCGTTGCGGGAGGCATCGGCGTGACCCCGTTCATCTCCGCGATCCGGCATCTCGAGCGTCGGGGGCGTTCGAATTACGTGCTGCATTGGACCAGTCGCGGGCAGCCGGTCCTGCCCGACATGATTGTGCAAGCGATCGAAGCGGGCCGTGTTCGCCTGTACGACACGACCACCCAGGCCAAGCCCGTCATCGCCGCGATCGTGGGGGAGTTCGTCGGGTCTGGTCTGGCGGCCTGCTGCGGACCTGCCCTGATGCTGCAGGCCTTCGAAGATGCCGTTTCGGCCTGGCCGGAAGAGCGAAAGCACATTGAGATGTTCACGCCGCCGAAAGTCTCCGCCAAAAGCGACGTGCCTCCCTACGAACTCTATCTGTCGGCGAGCAAGAAGTTGGCAACCGTCACGCCGGATGTCGGTCTTCTCGGGACGCTGGATGCGCTCGGCGTCGACGTCCCCGTGTCCTGCGGCGGAGGCATCTGTGGCGCCTGCCGCACGCGCTGGACCGAGGGGCCGCCCATCCATCGCGATCGCGTGCTGTCGCCCGCCGAACGACAGAATGAGCTCATCGTCTGTGTGGGCGACTGCGCGGGGCAGCGACTGGTGCTTGATCTGTGATCGTTTGGAGAACCCATTCTACGGTTTGAATTGTCGATGGTTTGGTGCGAGATCGATGCAGGCAATCATTTCGGAAAGATCCGAGCGCAATGACACTCAACCTCAAATTCCTCCGCGTGCAGAGCGGCATGACGCTGGAGCAGCTTGCGGCCGATTCCGGTCTGACCCGCAGCTATCTTTCCAAGCTGGAACGCGGGCTCTCTTCTCCATCGATAGGCTCCGCGATCAAGATCGCCGAGGCTCTCGGAACGACTTTGGACCACTTCTACGGCCAGCCCGACGACCACGATCCGATCACGATTGTCCGCGCGAAGAACGGGAAGGCGGGCGATGTCGACACGCACCTGTCGCTCGTCGCTGGACTCGCTCCCGAACGCACGATGCGCGCCTTCGTCGTGAGGCCGACCAAAACGGCCAAACGCGGTCGCATCATGAGCCACCACGAAGGTGAGGAGATCTTGTTCATCCTCACGGGCCGGATCGAACTCGTCATCGGGAAGCGCAAGGAAACGCTCAATCCGGGCGACTGCATTCAGTTCGATTCCACGATCCCGCACAAGCTGATCCAGGTGTCTTCCGAACCGGCATCGGCGCTCGTCGTGATAGCGACCAAAACCGCATAGAGGTGCCGAGAATGCCGATCACGTTGCGAAAGAAGGATTTCTACGCCGGGCTACTCATGGTGCTGCTGGGCGCCGGGATCGGTCTCAACTCTACGACCTATTCGCTCGGGACCTTCGCGCACATGGGACCGGGCATGTTTCCGTTCATGCTCGGTGTCATGATGGTGATCGTTGGAGCGTTGATCTTCGTCACGGGATTGGCGACGCCTCTTGAAGAGGGAGAGCGCATCTTGCCGGCCGCGATGGAATGGCGAGGCTGGGCCTGCATCCTCGCGGGTCCGCTGATGTTCGTCCTATTCGGCGTCTATTTCGGCATGGCTGCGGCCACCTTCATGTGCGTCTTCGTCTCCGCGCTCGGCGACCGGACCGCTACCGTCAGAGGTTCCGCCGTTCTGGCCGCGGTCGTCACCGTCGCCGGCTGTTTCCTCTTTTCCTACGTGCTGAGAGTTCCTTTCCCGCTCTACCGTTGGGGGTTCTAGATGTTGGCGAGCGCGCTTTCCGATCTCTGGTACGGCTTCGGGGTCGCCTTCGAGCCACAGAATTTCATGTGGTGTTTCGTCGGTGTTCTGGTTGGCAACATGGTCGGGGTCCTGCCGGGAATGGGGCCTCTCGCCACGATATCCGTGCTGCTCCCGCTAACGTTCGGCATTCCCCCGGTCGGCGCGATCTTGATGCTGTCAGGCGTCTTCTATGGAGCGCAATACGGCGGCGCGATTTGTTCCATCCTGCTCAACCTACCGTGCCATCCACCGCACGCGGTGACGTGCCTCGACGGATTTCCGCTGACGAAGCAGGGTCGAGGCGGCGCTGCACTCGGCATCACGGTACTGTCGTCGTTCGTAGGCGCCTCTTGGGGCATAGTGGAGATGATCTTTCTGGCGCCGGTGCTGGTGAAGGTCGCACTGGAGTTCGGTCCGACCGAGATTTGTTCACTGATGCTTCTGGGCCTGCTCGCCGGTTCGACGTTGGCGAAGGGCTCACCTCTCAAGGGTATTGCCATGACCTTGCTGGGCCTCTTCCTGGGAATCGTGGGAACGGATGTCGAGACTGGCACGGAGCGCTTCACGTTCGGCATTCCGAACCTTCTTGACGGCATCGAACTCGTCGGACTCGCACTCGGTCTATTTGGCATCGCCGAGTTCATGAAGAGCGTGAATCAATATTCCGACGTGAATACGCGCTATTCGAACGTCGGTCTGCGCGATCTGCGTCCATCACGCGACGAACTCCGCCGCTCTATTCCGGCGATGTTGCGGGGCACTATCATCGGAAGTCTTTGCTCGCTCATTCCGGGAACGGGACCGACGATCGCCTCCTTCATCTCCTACGCTGCGGAGAAAAAGGTCTCGAAAACGCCAGAGAAGTTCGGTACCGGGATGATCGAAGGCGTCGCCTGTCCAGAGGCGTCTACGCATTCGTCGGTGCAGGGCGACTTCATCCCGACAATGAGTCTCGGCATTCCCGGCGACGCTGTCATGGCCCTGATCCTTGGTGCGCTGATGATCCAGGGCATCGTGCCCGGCCCCCAGCTGATCAAGGAGCATCCGGACATCTTCTGGGGCCTGATCGCAAGCTTCTGGATCGGCAACGTCATGCTGGTGCTTCTCAACGTCCCGCTAATCGGGCTGTGGGTGAAGCTCCTGATGATTCCCTACAAATATCTGTATCCGAGCGCGCTGTTCTTCGTCGCGATCGGCGTCTACTCGACCAACAACGACATGTTCCAGGTCGGCGAGACTGTCGTCGTCGGGTTGGTCGGCTATCTGCTGCTGCTGCTTGATTTCCACCCGGCCTCGATCCTGCTCGGTTTCGTCTTGGGGCCGCGCCTGGAGGAGAACTTCCGCCGTTCGCTGCTGGTCTCGCGGGGCGACGCCATGATCTTCGTCGAGCGGCCGATCAGCGCGTTCTTTTTGCTCCTGTGCGTGGTGCTTCTGGCAGCGCAGATCTACGTGCGCTTGCGGAAACCGAAGGCGTTTGCTGCGCTCGACCTCCCGGAGAGCTCTGGTGCCGCGGTCGCACGGCCCGCCGAGTAGGCTTCAATCGCTTCAAGATCCGCTTGCATCGCGGCCCGAACGCGCCACCCGCGAGATGGCGCAGCATCTCCATACCAGCGAGTGTACGGTGCAGGGCTGCCTGGCCCACGCTGCACGGATTGGAGCATGCTTGTCCAAGTCCAGCGATCGACCGGATTTAAGGCCGGCGGCCGGCTGCAAGAGGCGAGGCGGAGCCAACCGAGCGGTTCTGCCCAGATCTTTGGGACGCGTTCAGATGATCGAGACAAGGTCTCGCCGATATGGCGAGCTTGCGCAGGCCACACGATCCGCGCGAACCGCGTCGATCGGCTCTCGGGCGCCAAATCCGTCGAATACGCAAATTTATCAATCCTTTAGGGGGGCGCTTTCGCGCCCCTTTGATAGCGGCGCGTTCTTCCACAAGCGGCTGCCTAGTTACATCACAAACTTCCCACTGGAGCGGTTCGATCTCGCTGCGAAACCGGCACTGATGGGGCGATTGGTCTCGCTGATGTTTAGGACGCCGGCGAGGTATATGTCGCGCGAGCCGGTGGGTGACTATGAATTTAAGAATGACATCAGCCTAAAGTCCTGAACGCACGCGCGATCGCCTCGCGGCCGGCCGTGGTTTCGCGGCTGCGGGACGTGGTTCGCGATCCCGCGCGGAGAGGCGATAGGCCGGCTCGACCGGTTCGCCGAAGCGGCGCCTTGCAAAAAAGCCCGCTTCTTCCCCCGGGCCACCTCAAACCCGGCGCGTTGGCCCAAGTAGTCGGCACGATGCATCGCATGGATGCAGCCAAGGCGCATTAAACGGGCAGGCGGGTTCGTCTCCGCACGACGCCTTGCGAAGATTCCCAATGGTGGCGGAAATCCGGATGCAGTTACGCTCCTGTCATATCGAGGACGGAGCGAGGCAACATGATCACAAAGCGAAGAATTCTTTCTGTTCTGGGCAGCGCGGTCTTACTGAGCGGTTGGGCATCCGTCCCGGCAGCGGCAAAGGATACCGTCAAGATCGCCTTCATCGGCCCGTTGTCGGGCGGCAATTCTGCACCGGGCCTCGGCGGACGGAATTCCGCGACCTTGGCGGTGCAGCAGAGGAATGCGGACGCGAACGCGAAGTACACCTACGAACTCGTTACTTACGACGACGAGTGCAAGCCCAATGTCGGCATCCAAGTAGCGACCAAGGCGGCGTCCGACAATTCGATCGTCGCCGGCGTGACCCATTACTGCTCCGCCGTCGGCATCGCGACCGTCGACACCTATGCGCGCTTCGGTCTGCCGGTGGTCGTCTGGGGAGCGATCCTGCCCGAGATCACCTACGGCAACGATTACAAGGAGGTCCATCGTGTCAACGGCACGATGATCAACGAGGGCAAGCTGGCCGCGGAATTCCTGACCAAGCAGGGCTACAAGAAGTTCGTCATGATTCACGACACCACGGACTACGGTAAAGGCCAGTTCAAGTATTTCTCCGAGTATCTGAAGCCGACGGGCGGCGAGAACCTGGCGACCTTTCCTGTGAGCCCGGACCAGCAAGACTTCACCGCAGAACTCACCAAGATCAAGGAACTGAAGCCCGATGTGATCTTGGTTGGCGGCTTGACGCCGCTCGGTGTCCGCCTGCGGTCGCAGATGGATCGCGTGGGCGTTCAGGCCCAGTTCGCAGGCGTCTCCGGCATCATGACGGCAGGCTACATTGAGGGCGCCGGTGCGGCGAGCGAAGGGACGATCTCCTTCCACAATGGTGCACCGCTGAGCAAGTATGCCGAGGGGCAGGCCTTCCAGGAGGCGTACACCAAAGCTGGTTTCCGCGAAGATCCGGATGCCTACGGGCCGTTTGCCTACTCGGCCGCGAACCTGATCATGGACGCGATCGAAAAGGTCGGCCCGGACCGCAAGAAGGTGAAGGCCGAACTGAACGGAACGAAGGGCTACAAGGCGCTCGTCGGTGAGATCAACTTCGACGACCACCGTCAGAACATCATGAGCGCGAACGTCTACGTCGCGCAGGGCGGGAAGTGGGTCTATTGGCCGGATAGCGACTACGCGGCCGGCAAAAAGAAGCTCGCAAAAGACTGACGATCGGACGGCCGCCGCGCGCACAGGCTGCGCGGAGGCCATCGCCCTCACGAACATCGGAATCGTGCGATGGACTTCGGAATACTGGCGCAGCAGCTGTTCAACGGCGTGATGCTGGGCGTCATCTACGCGATGATCGCCGTCGGCTTCTCGCTGTTCTTCGGCGTGCTCGACGTCATCAAGTTTTCCCACGGCGACGTCGTAACGGTCGGGGCGTTTTCCAGCCTCGGCGCTATCGGGCTCGTCGGCGGACTGGTCGCACTTCCCCCGCTCGTCGCGCTGGGGACGGGCATCGCCGCGGCCATCGCCATCGGTAGTCTGGTCGGAGCGTCGATCGGCCGCTTCCTCATCCTGCCGCTGCGCCAGGCACCCGCGGTCAACGTGCTGCTCGCGACGCTCATGGCGGGTACCGTGCTTCGCGAGGCGATCCGACTGGGCGTTCCCAACGGCGGCAATCCGAAGCCATTCCCGGCGTTGCTGCCTGCCGGATCGATCCGGCTCGGCTCCTTCAGCGTTGGTTTCGACAGCGTCATCATCCTGTGTGCGGGGCTGGCGCTGGTATTCGCGACGCACCTTCTGATTTCGCGGTCCCGGATGGGATTGGCCATCCGCGCCGTGGCGCAGGACGGCGAAGTGGCCCGGCTCGCGGGCGTCGATTTCCAGCGGGTCGTCCTCGGCACGTTCGCCCTCGGTTCCGCGCTTGCGGCCTTCGCTGGCTGCATGCTCGGGCTCTACTACCGGGAGATCAACTTCAACATGGGACTTCTTCTCGGTGTGATCGGATTCGCTTCCGCCGTCGTTGGGGGACTCGGAAGTCTGCTCGGACCGATCATCGGCGGCTTCCTGTTCGCCGGCGTGCAGACGCTGGTTGTCGTGGCGCTGCCGTTCTCGAGTGCCTACAAGGATGTAATCGCCTTCGCCGCCGTGATTGTGCTGATCGGGCTGTTTCCTACCGGCCTGATCGCCGAGCGCAGAAGCGAGCGGGTGTAGGATGAGCAGCATTCCGGCGCCCGCGCCCTCCCTGTCCCTGATGATGCGGCTTCAGCGTTTCCCGCGCGCGGTCGCGGCCTTCACCGTGCTGCTTCTTCTCGGAGGTGGAGCGCTTGTGATCCATTCGGAATCGCAGGCGCAGGTGCTCGGTATGCTGGCCGCATTCCTGGTCGTTTTCGTGCTCGCCGACAAATCGGCGGCGGGCAGGGAGATCGCGGCGATCTGCGGCGATTTCAGCGGGTTCGGCAATACGGCCGCGATGATCGGCGCCTTGACGATCGCCGTTGTCTTCAGAGGAGAGCACTATACGCTATTGATGCTGTCGACGGTCGCCCTGTTCGCGACGGCATGCGTTGGTCTGAACATCCAGCTCGCGTTCGCCGGCATCGTCAATTTCGCTGGGGCCGCCTTCTTCGTGATCGGATCGTACGCGGCCGCGGTGCTCACGACATATCCAGGCCTGCCTCATCTGGCGATCCTGGCGATCAGCGGTCTGGTCACCGGCGCGCTGGGCCTCGTCCTGCTGCTTCCCGTCCTTCGCACGCGCGGACACTACGCGGCGCTGGTGACCATGGCGTTCGGGCTTCTCCTCCGCACCTTCCTCGAAGTGAACGACACCCTCGGGGGACCGCAGGGAATGAAGATCGAGGGCTTTTCGGTCTGGGGCTTCGACTTCAGCCGGACAACATCGATCGGCTCGTGGGAGGTGTCGTTCTACTTCCCTTATGCGATTCTCGCGATCGTCCTGTTCGCGCTTGCGTTCACTTTTGCCAAGCGCCTCGAGGCCTCCTGGATCGGGGTCGCGCTGGACGCCGTCCGCAGCGACGAAACGGCCGCATCGGTGTTCGGGCTTTCGATCGTGCGCTGGAAGGCCGTCGCGTTCATCCTGGGCAACGCCATCGTGGGCGTCGCCGGTGCCGTCTACGGCATGATGAACGGCTTCGTCACCCCGAACGGAGCGGGTCTGGGCGAATCGCTCCTGATGCTGTCGATCGTCGTGCTCGGCGGGTTGGGAAACATGTGGGGCGCGGTCGTCGCCGCCTGCATCATCATCGTCCTGCCCGAGAAGCTGCAGGCGATCCAGGAGTATCGCCTGCTCATTTTTGCCGTGCTGGTGCTCTGCATCCTGCTCTTCAGACCGTTCGGCATTCTCCCGCGGCCGCTCCGCGACTTTTCCCGCTTTTCCGCGGGGCGGGAGGAGGGGCTGTGACCGGAGCTCTGCTCGCCTGCACGGGCCTGACGATGCGTTTCGACGGCCTCGTCGCGCTGGACCGTCTCGATTTTACACTCGACTGCGGCGAAACCGTAGGTCTCGTCGGACCCAACGGCTCCGGAAAGACGACGTTCTTCAACGTCGTCACGGGTCTCTATCGCCCGACTGCCGGAACCGTCCGTCTGGGATACCTCGATCTCTTCGCCAAATCGCCCCAGACGATCGGGCAGGCGGGCATCGTCCGGACATTCCAGCGGTCCCGCCTCATGCTCGAACAGAGCGCGTTCGACAACATCGTGGTCGGCAAACTCACGTCTCTCGATCTCGGTCTGACGACGAACATCTTCCGCCGTGGACGCTGGCGGGCCGAAGTCGACGCCTCGATCCGCGAGGTCCGGTCGCTCGCTCACCGCTTCAATCCTGTGATCGCCGACCGTCTGTTCCAGCCCGCCGGCTCGTTCACGATGATCGACCGGCGGCGCATCGAGATATGCAGGGCTCTGATAGCCAAGCCGCGCGTGCTGTTGCTGGACGAACCGTCGGCCGGCATGACCCACGACGAGACCCGGCAACTGATGGGCGATCTTCTGGCGTTCCGCGCCGAGCTTCCGGAACTCGCCGTGGTTCTGGTCGAGCACGAGATGGACGTGATCCGCAGGGTATCCGACCGCTGCGTCGTGCTGAATTTCGGCCGCAAGATATTCGAAGGGGCGTTCGACGCGCTGATGGCGGACCGTGACGTGCAGACGGCCTATCTGGGAGAAGACGCATGAGGACCGCTTCCGAGAGCTCCCGCAAGCTATCGGTCATTGGCGTCACGGCAGGTTACGACAAGGCCGATGTCCTGAGGAACGTGACCGTGGAGGCGAAGCCCGGCCAGGTCACGTGCATCCTCGGGGCCAACGGCGCCGGCAAGAGCACACTGATCCGGACCATCCTTGGACTCAACCGGGCGCAGAAGGGCGAGATCTACTTCGGAGGCGACGCGATAGTGCGCATGCCCACGCATCGGATCGCCGCCCTCGGAATCGCGACCGTGCCGGAGGGCAACCGCGTCCTTCCGAAGATGACGGTGGCGGAAAATCTCAAGGTGGGCGGCCTGCTCATTCGGGACAATGCCCGCGTCGCGGCCCGGATGGAGGAGCTCTTCGAGACGTTTCCGAGGCTCAAGGAAAGATCCAGGCAGCTCGCCGGAACGTTGTCCGGCGGAGAGCGCTCGATGCTGTCGATCGCTCGCGGCCTGATGACGGATCCGGAACTGGTTGTCTTCGACGAGCCGTCGCTCGGTCTCTCGCCGCTGTTCGTGTCGGAGGTGTTCGCGATCGTGAAGAGGCTCAAGACCGCTGGGCTTTCGATCCTGCTGGTCGAGCAGAACGTCCGGCAGACGCTACGGGTGGCGGACTACGGCTACGTACTCGTTCAAGGCCAGGTAATGGCCGAGGGAGATGCCGAAACGCTGATGCAGAACCCAGAACTGCACAGAGCGTATTTCGGCGTCCATTAAGGGAGAGAGCAGGGACATGACCATCCAGATCTACGAGCGGGTCAATCCGCTGCGAAAGCCAAAGGGGTTTGAACCGGTCGTTCAGCGCTGGTCGACCGCGTTCGTGAACGGCTGCGACGAAATCTGCGTCGCTTTCCATGGCGTTCAGGGAAGGTCGGCGGAGGACGTGCATGCATCGCCGTTCTTCCGGTGGATCGAAGCGGCCCTCGTCCTGCGCAACGGCCCGACCGTCCACGATCACGCGTGGTTCGTCGATCAGAACGGCCTGTACACCCATATCGTGGCCGCATATTGGGTCGACCGGCAGAAGCGCGACGACTGGTTGGCCGACCCCCATGTGAAATCCTGGTGGGGCGACGAGGCGCGCCTGGCCGAGCCGACCGGCTATTTCCGCGAAAGCATCACCGTTCCCGTCGACCGGCAGGAGAGTATCTACTGGCAGGACTATCCCGCCGGGCTGATGCTCTCCAAGGAAGTCGCGATCTATCCGACGCCTTATTGCGGCTATTACGGCGCGATGCGGGACCGAATACCGCTGGCTGCGGCCGACAAGCTGGAGTCGCCGATGCCCGATCTGCCGGCTCCGCAGGCGAGGGCGACGAAGGGGGCTCGCTGGCGCATCGTCACCCCGGAAAATCTCGCCATCATCCGGTCGGCGGCCTTCTGGGGGCGCTGCGATCCGTCCCAGACGGACGACTATATGCGCGAACTGCGCGCTCCTCTTCTGCGCGGTATGGATTTCCTCAAGGAGAGCCCCACGGCCACGGGGTGCGCTTCGCTACGTTTTCAGCAGACCTGCGACGTCGCCGGGCAAGCCGTGCTCGAGACGCACGCGCTCGGCTACTTCCTGTCGCTCAAGCACATGGAGAACTGGGCCGAGCATCACGCGTCGCACGAAGCGATCTTTTCGGCGGCGATCGCGCGCTACCGCAAGTACGGTAAGGCCAATCAGTTGCGGACGTGGCACGAGGTGTTCGTCATTCCGAAGCAGGGGAACGTCTTCGAGTACGTGAACTGCACGCCGGGGACGGGTCTCTCGAGCTACTTCGATGGCGAGAAGCTGTCCGCCTGACATTCACGACATACCAATTGAAATGAGAAAAAGTCATGTCTTCACCGGTCAAGGTCGCCGCGGTCCACGCCGCTCCCGTGTTTCTCGATAGGGCGGCCACTACGGCGAAAGCCGTTTCGATCATCCGCGAAGCCGCGAAGGCCGGAGCGCAACTGATCGCGTTCCCGGAAACCTACATTCCCGCTTTCCCTGTCTGGGCCGCTCTCTGGGCGCCGATCGACAACCACGATCTGTTCGTGCGCATGGCCGAGCAGTCCGTCGCCGCAAACGGTCCCGAGATTGCCGCCATCCGGAACGAGGCACGCACGCTCGGAGTCACCGTCTCGATCGGGATCAGCGAGAGCTCGCCGGTCAGCGTGGGGCTGATCTGGAACAGCAACATCATGATCGGCCCCGACGGAAACGTGCTCAATCATCACCGGAAGCTGGTGCCGACCTTCTACGAAAAGCTCGTATGGGCCGCCGGCGACGGCGAAGGTCTACGGGTCGTCGATACCCCGGTCGGGCGCGTCGGAAACCTCATCTGTGGGGAAAACACCAACCCTCTCGCCAGGTACACCCTGATGGCTCAGGCCGAGCAGGTCCACATTTCGAGTTGGCCACCCATGTGGCCGACCCGACGGCCCAAAGGCGGAGGAAACTTCAACAACGTCGCCGCCAATCGCATCCGTGCCAGCGCGCACTCGTTCGAGGCGAAGGCGTTCGGCATCGTCACCGCCGGCTACATGGACAAGGCGTTGCGCGACTTCCTCATAGAACGGGATTCAACCGTCGCAGACGTGATCGACGCGACGCCCCGCGCGGTGAGCTTCTTCGTCGATCCGACTGGCGAAACCCTGGGCGACACGCTGCAGGACGAGGAGGGCATCGCATACGCCGAGTTCGATCTGCGCCGCTGCATCGAACCCAAGCAGTTCCACGACGTGGTCGGCTACTACAACCGGTTCGACGTCTTCGATCTGACCGTCAGCCGAAAGCGTCTGATGCCGGCGACCTTCGTCGATACGCCAACCGAGATGGGCGCGATCGAGATGGGTGAACGTCTCCAGACATCCCCCGATATCCAGCCAGCAAGCTGATCCGTCGATCCGACAGGTCACAACGAGAGGAGGCCGCATTGCGCAATGAATTTCGCGATCGACTAAGCCGGTTCCGGGGCTGCTTCTGCTGTGCCCCGGCCCAAGCGTCCCGGACGACGGTTGAACAGGCGGTGGCGAACGGTATCGAGGAGGCGCTCCTGCACGGCTTGTTCCCGGAACCGGTTCTGCGACGGCAGCTTCTGAAATCGGTCGGGGCCGCGACCCTTTTGGGGGCCCTGGGCACCATCCTCCCGGTGTCGACCCTGCAGGCCATCGCGCAGGAGAAGAAGCCGCTCGAAAAGACCAAACTCAACGTCGGCTTCCTGGCCATCACGTGCGCTGCGCCGCTGATCTACGGCGAACAGATCGGCTTCTACGCCAAGGAGGGTCTCGCGGTCTCGCTGCAAAAGATCGCCGGCATCGCCCTGATCAGGGACAAGATGTTGAACGGCGAGCTCGATGTCTCGCAACAGGTCATGCCGGTGCCATTGACGATGACGGCAGGTCTCGGTGGCAACCAGCAATCCATCAAGATCCTGACCATTCTGAACCAGAACGGCAACTCGCTCGTCCTCGCGATGAAACACCGGGACAATCGCGATCCGAAGAATTGGAAAGGAATGACGTTTGCCATTCCCTTCGACCAGAGCCATCAGGCCTTGCAGTTGCGCAATTATCTCGCCGCCCACGGACTGGATCCCGACAACGACGTCAAATATCGAGTGGTGCCGCCCACGGAATACGTTTCGAATCTGCGGGTCGGCAGCATCGATGGTTTCTTCGGCGGCGAGCCGGGCGGGCAGCGGGCCGTGTTCGAGGGGGCAGGCTTCATCCACCTCATTTCGCGCGAAATATGGGACGGGCACCCGTGCTGCGCGGTATCGGCGGCGGAAAGCTGGATAACGCAGAACCCGAACACCTTCATGGCCTTCTACCGGGCGATTGTTGCGGCCAGCCTTCACGTCTCCGACGACCGAAACCGGGTTGGAATGGCGAAGGTCCTGTCGCAGCCGCAGTACCTGAACGCGCCCGAAGTCGTCATCGACCAGGTCATCACGGGGCGGTACGCGGACGGGTTGGGAGCGATCAAGGAGGATCCGAAGCGCGTCGATTATCGGCCATTTCCGCAATACTCGGCCGCCGTCTGGCTGATGACGCAGTTGAAGCGATGGAAGATGCTCAAGGAGGACATCGACTACAAGGCTCTCGCGGAGAAGGTGATGCTGGCGATCGACGCGGCGCGGATCCTCAAGGAGGACGGTGTCGAGCCTCCGCCGATCGTGTTCGGCAAGGAGCGGATTTTCGGTCGCGAGTTCGACTCCGCGAAGCCGGAGGAATATCTGGCGACGCTGCAGAAGACATGAGTTTAAGGCCATTCGCGAAGGACAGCAGAACGCTTCAAGAAGGCATTTTGAACGCGGAGATTGCCGAAACGACGGTCTCCGAAGCTGCCTTGGCGCTGTTGGCCGCCGGGTGACGGGAGGCTAGGATGTCGATATCGTCGGCTGGCCCGCATTTTGTCGGGGCGCCTATTCGAGTGGATCGAGGCACGGGCGGCCGCATTGTTCGACTGGAATGATCTCGTATTCTTTCTGGAACTTGCCCGACAGGGGCGGCTGGCGCCGGTCGCCCGCCGGTTGAAGGTCGATCATACGACGGTAAGCCGCCGGATCGCGGAGCTCGAAAAGGATCTTGCCGTCAAGCTCTTCGATCGCAACCGGGACGGCTTCGTGCTGACGGAGCGGGGACATCGTCTGTTCGACATCGCCGAACGCATCGAACAGGAGGCCTCGGCCGTCGAGCCGGCGATGGGAGCGGACAGTGCGACTGCAGCGGGCCGGGTCCGTGTCGTGACGATGGAGGGTATCGGAGCCTTTTTTCTTGCTCAGCGCTTCGCCGAGCTCGCGGTTCAAAGTCCCGGCATTACTGTCGAACTGGTGACCGAACGGCACATCATCAGCCTCACCAAGCGCGAAGCGGACATCTTTATCAGCTTCGTGCATCCCGCGGGAGCGAAACTCGAGGTCAAGAAGCTCGGATCGTTCCGTCTAGCGCTCTACGCCAGTCAAGCCTACCTCGCCCAGCGCGGCGCGCCGAGGGACCGGGACGAACTGGCGGCCCATACCTTCGTGGACTACGTGGAGGATCTGATCGCGATCCAGCCCGTTCACTGGTTGCTCGACGTGCTGGATCCGACCAACGTGGTTTTCAGATCGTCGAGCATGCACGCGCAGCAGCAGGCCATCGCTGCGGGAGCCGGCATCGGTTTGCTGCCCTTGTTCTCTGCGAAGACCGATCCCAGGCTGATCCCGGTGCTTCCCGATCAGGTGAAGGTCTATCGGGATGTCTTCCACTCGGTTCACGAGGACCTGCAGTTCCTGGCGCGCGTTCGGACCGTGAGCCGTCACCTATCGCGCATCTTCGAGCGGGACAACGCCTACCTCAACGAGTTCTAGTTTTCTCGTCTATGCGACCGCTCCTTCTCGGTTGGTCATCGGCCGGCGTCGGCTCCATCGCGCAGTTGCTACGGAAACATTGGATGTCTGAAGCGTTCGAATATAAGGTCAAAGGCTTCTTCGCGCGGATCCCGTCCGAGCCCCACAAGCTGATCGAGCGGACGACGCCGACGAAGGATTGTATCGTTCTCTGCCACCTGGGCGTCTTGGAGGTGAGCGACGGTGATGCGTGGGAGATCGAGATCGCCGGCATGATCGGCCGCCCAATGCGCGTCACCGTGCGGGATCTCAAGCGGATGCCGAAGGTAACCGTCGCCTCAGTGCACCAATGCGCGGGAAGCCCGTTGGCTCCGGACAAGCCGACGCAGCGTGTTTGCAACGTGATATGGGGCGGCGTGCGTCTGGACGATGTCCTCCAACGCGTCGAACCGGACCCGGAGGCTACCTTTGTCTGGTCCGTCGGTGCGGACGCGGGTGAGTTCGGCGGCGCGGATTGCGGGCACTACACGAAGGATCTCCCTCGCTCGCGCGTGGGGGCCGAGGTCCTCCTGGCCTACGAAATGAACGGCGAGCCTCTGTTACCGGAGCACGGCCATCCGCTGCGGCTGGTCGTACCGGGATTCTATGGGACCAACAGCGTGAAATGGCTCCGGAGGATCGAGCTTCGCAAAGAGCGCGCTCCTGGTCCCTTTACGACACGTTGGTACAACGATGTCGTCGCCGAGGGCGTGACGCGCCCGGTCTGGAACATCGCTCCGCAATCGGTGATCGTGTGGCCTGTGCCCGGGACTTCGCTCGAGCGGGAGGCCGTCGTTCGGGCATCAGGTTGGGCGTGGGCGGATGGCGGCGTGGCCGGCGTGAAGATCAGCCTGGATGAGGGGCTTTCCTGGAAGGCCTGCGCCGTCGAAAAGCCTACCGGCCATTCGTGGACGCAATTCATGTGCGACTTCGAGGCGGCGGCGGGACAACAAAGCATCGTTTCCCGCGCGACCTCCCGTTCCGGCGAGAGTCAGCCGGACGACGGAAAGAGAAATGCTCTCTATCGCGTTCCTTTCACGGTCGTATGAGACCTTGGCCGCTTCGGCCCTCTTCGTCGAGCAGGCGTTCCGCGCATGCTGGTCCCCCTCAACATGTCGAATAAGGGCTCAAGCATGTCCAGCTCCACGGCCCAATGCACGAATAACTGCGCTACCGGCTTAGCGGCGCGCCACGGAGACAGCACTATGGCCGAGGTGCGGATCTTTTCCTACTTGCCCAATCCTCGTGTTTGGAAGGCGGTCATCGCCGCGCGCATCGGCGGCGTCGCGTTGGAGGTGCGGGGCGCCGCGGGCGCAGAACTCGTGGACTGGCTTTGGGATTTTGACGCTCGCCCGCTGAGCGAAGTGCCCGCAGAGGAACGCTCAGCCGCGGAGCGGGTGGGCCGCATCGGGTTCAAGGGCCGCAAGCTCTACAAGACCGACGCCTTCCTTGCGGCCCAGCCGTTCGGGACGGTCCCCGCGGGTTTCAGCGGGGACGGACAAGTCGGCATTTTCGAGTCCAACAGCATCATGCGCGCGGTCGCCCGCCAGGCGGAGCGGAGCGGTCTATATGGCCACGATCCATTCGAGGCCTCGCGGATTGACAGCTTTCTGGATGTCAGTCTGGTGTTCGGCCGCGATGCGCAGATCTACCTGCTCGCCATGCAAGGCTCCGAACTTGCCGCGGATGTCCACGCTCGCGCCGACGAAGCTTTCACGACCTACATGGCCGGGATCGACCGGGCCCTGCGGCCTGCGCGCCAAGCCCTGGTCGGCGAGGGGGTGAGCCTGGCCGACATCTGCTTTATTCGATTAGTTCGTTGAGTTCGTCTTGTGTGGGCCGTCGGTCGCGCTCTTTGCTCTTTCCAACCAAATTGAGGTGACTTAACGCGACGCGTGCGAGGCGGGCTTCCTCGGCTTAAACCTCGATACCGTGCACCGCGGCGGCATGAGTTATGATTGTCCGGATGAAAGACAAATCGATGGCCAACGTTGCAGGGCCAGCGCCTTCCTTGGCGCGCTTTCTTCCGAATTCGATCAGCCGTTCTCGATCGAGCGCGGGAAGCTTCACGCTGCCGAGCTCAGTCTTGAGCGACGCCATCACAGCAGCTTTTGACCGGCGAGGGGGTTTTCCAACTTCATGCATGTCTTCATCGTGCAGGTCGATCAGATCGCCAAACGTGCGAACGTTCCGCGCCACGCGTGGCTTGGACGATCCGTTGCGGTCGATATTGCGCTCCATCTCGAGCGCCCATTCTTCGCCGTCCTTACGCCGTCGGAATGTCTCGGCCACATAGCGGGTCTTCCGGCGGACCTGGACGCGCCAGTTCCCAGATGCCATTTGTGTGAAGGTCGCCACGCGTGTGCACTCCGACTTTCGTGTGCACTATGTGTGCACTGAGAGGTCAAAACGGGTACAAACGTGTGCAATTTCGTCTAGTTTGGAGTGCACACGTTCGCTATTCATCCCATTGAAGAGTAAGCTAAGCTGTTGAAATATCAAGACTATCGCTTTTCCGTGGCACCCATGATGGATTGGACTGACTAACGAAAAAAGCCAAGCCGTTGCTGGCAGTTACGGGGACCGTCGCCAGCCATGTGATACAATTGTGATCCGGCCCATCTAATGCTTGTCGGTCCAATCACGAACGGCGTTTATGGGCATCCTGCACGCGGGTCATGGCCGGGTGCGCCGGGTTCTTCACCTTGATCCAGTGATCGCACGGGCCGGGGCGATAGGCGCGTTCCCCGTGCTTGGAAACCATGCCCTCTAGGCCCATCAGGCAGGCATGCCGAAACAGGTCCGGGCCGATCTCGCCCGTCTCATAGGGCGCGACGTGGATGCCCTCCACGCGCCGCGCGAGCAGCCTGGAGAGATTGGCCTTGCGCATGCTGAGGGGCACCCCTCGCAAGTCGTCGCCGTCGCTCACGAGGATGTCGAAGGCGTATAGCTGAACCTCGTCGTCATGCCGGTGCGAATGCAGCCCGTCGAAATCAGACACCCCATCGATCCGGAGAAGGACGGCTTCGCCGTCCAGGACGAACGACGTCGATCGGTTTCGCAAGGCGGCCTGAACGATGAGCGGATATCGATCGGTCCAGTCGTGGCCGTTTCGAGTGAACAGCCGGACGCGTTTGCCCTCGCGTTGGACGATGAGCCGATAGCCGTCGTGCTTGATCTCGTGAATCCATTCCGGCCGATCGGGAACATTCTTCCCGCGCTTCGGCAGGCAGGGCTGGAATGGCGATTTGAGCATGGCCGGGAGATAGGTGCCCGGCGCTAGTTATGCCAGCCTTTTCCGCTCGGTTCTGGCGAACGCCTTGGCTGCTTCGAGGGCCGTTTTCCTGTCCACCTGATCTGGCCTCAAGCGCCGGCTCGGGATGTCGTCCCAATAGAAGTACACCGAGGCTCGCCCGTCAGAATACCGGACCTCAAAGCTTCCGCAGTCCTTGACTGCCTCGTGCTTTCGGATGCTGACGTTGGTGGCCATGGCTTATGACGGCGGCCTAAGAGCGGCGTCGATCATGGCCTGCCAGACAGTCTCTGGATTTCCCGTATGCTTAAAGCCAGCGTCATCCATCGCCTCGGTCGGCTCTCGCATCGTCTCGATAGCGGCGCGGGCGAGGGTGTTGGCCTGATCGTGGTCGAACACTCGGCCCTCGCGCTCGAATGCCTCGGTGATTGACCTTGCGACACGCTCGACCATCTCGCTCATTATCGCCGCCCCTGTAGCTGGTCGCATTCCTTGCGGGCCGCCTCGCGCTGCTTGTCGATCCAGGCGGCGAGGTCGGCGAGATGGACGCCGCGCGTGGCCTTCGCGCTGCCCTCGATCCGGATCACCGGCATGTCGAGGTCGCCTTTCGTAGCTTTCCGCGCGAACTCGTTGGGGGTCAAGTGCTGGAAGTAGTCCTTGCAAACTGCCTCCAGGGGGATCACGGCGGCGTTGTACTGCGCCATTAGCAGGAAAGCGGTGTTCATTCGATCCATCCCTTGCGCAGGGCCGTGGCGGCGAGGTGCGAGCTGTTCCGCGCGCCGACGACGCGGCGGGCGATCTTGATCTGCATGTTCACCGAGTGCGTCGTGCATCCGATCTTGCCTGAGATGGACGCGGCGGTTTCGCCATTCGATAGGTGCCGCGCAATCTCAAGTTCCCGCGCGGTCAGCGGGCAGGGTTCCGGGGTCATATCTCTCGCCTGTAGATCACGCCGTTGATTTCGAGGACGTCGGGCATCGGCGGCGGGACTGATGCCGGATCAATTCCAAGCTCTGACAGGCAGGCCGCGACGTGCGCGGTCTTGAGCGCGTCGTCAGCGTCAAGGCGGTATTCCACCCAAGGGCGATCTTGACCGTTTACGATGGCGCGCTCGGCGACGTACACCGTCCGCCCGTCGTGCTGTACCAGGATGATCTTGGTGAGCATGTCCGGGGCGGCGATGTTGCCGCTCCAGAAGCGCGACGCGGATTTCCGCGCCTGGGTCTTGTGGTCGCTCGGCTCCTTGCGCGGGGCCTTGAATACGATCCCGCCGTTGCGGCGGAACAGCGCGACGGATGCAAACGGGGTCATTCGCATAGCTCCGCAAAAAGGTCGGCGACGGCATACTTGCCGCGCCATGTGTCGGCTTGGTTCCTGCGGCGATAGCCGGCGTCCCATCGGTTGTGACAGCGCTGGCAGAGAGCGCGGCACCGCTCGGGATCGGCGTGGCTCTCGTCGTGGTCCATGTGGGCGATCGTCAGCACAACCCTGCTGCCGGTCTCGGGGTGAGCCGCGCCATTCCTGGCGCGGCAGTACGGACGATCGGGCGTTCCCTCGCAACGGTTCGCTGCGCGGAAGAGGATGAAGGCCCGGAAGCATCGCCAGACCTTCGACGTGATCGAGCCGCCCGGATAGCGGCTCATTTTTTCGGGGCTGATCGGCATCAGGCCCGCATCGGCATCAGAACGCGGGTCATGGTGGCGTCCTCGTCGTGGATGGAGAACGGCGACGATTGATCGACCATTCGCAGGGTGATCGCGCCCTGGCAGGCGCTCGCTACCTCGCGCAGATATCGGCTGTTGAAGGCGAACGCGGCCGGCTGATCTTTCCCGGTCGGCCATGCGGTCGAGGTCTTGACCTTGGCGCTTCCAAAGTCAGCGCTACGACGCTCGATCATCGCGCGGCCTTCAGCGTTGCTGAATTTGATCGCCGTCGTCCTGTCGCCTCCGATTGCCGTCGCCTGATCGATGGCGGCAACGATCTCGTCCCGCTTCAAGTCGAACGTGAAATCGTGGCGGTTCGGCAGGACGCGGGAATAGTCGGGATAGGTGCCGTCGATCAGCTTGGCGCGGAGCGTGACGCCGGGCGCGACGATGTCGATCTTGCCGGGCTCGACGGCGAACAACTTCACGTCCTTGCCGGCAAGGTGTTCGGTGACGATCCGCACCGTCTTGCGCGGGATGATCCGCGTTCCTTCCGGGCCGCCTTCGCTGGCATACTTGCAGATTGCCATGCGGTGGCCGTCCGTTGCGACAAAGCGGCGGTCCTTCGCGGTGACGTGCCACGCAACGCCGTTGAGGTAATAGCGGGTCTCCTCGGTCGAGATGCACCATTTCACCTTGTCCAGCGTCGCGGCGAACATGCCGTTGGTGAACGCCTCGATCAGGTCGCCGCGCTCGCCGCCGATCTCGGGATAGTCGGTCTCGGACAGGGTCTCGATCTCGTAGAATGCCGCGCCGTCGCCAAGGGTGATCGCCGCCTTGAGGTCATTGTCGGCGCGCTCGATCCGGACGTTCATCGTGCCGGCGACGCGGGCGATGCCGGCGAGGACCGACGCGTTGATGCAGGCGGACCATTCGCCGCCCGCGCCGTCGATCACGTCCAGGTCAACGCTCGCCTCAAGGTCGAGGTCAGTCCCGCTGATGCGCAGGCCCGCGTCGCTGTGGGTGATCCTGGCATGGTTGAGGATCGGAATGGTGTTCCGCCGCTCGATGACGGCGGTGAGGAGCTTCATTGCCTGCTTGAGGGCGCGGCCTTCGACGATAACGAACTTGGTCATAGTGATGCCTGGAGTTGGTGGGTGGCGGGGGTGAAGGGTGCCGGCTGCTGCTCGGCCTGATCGGCGAGGATGTCCCATGCCAGTGACGTCGCCTCGGAAACCTCGCCGTCGCGCATGATCTCGTCGGCGGTGATATTGAACAGGTCGCGAGCGCCGGCCGTGGCGTCGTTCCAGACGGCCCGCGCAAAGGTGCGGCGGCGATCCCAGACGGGGCCGCTGAACGGCCGCAGGAACTCCATGGTAGCGTTGAAGGCCGCGAGCTGCGGCTTAGTCGCGCTGGCGAAGTAGCGGCCGGCTGTTGCCTCGGCCGCCTCGACGCGCTCGGCGTGCTCTTGTTGGCTCTCGAATTTGCGCCAGTGGTGGAAAGCGTAGTCGGCCGGATCGGTCGGCGTTGCGCTCATCGTTGCGTCCTGTTGTGACGTTGTGAATATCACAACACTATGGACGTGTTTAAAAGACTGTCAAGCGGGGAGTTACAATTTTGTTGGGGGTTGCTAGAGTTGGAGTTCTCTACAGCGCGGAGAAGGCCGAAATGAACAATGCTGCCTCGGATGATGAGCTGGTATCTCTCTTGCCGTGGCAACGCGTGACGTTCGCAGATGGCACAAAGTCCGCGTGGGGCGATATCGTTTGCGCTAGAGCGATCGGTGATCGCATCTACTATCGAAGGCTCACCGAGGAAGAACTTGAGCGGCGTCAAGCTGACCTGACTTGGTGATATCGCGCCGGCTGGAAAGTTTTCGCAGCATGGTGCGCGCCGGCCGCTCGAACAGGTAATAGACGGCAACGGAGAACATCAGCGCGAAAGCGGCGATCGTCGGCGTCGAGGCGGTTGGGAACTCGCGCGTGAACGCCATGTGAAACATCCCATGCGTGAGGTACAGCGCATAGGAGATTTCCCCTAGCAGGAACACGACCGGGTTTCCGAGCAGCAGCCGGCCAATGCCCTTATCGGTAGAGAGGCCGGCGATGACGAGCACCGTGGGGATTGCGATGTGCCAATCCCAGAGCGGCGGCTGTGCATACCAGAGGACGCCGCAGAGCCCGGCGACAAACAGCCCATCAAAGACAATCTGATGAGGCTTGGCGATGGACTGGAGGGCATGAACAACGCGCCTCAATGCCATGCCGGCCAAGAACATGAACCCGAAATGCACGAGGTAAAAGCCATAGTCATACGGGCTTTCCCGCGTCAGGCCCAAGAGGTGAAGGACCGCGTCCCAGGGCGGCGACGCGACAAAGTACATGCTGGCCGCGAGAACGACGGCGTTGATCGCAACAGGCGCGCGCACCAGTGCGAAGGCGACGAATGGGAACAGCAGGTAGCAGAAAAATTCGGCGCTGATCGTCCAGGCCGGGGCGTTCCAAGATAGGTCCGGCACAAAGCCCCAGGCTTGGACGAGGGCGAGGTTGAGGAAAAAGGTGTAAGGCCCATCGGTCGGTCGCATTTGCTCGTAGTGCGTGGCGATGAAGCCGAACGCGATCAGCGTGGCGACATGCAACGGGTACACGCGGGCGAACCTCGCCCACATGAACTGCGCATAGCTCGGGGTCGGGCTCGTCGCGAATGTTCCGCTGTAGACGTGGCTCATGATGTAGCCGGACAGGATGAAAAAGATGATCACCCCTGCGTTCCCGATCGCGACTAGATCGAACCAAAAGCCGGTTCCAGTCCATCCCGCCCCAACAGTGTAGTGAAAAGCCATGACCCACAGGGCGGCAACGCCCCGGAGCCCGGTCAAAGTTTTTAGTTGCATTCCCAGTTCCACCCCAAAGGTATTTGCCCTTTATCACCGCAACCCCTCGGCGAGAACCCTCAGAGTTGCAGACGTCCACAGCCACTCGCCTAGCCGTTTGTTGACTTGACAGTTCTCGGATTGCGTGAGCCCGGTCGGCGGTTCGGATCGGCGAGTTCTGCTTGCCTTCGCCTCTGCCGGGTTGTCGGCCGTTGCGCCAAGCCGGCCGCCTCGATCTCGGCGATCGTGATTGGCTGGTCGTTGAGATAGTATTCGCTGGCCCATGCGATCTTGCCGTTGGTCCAGCGGCGTCGCCATGTCGTGCACCGAAAGCGGCCTATCGGCGTGTCGATCCCGGCAATGACGTCATGGGCCGGTCCCGTCGCGCCGTCGTCATAGTGCCCGTTCCACATGGATTGCGCCGTCGCCTGGAGCTGGGCGAGGTAGTTGACGGCGCGGAGCTGCGCGACCTTGATCGGGTCGGCTGCGCGCAAGCGTTTAATCGCGGCGATGATGGCAAGCGCCTGGGGCGTCGCAACGTCGTCGCCGATGACTGCCGTGGCAACGCGCAAGGCGTCTGCAATCGCCTCGTCGCGGGCGAGGGCGGCGGTGACGCTCATAGCCCAAGCTCCGGCGACGTCGATCCATAGCGGATCGTGCGGCGATCGGCCCGCACTGTGACGCCTCGCTCAACGAAAGCGATGAAGTCGCCGCGATAACCGGCCTCGCGCGCGAGCTGGAACGCACGATATTTCGCGGCCGGGGCGTCGGATGCATCGACGCGGCATTCACCCATGCCATTGCATCGAACGATGTAGCGCCGGAAGGCGAACGCGGTTTGTCCTGGGATGCGGCGGGTCATGCAGCCCTCGTGCGCTTCGCGACCCAATAGCGGGCGGTGAATTTGGTGTCCTCGTCCATGTCGCTCTTGTCCCTGATCCATTCCAGGTAATCGAGCGGCGCGGCCTCGAACGTCGTGCCCTTGTGCTTGCCGAAGTTCATAACCTTGAGGAGCGCGGGATATTTTGAGATGTGGACCATCTCGTCGATCGTCTTGAGGCTGAGAAGCCGGACCAGGATGTGAGCCGTCACATAGGCGTCGGGCAACGCGCGATGCGGCGGGAAAGCCTGCTCGGCGTCAAGCGTGAGCTCTAACCAATAGCGCAGGCCTTGGTTCGAGTGCGTCGGCGCGTCCGGCCACACCACGCGCGCGACCTTGTACGTGTCGATCCAGGCGCGACCATCGCCCGTGTGGAAATGCTGCTCGAACTTCGCATTGTGCGCGACCAGGATGTCAGCCGGCGAACAGCCGTCGAAGAACTCCTCCCACAACTCGCGGGCCTCGGGCGCTTCCGCAACGTCGGCCTCGGTGATGTGGTGAACGGCCTTCGTCACTGCCGGGATCGGCCCGCGCGGACGCGCAAGCGACGTCCAGGGGTTGCCGATCGTGCGCGAGGCAAGGTGCACGTCCATGCGGCCGAACTCGATGATCTCGGCGGCGGCGTCCTCGGGCGTGCCCGTGGTCTCGTAGTCGATGACGCGGGCGATGTTAGCCATGGCTGGCGTCGTCCTCTTGCTGCCAGCGCCACGCAAGGGCGAGGGCGAGAACGCCGCAGCCAAGCGCGATCAGGGTTTGAGCGGTCATTGCTCGTCCCTGTTCGGTCGATGGCGGCGGTGCCACTCGGTCTTTGCCGCGACGGCAACGCGGTCGTCCGTCCAATTTGGATGCTGGGCTTTGATCTGCGCGATTATCTTGCCGATGCCCTTTCGGCGCACGTCCGGGCCGTCATTGGCGCTTGGCAGTTTCACAGCGATCCCCCGATGACGCCGGCCCAAACCAGGGCGGCGGCGATGAACGAGAGTAGGGCGGCGAGCGCGCCGATTTCCTCGAGCGCGGCGATGGCGGCGGCGGCGATGGGGTGGGGGCGCATTAGGCGGCTTCCTTCTGCTTGATGGTGATGGCCTTGGCGCGCGTGACCTTCGTCTGCTGTTGGCCCTGATAGTTGGAATGGTCCTTGACGGTGGCGCGGAGGGTGAAGCGCGAGCCCTGTTCGGGGCAGAAGCGCGGGGACATGCTGACGATGCAATTGCCCTCGACGTCGCGCATGGTGATGACGTGCACCGTCTCGGTGATCCACGGGGCGTTGAAAGCCGGGCGTGCGAACGCTGACACGCGCTCGACGGTGACGGTGGTTTCCAGCCGTTCGCCAACCCGGCCAACATGCCGGGAAGCGCGAGCCAGCGCGCGGCGGGTCTCGATCCGCACGATTGCCACCAGGACGGCGGCGGCTTGGGTGTTCGATATCTCGCTGCGCTCGATCGCGCGGGTGATGACGTCGGCGATAAATTCGTTGTCCATGTGGGCTTCGGCGCGAGCCAACAAAGCGGCGTGCTCTGCCCGGAAGCCCTCGGCCTTCGCGGCGGCCTCGGCAGCTCGGGCGGCGGCGATCTCGGCGGCCTTTGCGGCGCGCTTGGCGTCGGCCTTGGCCTTGGTCGCGTTGAGCTTCGCCAGCTTCTCGGCAGTGTAGAGCTTAACGGTCTCGACGCCGCGCCGGCCATCGCCGCCGCAATCAAAGCAGGTGTAGCCGGTGTGAGCCCACTTGTCGGAACGGCCAGCGCCGCCGCAACGGCTGCACATGCGGGCGCGATCGAATGAGGCCGCGCCCTTGCTATCGGTATGGAACGGGCCGGTGTGGGCCTCGCCCTGGCGGGTGAACAACTGCGCGCTCATGTTGCGTTCCTTGTTGCGATTTCCACAACAGAACACACAACAGGATCAGCGTCAAGGAGGTTTATAACGAACAAATTTAGTTTCCGATAATCCGAATATTAAGGCCGAAACGGTACAAATGTATATACCACGTTAACCACTGTTCCGGCCTCTAAATCTGTTCGCTATCAACCTCTCCGCTCCAATTATACAACACAATCAACAATATACCTGTGACAAAGACTTTTATAAGCGAGGTATAAAGTTTTTAATTAGGGTAGGTATAGCCCGGTTTAAACTTATAGCCGGGTATACAACCGCCAATCCCGACCATTTCAAAAAAGTTTGCGCGCTCTTAGAAACCCCTTTGCCACTCGGAACCCGCGCCACGCTCCATCAGCAACAGCGCGTTGTGATCTGAGCAACAACTGTCCGCGCTTATAAAACCCGGCCTAAGCAAAGCTGAGTTGAAAGCCGTGGCAAAGGAACCGAAACAACCGCGCGATCTGACGGCTAGGGAAGCCGCGTTCGTCCGCGAATACCTGATCGACCTCAACGCAACCAAGGCCGTGATCCGCGCCGGCTACAGCGCGAAATCTGCCAATGCACATGCGGTCGAGATCATGGCGCGCCCGCTGGTCAAGGCGGCGATCGGCGCGGCAATGGCTGAGCGATCGGAGGAAACCAAGATCGATGCGGCCTGGGTGCTCAAGCGTCTGGCGATCGAGGCTGAGGCCGACATGGCCGATATCTATTTCGAGAACGGCGCGATCAAGCCCGTTCACGAGTGGCCGAAAATTTGGCGTCAGGGCCTCGTTGCCGGTGTCGAGCACGTCGAGGTGAAAGACGCTGAGGGCAACGCCACGGGTGACGTCGTGGTCAAGATCAAGGTTTCGGATCGCGTGCGCCGCCTGGAGCTGATCGGCAAGCACGTCGGCGTCCAAGCATTTTTGGAAAAGGTCGAGGTCGCGGGCGTCGAGGCGCTGGCCGATCGCATCGCCCGCGCGAAGGCGAAGCAGGGGGGCAAGTGATGAGATACGCAATTGCGATCGTTGCGTTGCTGACGGCCGTCATGGTCGGTCGGGAATATTTCAAGCAGCGACCGTGGGGCGATGGCGACATGCCGTATTGTTGGCCCACGCCCAAAGAGCCGGAGCAGTGTCAATGACCGCGAACGGCGACGGCTTGACTGATCTCGGCGACGCAAGCGCGCTCGGGCTCAAGATCGTGGAGATGTGCGACCGCGTGCTTGCGATGCATCAGTTCGTCCCTCGCACCGCTGCGAAGTGGCGATTTGAAATCGACGGCGTGCGGTATGACGTCATGGTGACGGTCGCGCCCGACGAGGCCGGCAAATGACCGTCCTGTTCGGCGGGGCGATCGGCCTAGCGGCATTTGCGGCGACGCTCGTTATCGTGATCCTGACCGATGGCTAGCTCGGCGACTAAACGCGATCCCAATGACGACATAATCGAGCTGGCCGCAGCGTGCCAGTACGATCCTGACGCATGGTCGCAAGTCGCCTGGGATTGGGGCCACGGCCAGCTTACCGAATACAGCGGGCCGCGCGCGTGGCAGCAGGATATCAACCGCGTGATCCGCGATCACCTCGCCGATCCCGCAACGCGGTTCGAGCCGCTGCAAATCAGCGTCGCGTCCGGCCACGGCATCGGCAAGTCCGCCGAAATGGGCATGCTCTCGAATTGGGCCATGTCGTGTTGGGACGACGCGAAAGTCCTGATGACGGCGAACACTGAGCCGCAGTTGCGCACCAAGACCGCGCCGGAGGTCGGTAAGTGGTTCAAGATGTCGCTGACGGGCTCGTGGTTCGACGTCCAGGCGATGAGCATCAAGTCGCGCGATCCGCAGCACGGCGATAGCTGGCGCATGGATTTCCTGACGTGGTCGGAGCACAACACCGAGGCGTTCGCCGGCCTGCACAACAAGGGCAAGATCATTCTGCTCCTGTTCGATGAGGCGTCGAAAATTCATGACAAGGTGTGGGAAGTCGCCGAGGGCGCGATGACCGACGAGAACACCGTGATCATTTGGGTGGTGTTCGGCAACCCGACGCGCAACAGCGGGCGCTTTCGCGAGTGCTTCCGACGCTTCCGGCATCGCTGGGTCAACCGCCAGATTGACAGCCGCACGGTCGAGGGCACGAACAAGAAGTATTTGCAGAAACTCGTAGACGATCACGGCGAGGACAGTGACGTGGTCAAATACCGTGTGAGGGGGCAATTCCCTGCCCAAAGCGCCATGCAGTTCATATCAGCCGATGACGTTGACAAGGCCCGCGCGGTGCATCTGCGCAAGGGGAGCTACGCGTTCGCGCCCGTGATCCTGGGCGTCGATCCCGCGTGGACGGGAGACGACAAGCTCGAAATCATGCTGCGGCAAGGACTGTACTCCAAGAGCCTCGCGAGCCTCGCGCGCAATGACAATGACGTCGAGGTTGCCAACCTGATCGCGCGCCTGGAGGATGAGTATCAGGCTGACGCGGTGTTCGTGGACGCGGGCTATGGCACTGGCATCGTGTCGGCCGGCAGCGTCATGGGCCGATCGTGGCGGCTGATCTGGTTCAGCGGCAAGCCGATTGATCCGGGCTATCTCAACAAGCGCGCCGAGATTTGGGGCACGGGCAAGAAGTGGATCAAGGCGGGCGGCGCGATCGACCCGAAGGACGAGGATTTGTATCAGGACTTGATCGGGCCTGAGACTGTGCCGCGTTTAGACGGCAAGATACAGCTTGAGAGCAAAGAGGACATGAAGGATCGCGGGCTACCAAGCCCCAACAAAGGCGACGCCCTCATGCTGACGTTCTCTGAGCCTGTTGCAAAGAAGGACCGCAACAGCGCGGCCGGCACAGTAGCCGGGCAGGGCGCGGCCGGCAGCGGCACGGCTGCCGTCGATTACAACACTCTCGAATGATCCTGGTCCGAAGGCTCGTCCACTAATCGCGGCTACCGTGCGCACGTCGCCGCTTTCGCTCAAATTGTGTGCTGCCTGCGCTCGGACCTACACGCGCTCAATTTTTCAACGCCGAAGCGGGCGCACCGGTCTCATACCCCAAGCAGTTCGTGGCGGCAACTATTCGCGGTTAAGCGTCGGGATAACCCAGCGCCCCGCGAATGGTGATCCTTCATGTGCCTCGTCAATCCCCCCGACATGCCCGACCCGCAGCTCCCGCCTGAAACTCAGGCGATGAAGCAGCCGGACGGTAACGCCGTTCGGTCCTCAGTGAGCCGTCGCACGAGCGACCGCGTTCGAGCGGGGGCCAACACCGTCCTCACGTCCGGTTCGGGCGTGACCACCGCCGCGCCGACGCAGGCAAAGACCCTCCTGGGCCAGTGATGAAATTCCGCCTGCTCGATAAGGCCGGAAAAGACGAGGTGCATTCGGGCGTGATGGCTCGATTGCAGCCGTCGCAATCCGTCTCGTGGGGCAGTCGAGTGTTCGTGCGAAGCGCGAACGACGACGACGGCGCGACATATCGCGAAGTCGAGAATTTCAGGATCGGTAAATGACCGTCAACGCGCCGCATCAGGAAACGCAACTCCAATATCACCGCCGACGCGCGACCGAATTGAAGCCAATTCGCCAGCCGTGGGAAAGCGAGTGGTCGGGAGTGGCGCAGTTTATCGACCCGACGCGGCTGCGGTTGACGACGAGCAATGAGGGCTCGGTCAGCCGCAAGGCTATCCTCGATAGCAGCGGCACGTTCGCATATCGCACGCTCAAGTCCGGGATGCATTCCGGCCTCACGTCGCCCGCGCGGCCGTGGTTCCGGCTGACGACCTATGATCCCGATCTGAAAGACTTCGGCCCGGTGAAAGAATATCTCGCCGCCGTTGAGCAGCGCATGCGCGAGGTGTTCTCGGGCTCGAACATCTACAACGCGTTCCATACCGGCTATGGCGATCTCGCGCTGTTCGGCCAGCCGTGCGGCCTCCTGGCCGAAGACGATGACAGTTTCATCCGCATGCAGCAGTTGCTCAACGGGCGGTTCTGGATCGCGCGCGATGAGAAGGGACGCGCGACCACACTTTACCGGACGTTCCGTTGGTCGGTCGCGCGCATCGTCGCGCGGTTCGGATATGCGGCCGTTTCGCGCGTCAGCAACTCGATCAAGACGGCATACGACAACGGCCGCTATGACGCGATCTATGACGTGTGGCATGCGGTCGAACCGCGCATGAACCGCGAGCCGGGCCTGATCGACAAGAAGAACAAGCCGTTCCTGTCGAACTACTGGCTCGACGCGATGACGGACAACACGGGCCTGTTGGAGGAAAGCGGGTTCGATGACAACCCGATCGTCTGTCCGCCGTGGGAGTTGGCCGGCGATGATCACTATTCGACCGCTCCGGGCCATGACGCGCTCGGCGATACGAAGATGCTCCAGAAAGAGCAAGGCCGGAAGCTGGAAGGCATCGACAAGAAGGTCCGGCCGCCGATGACCGGGCCGACGTCCATGCGCAACAACCCGGCATCCTTGCTGCCTGGATCGGTGACGTATGTCGATGATCCGACCGGCAAGGGCTATCGGCCGGCGATGGAAACGAACATCAGCTTGTCTGAACTGCGCGAGGACATCCGCGACGTCCAGGAGCGCTTGCGGCAGTATTTCTATGCCGATCTGTTCCTGATGATCTCGAACATGGAAGGCATCCAGCCGCGCAACGTCGCGGAGATTGCAGAGCGCAAGGAAGAAAAGCTCCTCGCGCTCGGGCCGGTGCTCGAAAACATCTACAACGGCCAGCTTGAGCCGGTGATTGATCGGACGTTCAACATCCTCAATCGCCGTCGCGAGCTGCCGCCGCCGCCGCGCGAATTGCAAAATCAGGACCTCAAGGTCGAGTACATCTCGATCCTGGCGCAGGCTCAGAAGGCGGTCGCGACCGGCGCGGTCGAGCGGCTGTCCGGTTTCGTCGGCCAGCTCGCGGCTGTGAAGCCCGAAGTCCTCGACAAGTTCGACGCTGACGAGGCGGTCGATCAGTACGCCGACATGATCGGCGCGCCGCCCTCGATCGTGGTCCCTGACGACAAGGTCAAGGAAACGCGGGCCGCGCGCGCTCAAGAGCAGCAGCAGGCGAAGCGCGCCGAGATGATGGCGACCGTTGCGCCGGCCATGAAGCAGGGCGCGGACGCGGCGAGTGTGCTCGCGAGCGCGGGGCAGAACCCAAGCGGGCAGGCGCTCCTCCAGCAAATCGGGATCGGGTGAGGTTGTGATGTGGCGAACGATATTCGCGGCTGCGGTTCTCCTCGCGTCGCTGGGCACGGCCGACGCACGGCCGCGCGCATGGTGCGGTTGGTGGATGGGGCAGCAGCTCGGCAAGCTCGATCGATCGCTGTGGCTCGCGCGAAATTGGGCGCGCGTCGGATCGCCCGCTAGCGGTCCAGGCGCGGGCGTGATTGTCGTCTGGCGGCATCACGTCGGGATCATCACCGGCCGCGCCGCCAATGGCGAATGGATCGTCAAGAGCGGCAACGACGGCCATCGCGTACGTGAACGTCCGCGCTCGCTCTCCCGCGTGATCGCGTTGAGGGTGCCGTAATGCTGATGTGGTGCCCGCTCTACGCCTATTCGATCGGCTTCGGCCTGCTCGGCTTGTGGTGCGCGCGTGAGCCGGAGGCGCGCGAGGAATGAGCGATTTGAACGAACAACTCTCGCCAGAGCAAGAAGCCGCTCGCTCGGAACTGGCGAAAGCATTCCGCGACACGCTGGCAACGGTCGCGGGCAAGCGCGTCCTCTACTGGATTTTGGAGGAATGCGCGATCTACCGCGACGCCTATTGCGGCGAGAACAACGCGACGAACTACACGCTCGGTCAGCAATCGGCCGGGCGAAAGATCATCGCGAAGCTCGATGACGTCGATCCGCGTCTGTACCCGTCACTGCTGACGGACATGGCCGCGATCAGGGAAATTGACAGAGCGGCGGCGAAAGCGCCGGCCGACCACATGGAGAACGACGATGATCTTGAGGGGTAATCTGACGCGCTATCTGCGTTCTGTCGCAACGTTCGAGGGCGAGGGCGGTTCGGGCGGCGGCGGTGGTGGTGGTGTTGTGACGCCGCCCGCTGGCGATCCGCCGAAGGTCGATCCCGCGAAGCCTGCGGCCGATCCCGCCGCGAGCGTGCTGTTCCCGAATGAGGGCGAGCCCAAGCCCGCTGCCGGTGATCCGCCGAAGGAAGGCGACAAGCCGAAGGCTGAGGACTGGAAAGAGTACGTCGCCGATCCGAAGAAGTCGGACGCCGACAACGCCGCCGCGAAAGCGGAGCACGACAAGACCAAGCCGGCCGCGCCTGACGCTGGCGATGTTGTGCCGGCCGATGGCAAGTACACGATCACCGCGCCGGAAGGCGTCCAGGTCGATCAAGAAATGGTCGATGCGCTCGCGCCCGACTTCAAGGAATTGGGCCTGACCGGCAAGCAGGCGCAGAAGCTCGCTGATCGGTTCACCGAGGTGCAGACGAAGCGCGCAACGGAATACGCGAACAAGCCGGAAGGCCAATGGTCGATGGCGTCCTATGCGTATTTCCAGAAGAACGGCACGCCCGACAAATGGGCCGACAACGCGAAGGCCGACAAGGACATTGGCGGCACGAAGTGGGACGGCACCGTGAGCACCGCCGTGCGCGCCGTCAACACGCTCGGCTCGCCCGGTCTCAAAGAATATTTCGAGGCGAGTGGTGCCGGCAACCATCCCGAGGTTATCCGCTTCATGGCGAAGGTCGGTGCCATGATCAAAGAGGACAATCCGGCCGATGGCGGTGCAGGTGGATCGGGCAAGCCGGTCGATGCTGCGCACATGCTCTTTCCGAACGACGCACCGAAAGGTTGATGAACTATGGCGACTATCGGCAACTCCTATCCCACCCTGATCGACGCCCATAAGGGATCGGCCGAGGGTACGGTTATCGAAATCCTCAATCGGCAAAACCCGATCTTGGACGACGCGATTGCAACTCAGTGCAACATGGACGCCGTGCACCGGCACATGATCCGCACCGGCCTGCCGTCCGTCGCCTGGGGCCGTCTCTATCAGGGCGTGCCGCAGTCCAAGGCGACCATGCAGCAGGTTGACGACACGACCGGCTTCCTGGAAGCCGCCTCGCTCGTCGATAGCCGGCTGCTCGCGCTCGCGCCCGATCCGGCCAAGCAGCGCTTGGTTGACAGCTCGCCCTACCTGGAAGCGATGAACCAGGAAATGGCGACCGGCATTTTCTACCACGACACCGCGACCACGCCCGAGAAGTTCAAGGGCCTTTCGGCACGCTATTCGCTCTACAACACGAACCGGCCCGACCCGGCCAAGCCGAACATTGCCAACCACGTCATCCCCGGTGGCGGCGTAGGTTCGGACAATACGTCGATCTGGTTCGTGACCTGGGGTGATCACGCGACCTCGTTGCTGTATCCCAAGGGCACCAAGGCCGGCGTGTCGATCGAGGACAAGGGCGAGCAGCGCGTTCTCGATGCGAACGGCAACCCGTACTATGCCAAGGAAACCATGTTCCGCTGGCATATCGGCGCGTTCGTGAAGGACTTCCGCTACAACGCCCGGATCGCGAACATCGACGTTTCCGATATGATCGCCGGCACCGTCGATCTGTGGGCGCTGATGCGCAAGGCTTATTACCGCCTCCAGAGCCGCCGCCGTGACGGGATGTCGAGCCGCATCGCGATTTACATGAACCGCGACGTGCTCGAAATCCTCGACGCGCAGTCGAGCGATCGTTCGCTGCTCGCGGCCAACCCGAACTATACCGGGCTGTCGCAGGCGGTTGTCGAGGGCAAGGAAGTCAAGACCTATCGCGGCATTCCGATCCGCGAGACGGACGCGATCCTCAACACGGAAGCGCTCGTCGGCTCCGTCGCGATCTAACCGGCCCGGCCCGCTTCGGCGGGCCGTTCCTCCCGTAGATGGCCGGAAGGCCGAACCGAAAGACGCTTTCATGATCTTCGATCTCCAGAACTTGCTTTCGAACGCGCAGGCGATCACCGCCACTGCTGCGTCCACCAATGTCATCGATCTCGGCCCGATCTCCAACGGTGTCGTCCGCGACATCGGCAAGGGCAAGAACACGCCTCTGCTGATCCAGGTGGTCGAGGACTTCAACAACCTGACGTCGCTCGCCGTCGCTATTCAGGTGGCGGATGACGCCGCGTTCACTCAGAACGTCACCACCGTGTGGACCACCACCGAAGTCCTCGCAAACCTCAAGGCCGGTTATGTGTTCGTGCCCGAATACGTCACTCGGCGCACCAACCGGCGTTTCATGCGAGTGAACTACACCGTGACCGGCACTGCGCCGACCACCGGCAAGATCACCGCGGGCGTCACCATGGGCAATCAGAGCGCGCCGGCTTAACCGGCGCGTTGCTCTGACGTTCTCACTGTAGAGGGACTGAAATCATGGTGAAGGTCATTGCGACCACCAAAGGCTACTTCGCCCACACCATTCGCGAGATGGGCGAGGCGTTCGCGATCCCGGACGACGTTTGGGATGACGTCAAGCGCCGCCCGTCCTGGGTGATCCTGGCTGGCGCGGCTGCGGCATCTGCGGCCGCCGAGGCCGAACCCGTCAAGGCGGTGATTGTTGTTCCCGCCGATTGGGAAGAACTCTCGGCGGCCGAACGCAAGGCTCTTGCGTCGCAGATCAGCGGCGCGGAAGTGAAGCGCGCGCCGGACGCGGACAAGATCATCGACGCTTACGTTGAGGCGAACAAGCCCGCTCCGTTCGATGACGCCCCAGCACCTCAGACGGTGGCCCAGGCTCAGAAAGCCAACGGTGGCATGCAGCCCGATTGGGAAGCCCCTGGCGAGCCCAAGCCGGTTGCCGACTAAACGGATGGGGCGGTTCGCCGCCCCTTCCTTCTTTATGCGGGGGTGACTGTGGCGGCCATCTACAACGATCAGCGCATCCTCGGCATTCGTCTCGTGCCCGATGGGACGGCCATCTACAACAACCAGCAAGTGATGGGCGTCGTCGATAGCGGCGGCCTGATGCTCGTCAACAACATCCGTACGGTCGGCGTCGATGTCCTCGCCGCTGATGAGGCGGTCCACAATGAGCAGCCGATGCTCGGCGCTGTTCTGATCGGCGACGGCCGCAAGCTCTACAACAACATGCTCGTCGTGCCTGTGCACGCGGTTTCGGGGGTCCTCGCATGACCAAGATGGCAAGCCTCAAGCAGAAATATAGCGACATGAAGCCGAGGCCGGATGATGCCGACGGCGACGAATATTACCCCTGCCTCTACCTCGACGAAAAGCAGATGGAAGCGCTCGGCATCGACGCCGCGCCGCGCGTCGGCACGGAAATGTCGATGGTGGCGACCGTGCGTGTTTCGAGCGTGAGCGATAGCAAGGGCGGCGGGCGCTCGATCTCGTTCGAGATTGTCGAAGCCGGTCTTGAGCCGAAGAAGAAAGAGCCGGACGCCGCGTCGGTCCTGTTCCCGAACGGGTGATCAATGGCCTCGATTGTCTCGATCTGCAACCTCGCTCTGTCCAACCTCGGAAAAGCTAGCATCAGTGCGCTGTCGGAGCCGACCGCAGAGGCGCGCGCCTGCAACCAGTTCTATGAGCATACGCGCGATGTGCTGCTGCAAGGCTATCCGTGGCGCTTCGCAGGCAAGACGCAATCGCTGGCAGCGTTGACGGACGACAAGCTCGGCGCATGGTGCTATGCGTACAAGCGACCGAACGACTGTCTCCAGGTGCGCTGGCTGAGGCGGGAATATTCGACGGTCGATCCGTGCCCGCAGACGTTGCAAGAGGAAATCGCGAACCCTTACGAGCTGGAGGGCGAAACGATCTATTGCAACCTGTCGCCGGCATTCTTGCGCTACACCTGCCGCCTCGTCGATCCCACGAAGTTCCCGCCCTTGTTCGTCGAGGCGATGTCCTGGCATCTCGCGGTCAAGCTCGCCATGCCGCTGACGCGCGATCCAAAGGTGCGCGCGGACGCGTTCCAGCTTGCCATGCGGACGCAAGGCGCGGCCGAAATGGCGGATGCAAACGAGGTCCGCGAGACTTCCGACAGCACCACTGAGTTCGTCACGGGGCGCGGCTGATGGCTGAGCTTCGCACGTATCAACCGTCCTTCACTGCCGGGGAGCTATCGCCTGCGCTCGGCGCGCGCGTCGATCTGGCGAAGTATGCAAGCGGTCTGAGGACCGCGATCAACCTGTTCATCCATCCGCACGGGGGCGCGTCAAATAGGGCAGGAACTCAGTTCATCAACGAGGTCAAGACAAGCGCCGACGAAGCGCGGGTCATCGGCTTCCAGTTCAACACCGACCAATCATACATCTTGGAGTTCGGTAACTTTTACTTCCGCGTCTACCGCAACGGTGGAATTATTCTCTCTGGCGGCGTGCCCTACGAGGTCGCAACGCCGTATGCGAATGACGTCCTTGATGACCTAGTTGTCATCCAGGAGGCGGATGTGATGTATCTCTTTCACCCGCTCTATCCCGTCCGCAAGATCGCTCGATTGGCGGATGATAACTGGACGATCACGGCCGTGACGTTTGTGCCGTCCATGGCGGCCCCTTCTGCCCCTACTGTGGTCCCCAACGGCACCGGACCATCAACATATTTTTACGTGATATCGGCGGTCTCGGCAGAAACTGGCGAGGAAAGTCTCCCGTCGCTGGTTGGTTCGGCTGTCAACGATCTGTCGCTTGCGGGACGGCATAACGTGCTCTCGTGGCCGCCAGTTGCGGGAGCGGACAGGTACATCGTCTACAAGTACGATAACGGCATCTACGGCTATATTGGCGGGACGGACAGCGCGACGTTTGCCGATGAAAACCTAGTCGCCGACACCTCCGACACGCCCCAGAAGGCTCGCAATCCGTTCGCCGGGTTCGGCAACTATCCGCGATGCGGGACGTTCGTTGAGCAGCGTCTTGCGCTCGCGTCAACGCTGAATGACCCGCAAGCAATCTGGATGTCTCAGTCCGGCAACTATGAGAATTTCGGTTTCTCCCAGCCGTCGAAGGCAAGCGACGCGGTGACGTTCCGGATCAAGTCGAGGCAGGTGAACGAAGTTCGCTCGATGTTGGCGCTCAAAGGCTTGATGGTTCTCACCTCCGGCGCGGAGTGGATCGTCACGGGCGGATCACAGTCCGACGCGATCACGCCTTCCGCGATCAAGATCGACAACCAGGGCTATCGCGGTTGCGCGCGCGTGCAGCCGATCGTCGTCGGCAACACCGTACTGTTTGCGCAGCGGAGCGGCGGCGTCGTGCGCGATTTCTCCTATGAATTTGCTCAGGACAGCTTTGTTGGCAAAGACTTGACGATCCTTGCTCGGCACTTGTTCGAGAATAAGAGCATCAAGGCGTGGGCCTATGCGCAGGCTCCATACTCGATCGCCTGGGTTATCCTCGACGATGGTTCGTTGGTGTCGCTGACCTACCTTCGCGAGCACGAGGTTTGGGCTTGGACGCGGCACGAGAGCGGGCCGGGCAACGATGCGGCGTTCGAGGACGTCGTTGTTATCGGAGAAGGCAACGAGGACGTTCCCTATTTCCTTGTAAAGCGCACCATCGGCGGCGTCTCAAAACGCTACATCGAGCGGCTGCACACGCGTGCGTTCGAGACGATTGCTGACGCGTTCTTTGTTGATAGCGGCCTGTCCTACGTCGGCGCGCCCAAGACCATTTTCACGGGCCTCGATCATTTGAACGGGCAGCAGGTCGTTGCGCTCGCTGACGGCAACGTGGTGCGGAATATGACGGTGGGCGCGGTGACAGGGGGGATCGGTATCGTCCTCCCGAACGCCGCATCCAAGGCTCATATTGGCCTGCCTATGGAAGCCTCGTTGCAAACCCTGAACCTCGACCTAGGCATGGTTCAAGGGTTGGGCACGGTTCAGGGTAGGAACAAGTCCGTGAGCGAAGTGACGCTGCGCGTTCAGGACACGCGCGGAATTTTCCTCGGACCGTACGACGGTGATCGCGATAGCGAGCATCTGGTCGAGTATCGCCAGCGATCAACGGAGGCGTGGAACGAGGCTATCGCGATGTATACCGGCGACATCACAATCACGCCGCCATGGGACTGGAACACCACGGGCAGCATGTGGGTGAAGCAGTTCGATCCGCTGCCGATGACCATCCTTGCGATTATGCCGGACGTGACCGTTGGGCGCTGATATCCAGATTGTCCCGGCGCGCGCCGCGCACATCCGCTCGATCGCTCGGCGGATGCGGCAGGCCGATCGCGATGAGGTCGCGGCCGGGTCCGGCAAGTCGCCCGCCTGGGCCTTGGCGTACTCGCTGCGCAAGTCTGCGCAGGCATGGACGGCGATCATTGACGGCCGGCCAGAGGTGATGTTCGGCGTGGCTGATCTCAACATACTTGCCGGAGTGGGTGCGCCCTGGCTGCTCGGGACCGACGCGGTTGATATGAATTTCCGCCAGTTCCTGCGCCGCTCGGTGAGTTGGCGCGATCAACTGTTAGGGCGGTATGCGGTCCTGAGGAATTTCGTTGATGACCGGAACGTTGTCTCGATCCGCTGGCTGCGGTGGCTTGGCTTCAAGTTCTCCGAACCTGTCATGTTTCGCGGCCATTCGTTCCGGGCATTCGAATTGAGGTCAAGCGATGTGCGAAATCATGACGGCCCTAGCGATCGGCTCGACGATCCTGGGCGCGGCCGGGGCGGTGCAGTCGGGGCAGGCGGCGGCGTCGGCCGGGCGGTATAACGCGCAAATCCAAGACATGAACGCGACTCTCGCGGATCGCCGGGCAAAGGACGCGCTCGATCGCGGCGCGGTCGCCGAACAGCGAAAGCGGCAAGAGGTCTCTGGCATCGTCGGCAAGCAGACGGCCGCCATGGCTGCGAATGGCGTTGATCTGTCGTTTGGCTCGCCGCTGGATACGCTCGTCGATACCGCCACGTTGGGCGAGATTGACGCGCTGACGATCCGTACCAATGCGAACCGCGAGGCATATGACTACAAGGTCCAGGCTGTAAACGGGCGAGCGAACGCGAGCTTGCAGCGGGCGCAGGCGGACAACGCCGAAACGGGCGGGTATCTGAAAGCGGGGGCGACGATCCTGGGTGGCGGCAGTCAGGCTTATGGCCGTTACAAGGGCCTGTCCTACACGGGCTCCAGCGATCCGACGAAAATCGGCTCGTACTACTGAGGTTGAAGCATGGTTAAGGTTCCTGAATATCAACCGTCCGTCGATCTGCGGCCTGAGTTTCGGCAGGACGTGGACGTGCGCGCGACGCCGGAAAGCTTCGGCGCGGACATCGGGCGCGGGATTGAAGCTCTCGGCAAGGGCGCGGACACCGCTAGCGATGCTCTGTTCAAGGTGCAGCACCTTGAGGACGTGACGCGCGCGAAGGACGCGGACAACAAGTATGCGGAATGGGTGCGCAATCGCCAGTTCGGCGAAGGCGGGTTCATGACGCTGGAAGGCCGGGCCGCCGTGGACGGCCGCGCGGATTTCGAGAAGGAAGCGGCCGAGAAGCGCAAGGAGATGGGGCAGGGCCTCACGCCGGGGGCGGCTCGGGCCTATGACACGGCGTCAACAGCGCGGCTGCAATCGACCTTGCAGCAGTCGATCGTTCACACCGCGCAGGCGCGCAAGCAGTGGGTGGGCGATGCGTCGGCCGCTCGCTTGCAGTCGTTCGGCGATGACGCCCTGGTGAACTTTCAAAATCCGCAGGCAGTGACGAAGAACCTCGCGGCCGGTATCGCGGAGCTGCGCCAGAACGGCGCGCTGCACGGCTGGGACGCGGACACGCTCGGCCAGAAGGAAAAGGAATTCGTCTCGGGCGTTCACAAGAATATCACGCTCCAGATGGCGCAAACCGACCCGATCGCCGCCGAAAAATACATGGCGGACAAGTCGGATTTCATCAGCGGAGCGGATCGCTACGCGCTCGATCACGCGCTCAAGGTGCCGTTGAAGGAGTCACAGTCCCAGCGGGCGGCGTCCGACTTCATTGCTGGTCGAACCACTGCCGCGCCGACCGACGCGTTCATGGCCGATCCGTCGCCGGCAGGCTTGATGGATCGCGGCAACATCGACTTGACGAAGCGTCCGCGCGTGCAGAACGGGAAGGACATCAGCACCGTCCGGTCGGCGTCGTTCGACTTCGGCGACGGGAAAGAAACTCTGATCCCGACCGTGAGCGATGACGGCAAGTTGTTGTCGAATGACGAGGCTGTTGCGCAGTTCAAGAAAACGGGAAAGCACCTCGGCAAGTTCGAGACGCCGGATCAGGCCAGCGCTTACGCCAAGACGCTGCACGAACAGCAAGAGCAGATGTACGCCGGCAAGGCTCCAGCGGCTTCGCCGGGGCGGCCGGTTGCATCCTCTGGCGACATGATCAGGCGGTTCGAGGGGTTCAAGACCGCGCCCTATTGGGACGTCAATCATTTCCGCGTCGGTTACGGCTCGGACACGATCACGCGCGAGGACGGCAGCGTGGTCGAGGTCAAGCCGGGCATGACCGTGACGCAGGTCGATGCAGAGCGCGATCTGCAACGGCGGATCGTGGGGCAGCAGGGCAAGATCATTTCGGCGGTCGGGCAAGACAAGTGGGACGCGATGTCCGCGCCGGCTAAGGCCGCCGTGACGTCGGTCGGGTATAACTACGGCACGTTGCCGCAGTCGGTCACTGACGCGATCCGCACGGGCGGGCCGGGCGAGATCGCAGCATCGATCCGTTTGCTCCAGAGCGACAACGATGGCGTCAACAAGAAGCGCCGAAACCAGGAGGCCGATGCGGTCCTTGGCATCAACATGACGGCGGCCGGGCGCGACGTCCAATCGTTCTACACTGACATGGAAAGCTATCTCGCGACGATCAAGGACCCGCAGGTGCAAGACCTGACGCGGAAGCGGATCAACGCCATGCTCGAAACCCAGCACAAGGCGCAGCAGGCGAGCGAGCAACAGGCCAAGGCGCAGCTCTGGCAGTACATCGACCAGGGCAAGACGCCGGATCAAATCCCGATGGAGGTTCGGCAGGCGGCGGGCATGGCGGCCGTGTCGTCGGCATGGTCCTACATGGACACGGTGCGCAAGGGCCGCGACATCGAGAGTGATCCGGAAATGCTGTATGGCATGCGCCGATCGGCAGCGATGGACCCGGAGTTTTTCTCCAAGGTCGATCTCAACGATTACCGGGACAAGCTGTCTCGCGCGGACATCAAGGAACTGTCAGGTCTCCAGACCACCGCGTTGGCCGATCAGCGCAAAGCCCGCGAAGAAGGTTTGAGCCTGACGTCGGCATTTTCGCAGGCGGAACAGCAGCTCGCGGCCGTGGGCATCTCGACAACCGGGAAGAAGGGTTCGCAGCTCGACGAGGCTAACAAGCGGATCGCGCAATTCAACAACGCGCTGTCCGCTCAGATGGACGAGTTTAAACGCAACAACTCGAACAAGCCGCCGACGCAAGCCGATATTCAGTCGATGATCAACCGGCTCCTGTTGCCGGTGGTAATCAAGACGCCGGGCACGCTGTGGGGCTCGAACACCTGGACGCCTCCGGGTGCGGGCGGCGGGTTGTTCGGCTCGCCCAAGACGTTCGCGTTCGATGCGGCCAACCGGCCGGATAATTCGACGGTCGAGGGGCAGGTTCAATATTCGGACATCCCGATTGATCTGCGGCGCGGCATCTCGACGGACCTAGAGCGCGAACTAGGCCGGAAGCCAAGTCAGGTCGAGGTGACGAAGCGCTACCAGGATTTCATCCTCAACCGTTGACGTTGATGATCCCGACCGCGCCCAAGAGCCAAATCACAGCGACGAACGCGGTGATGAGGAGGGCGGGCGCGACGATCATATTGAGGATGAAGCAGCTGGCGATTTGCGCCCGGCTGATCGGATTAGAGTTCACAGGAAGCCCCTTGCATGGATACGATCGCGGACTATACGGCGTGGAAGGCCAAGCAGCAACAGAACGGGATCGAGGCGGCGAGCACCGTCCTGTCGAGCGTCGAAAGTTCCCCCGATGAGGTTGCCGGCGATCTGAACCTTGCGAGCGAGTTCGGCAAGGTCACGGGCAACCCGATCCCGCCCGTGCCGATGGTGTCGGAATATCGGCCGGTGTTTCAGCAGGCGATCGAGCGCGAGAAGAACCGGACGATCCTGTCGAGCGCGCCGCGCCTGACGGAATGGCTCCGCAATCCGGAGAACGCCGCCGTCGCGCGCGATGACCTGCATGGGCTGTCCTGGTGGGAAACCGCGATCGGCGCGGGCGAGAACGCCTTTAGCCGGGGCGTGCAGCGCGTTCCGCAGTCCTACAATCAGTTCCTCGCCAACTCGGCGGCAGAGCGTTCGCAGGACCAATTGCGCGGGTTCTCGGACATCCTGGCGGATCAGACGGCGATCCGTGGCGCGGACGGCTCTGTCATTGCCAACAAGCCTATTGCCAACCCGGTCGATCTATTGTCGGCGGGAACGCGGTTCCTGACGTCGCGGCTCGCCACGTTGACCGGGACCGATGAGAAGCAGGCGGCGGCCTACTATCAGCAGCAAGTCGGCTTGATCAACAAGCGGATCGGCGAAATCCCGCTGTCGCCGGCCGGCTCGGAAGGCCGCGACTATTGGAACGAGGCGGCCAAGTCCAACGACTTCGGCTCGTTCATGCGCGTGATTGCGGAGCATCCCGGCCCTTTCATGGCGTTCGTCGGCGAGACGGCGGCCGAAAGCCTCCCGTCGATGGCGGCGGCGATCGGCGTCGGCGTCGTGACGCGGAGCCCTGCGGCCGGTGCGACGTTCATGGGCGTTAACTCGGCCTTAACCGAAAAGGGCAGCGCGCCGGCCGACTTCTTCCGCGAGAAGGGCATCGACATCGCGACGCCGGAAGGCGCGGCAAAGGCTGTCGGCGATCCTGCGCTGATGCGCGAGGCGATCAAGCGCGGTGACGCGCGCGGGCTCGTCGTCGGTCTGATGGATGGACTTTCGGGCGGCGTCGCCGGCAAGGCCCTCGTGCAGTCGCACGTCGGCAACATGATCTTGCAATCGATCACGCAAGCCGCCATGGGCGCGGCCGGCGAGGCGGGCGGCCAGATTGCGGCCGGCCAGCCGATCAGCCTGGGCGATATCCTGATGGAGGGATTTGCCGAGTTTGCCGGCGCACCGGTCGAGGTCGCGGGCATGGGCGGCGGGCGCGTCATGGAGATGGCGCGCAAGGCGAAAGAGGCCGGCGATCGGCGCGCGATGTTCGAGGCGCTGTCCGGCCAAGCGCAGTCCTCGGTTCTGCGCAACCGGATGCCGGACAAATTCCGCCAGTTCGTCGAGGCCGCGACCGCGAACGGGCCGGTCGAAAACGTCTATGTCCCGGCTGATCAGTTTGTGCAGTATTTCCAGGGGATCGGCGTCGATCCTCACGCCCTGGTCGATGAGCTGGAAGGCGTCTCGCGTGACGATCTCGACGCGGCGCTTGCGGGCGGCGGGGATCTTCAAATCCCGACCGCGACCTATGCGGCGAGGATTGCCGGCTCGGAGCATGACGCGTTCCTGATGGACAACATGCGGTTCGACCCCGATCAGTTTACGGCGGTCGAGGCGCAGCAATTCAACGAACGCGCGCAAGAGGCGATGCAAGAGGCCCACGAGGTCGCGGAGCGCGTCCGCGTCGAGGGCGAGCAACTGCGTTCGTTCGAGCAGGAAATCTATGACACGATGGTGTCCCGCCTGCGCTCTGCCGGTCGATCGACCGACGTCGCGACCACGGAAGCGATGCTTTACCCGGCGTTCTATCGGGTGATGGCGGAACGCTCGGGGCTCACGACCGAGGAGTTCATGCAGCGCTATCCGCTGCCCCAGGTCGCGGGCGATATCCCGGAAGGCATCCAGTACAAGACGGCCGACGATCTGAACCGGACGCTTGCGGAAGCGCGCTCCCGAAAGACCGTGAAGGACAATCGGCAAACGCTCCTGGAGTTCATCGACAAGCACGGCGGGATCAACGACGTCGGCGGCGAGTTGAAGGCTCGCAACGCGGAAACGGTCTCGCGCGGCAAGGGCAAGAAGTCGCTCAAGCTGGCGCGCAAGGGCTTTGTCGCGGGCGCGCGCGACATGCTCGGCGGCGACGGCGGCAAGAAGCACAGCCCCGACGAGGTCGCGCGCGCGGCGATCGATGCGGGCTTCCTGGCGGACGATCCGGTTGCCAACGAATACCGGACGGCCATCGCGGAAGGCCGCGAGGTGCCGGATATCATCCGGCCGCTGTTCGAGGCGATCGACCGCGAGCTGCGCGGTGAAGCGCAGTATTCGGCGACGGAAGAAGCGGACCCGGCCGTCGCGCGCAATGCCCAGCTCGACGAAATCGAGCAGTATCTTTCCGGCCTCGGCGTCACGCTCCAGGACGATGACGCGACGATCCGGCAGGCGATCGATGGCGCGCGGCAGTATGCGCAATCGGCCTATCACGGCACGCCGCACCTGTTCGATAAATTCAGCACCGGCCACATTGGGAGCGGCGAAGGTGCGCAGGCGTTCGGATGGGGCCTCTACTTCGCCGGCAAGAAGTCGGTAGCTGAATGGTATCGCAACAAGCTCGCCGGCAATGCCTTGGTGTTCCCTGATGGAACGCGCCAGCCGATTATCACGATCGGCGACATGGAAAACTTGATCGACGTTCTCGGCGCTGAGGTCGATCGGCTTGGGATCGACGTCGAAACGTCGCCAGCCGTGAACCGGCTAACCCAATCGAAACTGATCAGCGAGCTAGTCCTTGACGCCTTCAACAACAACGATGAGACGCGGCCCGGCGAAACTGTGATCGACGCCGCGCGGCGGTATTTGGTCGAGCAGCAGGAGAACCGGCCGGATGAATTGATCGCGACGCACGTTCCGCGATCGGAAGCGAACGAGGTGGGGAAAGCCTACGGGCAAGCGGTCGAGATGCTTGACAAGCTGGTCGAGGCCGGGATGCGCATCGATAACGGCCGGCTGTTCCAGGTCGAGGTTCCAGACGATAGCGAGTTGATGGCGTGGGATGCGCCGCTGAGTGAGCAGCCGAAAGGCGTCCGCGAAAAGTTGGGCGTGGTCGTTCGCGACTTGGATGCAGAGGCGGCCTTGGCTCGCGAGGCTGAACGGCGGGGTGTGCCTCTCAACGAGATGCCTGGATATGGCGATCTAGAACGTGCGATGGACGCCGCTCGTTCCTTCACATCCGAAACCGGCGAACAGTTTTATCAGCGCAAGTCTGCCGAATTGGGTGGGGATCGCCAAGCGTCTGCGTTCCTAGCCGCTGCCGGCATCCCCGGCCATCGCTTCCTTGATGGCGGTTCGCGCAATGCCCAGCAATGGACCATGCAGACGCCGGACGAAAACACTACCGGGAAATGGCGCGTCAAGCAGTTCGGCGGCGCGAATGCGCGCACGTTCGAGACTGAGGCGGAAGCCCGCGCCTTCATGGAGGAGAAAAATCGCGGCTCCTATAACTATGTGATCTATGACGATAGCCGCGTTGCGGTCACGTCATACGAACAGTCCGGCGGCCCTGGCCCGCGCGGCGTGATCCAGTTCCCCGCTGCCGGTGTCGGCAATGGCGACACGGTCATTCGTCTTTTCCAGACGGCGGACCTTTCGACCATGCTGCACGAAAGCGGTCACTACTTCCTGACGGTGATCCAGGACATGGCCGCGCGCGGCGAGGACGGGGCGTCGGCGGACTTTGCCACGGTCAAGGAATGGTGGGGCGCGAACGCCGCCGACGTCGCCAAGGATGCCGCGCGGGTGATGCCTGACGTGGCGGTGACGGCCGATGACGTCAAGGCCGCGCTCGCCAACGGCACCACGGGCGACGTCATGAAGGACGCCGCGATTGATGTCGGCATGCAAGAGCAGTGGGCGCGCGCGTTCGAGGGCTACCTGATGGACGGCAAAGCCCCGTCCGCCGATCTGCGCTCGGCGTTCGAGAAGTTCCGCGCATGGCTGATCTCGGTCTATCGGCGGTTGACCAATCTCAACGTCACGGTGTCGGACGATATCCGTGGCGTGTTCGATCGCATGATTGCGTCGGACGATGAGATTGCCAAGGCGACGGCAGAAACCGGCGACGCCGGCCCGGTGTTCGCGACGGCCGAACAGATGGGTCTCACGGACGATCAGTATGCGGCTTTCCTCAAGCTGAGGGATCAGGCGCAAGAGGACGCCAAGGCCCGGCTCCTGCGCGAGACAATGGCCCCGATTAAACGGCAACAGGAAAAATGGTTCAAAGAGGAGCGCAAAGCCGTCCGCGCTGAGGTCGAGCGCGACGTGAATTCCTATCCCGTGTTCCGCGCGCTGGAGTGGATGGGCAATCGTCGCTGGCTCGGGGAAGGCCAGCCGGAGGCGATGCCCGATATCCGGCTGTCAAAGGACGCCCTGGTCGAGCGCTACGGCGACGGCGTGCTCAAGACCCTGCCGCGCGGGAAACAGACGGTCTACACCGTGGAAGGCGGTCTAGACCCGGATGAGGCGGCCGGCTGGTTCGGCTTCCGCTCTGGCGACGAAATGGTCAAGGCGCTCGAACAGACGCTTGGCCGCAAGGAGGCGATCGACGCCGAAACCGACCGCGTGATGCGCGACCGGCACGGCGATGCGCTCAATGACGGCGAGGTCGAGGCCCACGCGCTGGACGCGATCCATGGTCCCGACAAGCGCGGCATGTGGATAGCCGCAGAGCTGAAAGCCGTGGTCGATGTCGCCGGCACGGGCAAGGCGATGACCATGAAGGAGGCCCGCGCCACAGCGCGCGCGACGATCGGCCGTATGCGCGTGCGCGACGCGATGAATGCCAACCGCTTCCTCGCCGCCGAACGCAACGCGGCCGATGAGGCGGCCCGGCTCGGTGCGACCCTGGCTCGAGAAAAAATCTGGCTGGACAATGCCCGGCGCAAGATTGGCACGGCGGCGCGCGCCGCGCTCCGGGGGGATGGCTCGGTCGATGCGGTCAACGAGGCGATCGATGCCAACAACGCCAAGTTTGAGACCTCGATTGCGTCCTACACGGTCCCGGATCGCGAGGTTGTCGGGAAGGACGGGCAGGCCAAGACGGTCAAGGGTGGTGCGCGGACGGCTACCAGCCTCGGCTATAACGAGATGGTCGCCAAGCTGATCGATGCCAAGCGGCGGCAATTGCTCAACCACGCGTTCTATTCGGAGGCCCGCAAGGTCGCCGACGAGGTCGAGAAGGCGGAACGGTTCGTTGACAAGCTCGGCAAGAAGTCGCACCGCGAGCGGATCGCGGGCGCTGGCCGGCGCGATAACGCACAGGTCGATTACCTCGGCGCGATCGATGAGCTGCTTGACCGCTACGATTTCCGCCAGATGAGCGGCGCGGCCGAACAGCGGCGCGGATCGCTCAATGCGTTCGTCGCCACGATGATCGCGGCCGGCCGCGAAAACGAACTGGCAATCCCGGAAAGCGTGCTCGCCGATGCAGTCCGGAAGCCCTACAAGACCCTGCCGGTCGAGGAGCTGCGCGGCGTGGTCGATAGCTTGAAGAACCTGGAGCACATCGCGTTGCGCTGGGACAAGCTGATCGATGCGCAGCACGAGCGCGAGTTCTCGGCGGCGGCCGAAAGCATTGCGGCGGCGATCGACAAGAACCTGCCGAAGCGTCCGCCCGGCGCGGTGAGGACCAAGGGCGAGCAGGCGCGCAACCTCGCGCGCGCGTATCTCGATAGCGTCCTGAACGCGACGACGTTACTCCGGTCGATCGATGGGTTCACCGACCAGGGCGCGGCCTATCAGGCGATCAAGGCCCCGATCGACGAGGCGCAAAACCGCCTGATCGTTCGCAAGCAGGATGCAGCGAAGGCGCTGGAAGGGCTCTATTCGGTCTATTCCAAGGAGGAGCGGCGGGCGATGGCAGTCCGCGAGCACATGCCTGAACTCGGCTTTGCGCTGTCGAAATGGGAACGGATCGCGGTCGCGCTCAACACCGGCAATGATGGGAACTTGACCCGCTTGACCGATCCGCGCCAGCGCCGGCCGTTTACGGCGGATCAGGTGAACGCGATCCTCGGCACGTTGGACGCGCGCGATGCGGATTTCATTCAATCCGTGTGGGACTACATTGGCACGTTCAAGGGCGATATCGCCGCCCGCGAGCGGCGCGCGACGGGCGTTGAACCGGCCTGGGTCGAGGCGTCGCCGGTCTCGATCGGTGGCAAGCAGTTGAGCGGCGGCTATTACCCGATCAAGTACGATACCCGGTTGAGCTCTACGGCGGCGGATCGCGAGACGGTCGATATTGCGCAGTCGCTCCAGGCCGGCCGGTTCGGTAAGGCTCAGACGCGGAACGGGCATTTGAAAGAACGCGCAGCGGCCGGCGACGGCTCGATTGATCTCGACATGGCGGTGATGCATCGTCACGTCAATCAGGTGATCTATGACCTGGAGATGAGCGAGCCCGTCGCCAACGCGTGGCGGCTGATCCAGGACGGCCGGGTTCGTGGCGCGCTCGATGACGCCGGCCGCTCGGCCGACTTCGACGCGCTGCAAGCGTGGCTCAAGGACGCGGCTGAGGGCGAGCTTGGCGCAACCAGCCCGGTCGGCTCGGTGCTGCGCGGGCTCAAGTCCAACTTCACAGCGGCCAAGCTGGCGTTCAATATCTCGAACGCGCTGCTCCAGGTGACGGGCGTGGCGCAGTCCTTCGTCGTCGTCGGCAAGAAGGATATGGCGATCGGCATCATGAAGGCGGCGCGCAACCCGGCCGCAGCAGCGGCGGCGGTCGCGGCCAAGTCGCCGTTCATGGCGGCCCGCCAGACCACGTTCAACAAAGACGTGATGGACTTCTACAGCGATCCGCGCAACGGAATGACGGCTTCAAAGCTCCAGGAGTTTAAGCGCAACATCTGGGGGCCGCTGTCGTTCTGGCTGATGCAGAAGGTGCAATGGCACTTCGCGGACGTTCCGACGTGGATCGCCGGCTATGAGCAGGGCTTGCGGAAGTTCGGTAACGATGAGGCTCAGGCGGTTGCGCACGCGGACGGCCTGGTGAAGCGCGCACAGGCGTCGGGCCTGTTCATCGATCGGTCAGGCGTCGAGCGCGGTTCGCTGTCATCGACGCATAGGCAAAGCGAAATCGTGAAGTTGTTCACGACGCTCGGCAGCTACATGTTTGCCAAGTTCAACGTGGCCTATGAGCGAACGGCAACGGCCTCGCGCACCATCCGGGACGAGGGTGTGTCCGCGAAGTCGGCCCAGGAGGCGGCGAGCTGGACACTCGACATGACGTTGCTGTTCGTCCTTGAGGCGCTTGTCGGTGCGGCGGTCAAGGGGCAGTTGCCAAGCCAAGGCGACGGCGGCGATGATGAAAGCTGGCTGGCATGGCTCGCGAAGAACACCGCGTTTTCGGTGCTCGGCACTCTGCCGTTCATCCGCGACGGCGTGTCGGCGCTCCAAGGCCACAGCGGCGGCGGGGCCTATGGCTCGATCGTCGAGGACCTTGCGAAGCCCGCCAAAGAGGCGGCCAAGGGTGAGGTCGATAAGGCTCTCGTCAAGTCGATCGTCAACGCTGCCGGTACGGCTACTGGGTTCCCATCGGTCTTTGCCAACCGCGTCGTTGATGCCGGGTGGCGTCAATCGGAAGGCGAGCAGGTGTCGCCGCTGGAGTACGTATTCGGCAAGTTTAAGAAGTAACCGTTCCCCTCGCATCGTCCCGCCGATCTCAGAAATCGGCGGGATGACATGACTGTTGCGAGCGAAGTGAACCGATCCGGCCCCTATACCGGGAACGGCGTTACCACTGTTTTTGACTATGAATTCCGCATTCTGGATCAGGCCCACGTCTCAGTCATCAGGGCGCAGGCCGGCATCGAAACAGTTCTGACACTCGGCGCGGACTATTCGGTGTCCGGCGTTGGAGATGCTGGCGGCGGCTCGATCACGACGACCGTTGCCCCAACGGCAGCGCAGACGATTTCCATTCTGAGGAACGTTCCGTTTACGCAGGAAACCGACCTGGAAAATCAGGGGCCTTACTTCGCCGAAACGATTGAGGCCGGGTTTGATCTCGCCGCCATGCGGGATCAGCAGTTAAGCGAACGGCTCGATCGTGCCCTTGTGCTGCCAGTGTCGTCAGATGCGGAAGCCCTGGAAGTCCTGATCGGCGATGTCCAAACGCTCTTGAACCATATCGACAACATTGATGTTGTCGCCGGGATCGGCAGTCAGGTCCAGGAGGTTGCGGGCGTCGCTGATACGATCACGACCAACCTCAACGCGATCGTTCACGCTGCCGATAATGCCACCGCTGCGGCTGCATCGGCTAGCGCCGCTGCGACTTCGGCCACGAACGCGGGCAATAGCGCCACGGCCGCCGCGACATCGGCGTCCAACGCCGCCACGTCAGCCACGGCCGCAGCAGCCACGACGCTGACGAATTGCAACACGATCGCCGCGCTCAGGGCTGTTAGCAAGGTCGTGAGCCAGCGCGCGCTTGTCCACGGCTACTATGCGATTGGTGATTGCCGTACGCGGCAATATTACTACGACCCGGCTGATACCGCGTCGGCGGACAACGGCGGCACCATCATCGTTGCTGCTGACGGCGGGCGCTGGAAGCTGATCGGCCCGGTCTCTGCGAAAGTCTTTGGAGCCAAGGACGACGGTAGCGACGCGAGCGCAGCGATCTTGGCCGCTCTCACTTGGGGCAACGCGAACAACGTTCCGGTTGACCTCGACGGTGCAGCATTTGCGGCCTCGCGCATTTTGCTGACCGATATCAACGGGCTTCGCTTCGGCCGTGGTATCATTCGCGGCATAGCGTCGTCAGCTACGGACGCCGTGCTTGAATTTGTGAACTGCCAAGACATTTCTGTTTTTGACTATCTCATCATCGATGTGCAGAAGAACACCAATTACACTTACGCTCTGCACGGCTACACCAACGCGATTGGAAAGACCTGTTCGTTCTTCGATCTAAAGAACGTGAGGGTACACAATGCCCCCATCGCGTGGGGTTGGGGCAGCCTTGCGTTTCCCGATGCCACGGTTTCAGAAATCAACATCTTCGGCGGCCATACCTACTCCTGCCCTGGCATCGTCCGCGCGATCGGCACTCAGACGGTCATCAACTTCATCGGCTCGACCCTTCTGTCATCGTACGGCACGGGCGGCAGCGGTGCATGGAATGCTCTTAGCAATACCGGTGTTGAGGCCATCGGCGCTACTGTGAACATCACCGCCGGCGAGCTGTTGAACACTGAGGTCGCAACGGGCACGCTCACGCGCGTCAGCGGGTGCAACAGCGCGCTCACGCCCGGCCCACAGTACGGCGTTCTCTGTGTCCACGACGCGATTATCGAGTGCGCCAATCTTCTCGCGGCAACTTCCGCTGCTGGCGCGGCATCTCCGGCCCGTGGCTGCATCATGTTCACGGGTTGCCGTGGCCCGATCATGACTGATGTTATTGGCGGTGCGATCCAGTGCGAAAGCACTTTCCCCGGTCGCGTGATCGTGCTCGGCAATTCGTTCTTCTCGCCGACTGTCGTGCGCACGCAATGGAACATCAACGCCGTCGCCAACACTTTGGCGCAATTCACGACCGACCTTCAGTCGTGGGGCATCAACTGCTTGCAGGGCTATCAGGGTCTTAACGGTGGCGCGTCACAGGTTGTTGTTGACGGTGACACGGCGGCATGGACCGCGATCGCTGCTCCGGCCGTTGCCGCGCAGGCTGGGGCCTTCGGCTCGCTTGGCCCGTGCACGGCGAGCTATCTGCGGACGGGTAAAACGGTGACGTTGACGTTTGATATCCAGATCACGACCGTGGGAAGCGCGGCGCAGGCGATCAAGTTGGGTCTGCCATTCCCTGCAAAGGCGGGTAAGAACTTCGTCGGGGCCTGCTACGAGTACGACACCGCTGCCGCTGCCGGGACGGCGGCTATCAATCCGACTGTGAACGACGCAACGAACGTCTACATCCGGGCCGCATCCGGTGGATCGTTCATCGCAGCCGGGCGGAAGGTGTCTGGGACCATCGTCTATGAAATGGCGTGATGACGCAAAGCCAACCATCCGGCCATAAAAGCGATCCAGGAAACTAAATCGAGGCTGGGCACGTTACCATGGATGAAGTCACGCGAGCGGAAATCGAAAAGCTGCACGGGAGACTGAACGACATGAAAGAGCGCGTCGTCACCCTCGAAGCGCAGCAGCCTCATATCTCGGCAGCCTTGATCCGGATCGAGAGCAGCGTTGACCGCTTGAACGGACACCTCTCCAAACTGATCTGGCTCGCCGTCGCGCTGTTCGTCGCTGCCGCCGCAAAGTTCATCCTGGCGGGTGGGCTCAACCACATCCCGTAGGTTTTAGCCGGCAACTTTTGCCGGGGCATGGTGCGGCCCTCAGACGAGGCCGCACCCATGAAACTCCGATTGATCGATGATGCTTGGCACCGCCTCTGGTCGGTGCGCGTTGCGATCGGCAGCGGACTATTCTGGAGCGCGGTCGGCGGGGCCATCATGGTTTGGCCTGCGCTCGCGGAAAAACTTCCAACCACATTTTACGTGCTCGGGGGCGTCGTCTTGTCTGCGGCGTTCGGTCTCGCGCGCGTGCTCAAGCAGCCGGGGGCTGAATAATGGCTATCACCAAAAGGCACGTAGGTTTGTCGGCGGCGGGCGCGGTCCTGGCCGGCGTGCTCGTTTCGCATTGGGAAGGCATGAACCTGACGGCGGTTCACCTCTCTTTCGACCCGCCCGGCGTCGTCACCGTATGCGGCGGGATCACCAATTACGATTGGCCGTGGCTCAAGGTAGGCGACAAGTACACGAAAGAGCAGTGCCAAGAGGCGCTTTCGCACGTCGCGGAGCGATACGCCGACAAGGTCGTTGTGTGCGTCCCGTCGCTGCCGACGATGCCTCCGCACCGGCAGGCGTCGATCGCCTCGTTCGCCGTGAACCTCGGCCCGGAGAAAGTGTGCGGCACCTCGATAGCGCGCGATCTCAACGCTGGCCGTGTGCGGCAAGCCTGTGACGCGATGGTGAAGTACGTCAACGCGAACGGCAAATTTCTTCAGGGCCTCTACAACCGCCGCACGGATGCCATGTGGGGCGAACGGCCGTGGTGCCTCCGGGAGGATTGATCCATGACGTGGCTGTTGTGGGCGGTCGCGACGTCCGATCTCGCGCTGATGGTGCTCGGTATCGTTTTGGTCGCGGCGCTGGTTGTCGGCTTCGCGCCGCTGCTCGATCGCTTCCCGGTGATCGGCGCTTATGTGCCGCTCGCCCGCTTGGTCGCGCTGCTCCTGCTGTTCGTGATCGGGCTCTGCGTCGGGCATCGCCTAGCCGACGAAAGCGCGGCGCTCGCCCAGGCGAGGACTGATCTAGCATTTAAGGATTTGGAACTCGACGCGCAAAAGCGATCGGCGGACGTGGCGGCGAAGCTCCGGGCAGATGCCGAGGCAAAGGCCGGCGAGGCCGACAAGAAGGTTTCCGACTATGAGGAAGAACTTGCGAAACGTCCTGCGAATTGCGGTGATGCTCTCGACCGGCGCGACGTTGATGGGCTGCGCGGGATCGCAAAATAGCCCGACGCGGGCGGCCGTCCAAATCCCGCGCGATTGTGAGGATTTGGCGCAGCCGGTCCCCTATCCGTCTGTCGAAGTGGGCATGTCGTCCAAGGTGGCGCTGGCGCGTCACCGGGCCTCGCTGGGGCAGGCGAACGGCCGGCTCGTCGCTACGCGGGATTGCCAGAAGCAACAGCGCGAGCAGTTCGCACGTTAGGCCGCGCGGCTGCGGACGGGCTTAACCAGCACCTCGCCGCGCGGCAGTGATCCCTTGTCCTTCAAGATCGTGATCGCCTTCGTCGGCGGCATGTAGGAACGGCGGCCGGGGCGCGCCGCGTCGTCATCCATCTGCCATTTCAATTCGAGGCGGCACATCTCGGTCCAGAGGTTGAGCCCCTTGGCGTCTGCCCGCTCGCGGCGCATCGCCCGGAACAGATCATAGAGTTCGGCCCCGCGCTGCATGCGGCGATTGTTGAATGTCTGGCGGCAGGCCGGCTTGCAGAATTCCTGCCCCGCGCGGCGGGTGCTGATAGGGCTGTCGCATTCCTGGCACTTGTGAAGCTTGGTCATGTTCGGCGCGCTCTCAATGTGAAAAGGGGCGACCCGTTTAAATGGATCGCCCCTTGTGTTGCACGGTGTTGTGATTATCGCAACAGTAAAGATGCGCCCTTCACAGTTCGCGGATCGCGAGGATGGCGGCTGCGGCGTAGTTGATGATTCCGAACAGCTCGAACACGGCCGCGTCGTATTGCTCGCGTTCGACCATGCGCGTGGCCTCGTGAGCCTTCTTGATGATCTGGCCGGTGGGATAGCCGACGCCGACAAGGCGCGTCGCCTGCATGGTGGGCTGGTCCAGGAAAGGCACGTCGTCACTGCCATGCCGGTCGTGTCCCTTGCCGCGCGCGGCGTGGTCGTGGGCGGCCTGGAGCACGCCGGCAAGGCTCCCATACATCGGGTCGGAAATGACAGGCTCGGCGTCGGCAAGGATGATCGTCGGCGTGGTCATTGGTTTTGGTTCCTCAGTTTCTTCGATGTGGACTTGATGGCACCCCACGCCAGATAGTTCGATGTGGGATCGGCGAGCGTTCCGCCTGCGAGCTTGTCGAGATTGTCAGCAAGCGAGCGGAGTTGATCGGCGGCGCTCCGCAGCGCCGCCTTATCTGTGAGCCGAATTTCGACGCGCGCGAACTCCGGGATCGCATAAGGGTCAGCCTGAGACATTCGCTCCCTCGGCGATCTCGACCACCTCGGCGGAAACGAACCGCTGCTTGATGACCGTGCTGTGGTTCTCCGCGTTGATCGCGTTCAAGATGTCCATGGCATCGACATTGAACGGGCCGGTCGGCACGCGATCGGGAACAGGAACCTCCTTGCGGATCGTCTGTTCGATGATGGCGACGAGGCGCTTGGGCATCAGATGTCGTCTCCAGCTTGTGGCCCGTCGCTCGCGAAACGCGGGTCGCCATCGTCCGGGCCGTCCTGGTCGAACACTTCGCCCGACTGATCATGTTCGATCGGCTGGCCCTGGGCGTCCTGCGGCTTCGCCTTGGCCGGCGTGACGTCCTTGAGCGCCGCCGCCGCGCCGCCGCGCTTCTTCGGCTGGGTGAACTGCGTTACGGGCGGGGCCTCGCCGGGCTCGGCCGCTGCGTCGAGCGTGTATTCCTCGTCGATCCGCTCGGCCGCCTGATGGAAGGCGTCCCGGTCGGTGCTGCTCGGCAGATACTTGCTGATGCGGCGAAACACGGTCTTGCGCGCCATTTCCGCCCAATCGGTCGCCCACGGGGTGGACTTGATCTTGCCGGCCTTGAACGCGCGATAGGCGTCCGATCGGTCGCGGATCGCGTTCACGTCGTTGACGTTCATCACCTCGTGCACAATGCCGCCGCTCATCAACTCGGCGATGGCATAGACCGCATAGGCTTCGCCCCGATCCTTGCTGTGATCGACCTTGTGAGTGATCGGCTTCTTGGCGTTGGTCGGCTCGTGCGTGAACTTGTCCTTTTCGCGGACGGGCTCAACAACGAGGCTTTTAATCTGGCCGCTCTGATAGGCCAGCTTCAACAGGCCGCGCATCATCGGGCGATACTGCACGTCGCCTTGGTAATCCACGACGAGGGCGGCCTCGCGGCCGTCCAGGATCAGCCCGTCCGTTGCCGCCTTGGTGCAGGCGGCGAGGAGTGAAGCCGGGTTCTTCACCTTGTCAATATTGCGGGTGAGGGCGATAGCGGTCTGCGCCGTGCGAACGAAACGCTCGGGGGTGATGTGGCCGGGCAACGCCTTCTTGAACTCTGGCGTCATCTGATCGAGCCGGTCGCGGAGGGTGAGCGGCTTGCGCTCAACCTGGGCCGGCAGCGTGTTGGTCTGAGACATTTTCGATTTCTTTCATGATGTCGGCTGCGCGGGATTGCACAGGGCCGGGGGGTGATCCGCTCAGTGCTGTCAGCACCATGATTGCGGTGGTTCGGTCCCGATCCGGAGCGCGGCGGTAGAAGAAAGCCGCGCTCCAGAATTGACGGGCTGTGGCGGCGTCGGTCACTCGGTCAGAGGTTCGTCGAGCGCGTCGGGGGCCTGCGTCAGCCGGTAGTTCCAGCGCTTAAAGGAAAGCTCTTGGACGCCATCGCCATATGCCGGCCAGTGGTTCGCCTTTCGGCAATCCGCGTAGGTGTTGAGGGACTTCCGCATGATCGCTCGGCCTTCCTCGACGATCGACGGCGGAAGCTCGTAGACCGCGAACGCATAGGGGGAAGTCTTTTCCCAGGCGAGGAATGCGAATGCCTCGACTTCCTGGCCGCACGCCTGCCACCCGTCCGTGTAGAAAGCCTCCTGCGCGTGATAGCCGTAGTTGGCGACGCTCTTGGCGAAAGCGTCGGGGTGGGCGCTCACGGTCGATTTGACGTCGAGGATCAGCTTAAGATCACGGCGGTACCGATCGGGGCGGCAGCGGCACAGCTCGCCGGTCTCCGGGTCGATCCAGAAGCCGGACGCCTCGTTGACGCCGTCGCCGCTGGTGATGATGCTGTTAATCCAAGCGTCGGCATGAACCGCATCTCGGATCGCGAGCACGCCATCGAAGTCGCCGGACGTGAGCAGCAATTTCTTGTCTGCCTTGCAGACCTCGGCGACGTCCTTCCACTTATTGCCGCGCCGGTCCTCGGGACCGCGAACGACGATCTTCTCAAAGTCGTCCGGCTGGAGAATGGCGAGGTGGGTAGCCTCGCCGAAGTCGAACGCCTTGCTCTCTTTGCGCTCGCCGAATTTGTAGTGAGCCGGCGACTTCTGGTCGATCGTCCAGAGGCCGGACTTCGAAATGCCGGGGCCGGCGTGATAGGCTTCGTTGTCGAGCTTGAGGTAGACACCGGGCTTCATGCCGGGCGAGGTGGTCATGACGTTCATCGTTGCGATCTCCTGTTGTGCTGTTGTGAAGTTCACAACAATAGGCACAACAAAGCGCAACGGTCAATCCAGAATTTCAGGATTTCAGGAGGCAATAAAAAACCGCGCGGCCGGAGCTGCGCGGTTCACGGATCAGGAAACGGGTTCAAATTAGGGAATGATCGCAATAACAGGCGTTGCGGTTTCGAGCGCGAATTCGCGGGCCTTACCGTCCACGCAAACAACACGGGCCTCGCCGGTCTTTCTGGCGCGCTCGATCTTACCGATGACCTGTTCGCCTTTTTGCGACCGGCAGATGGCGAGGACGCCGATCGCCGCACGCTCGACGCCCTCGGTGTGCCCAAATAGGACAACCGCATCGTCGAGGAAAGCCAACGGGCCTTGCATCGCTCGGACCTGGGCGGCGAGGATGCGACTGCCGTTGTAATCGCTGATCGTTACGGCAGCTTGGGCGCGGTCTATAACCGCCTGGGGTAGGGGGCTCGGGTCTGATAGCCGTTCGAGCTGGCCCTTTTCGTTGATCGCCGCAGCAAGCATTACCTGCGTTGGCTGTCCGTCTAGGTCCACCGCTACTCCGGCGTGCCTGAGCACTTCCGACACTGGAGCACCGAGGAAATGAGCGATCGCGCTGGCTTCATTCATTTTCATCTTCCGACTTCCAGAGAACATCCGGGAGACGGCTGAAACGTCAACTTCTAAGTGTCTCGCCAGCCCGCGCATGCTCTTATTGTTTTGTTCGAGCTTCTTTGTAAACCACGCGCCATCAATCTCTCGTTGGGACATCTTGGCAATTCTCCTTACGCAGAACTTACAGTTGTTTTCCCTGTTATCCCCCGTTTGTTGCACGTTTCGCAACAAGGCGTCAATTAGCCGCCCCGTACAATTACCGCCACAGGTTGCATTGCATGGAACCAAGCTCGCCTGTTAGGAACTCGGTGATGCTCTCTTGACGTTGCGCAAATCACAACGTATGTTGCGAAATCAGCATCATACGGGGCGCTCTTAACGTGAAGCAAGCCGATCCGGTCACGCCTTGGCAGCGGGTCTATGCCAAATTCAACATGTCACAATCTGAATTCGCTGTTGCTCTTGGCCGCCATCGGTCGAAAGTCAGCCGCGCCCTCAGTGATGCCAAGGGGCTGATCAGCGGTCGCGATCAGGAATTGATCCTGTCGGCGGCTAAGTCCCGCAACATCCGGATCGATGCCGGCGACATGATGCCGGTGCGCTGATGAGCGCACCGATGAGCTTCTACGAGCAAGCCGATTTTCTCGACTGCATAGCGGATCGCACCACGACCAGGACGGGCGCGCCGGCCGCGGAAACGATGATGCTCGTGACGGCGGCTGATGTCGAGAGCATTCGCGCGATGGCGGCCCGGCTGCGGCGCATGGCTCCGCATGAAAACTCAATCCGGAAAGTGGTGGTCGGCCGGTGAGCGGGTTGATCCTTCGCCCCGATCAAGAGGACGTGCGTGCCAAGCTGCGCGTCGCGCTGCGGCAATCGCTCGCGGTGCTGGTGTTCGCGCCCACGGGTTTCGGCAAGACGGTCTTGGCCGCGAAGCTAATCGAACTGCTGTTCGCAGCCAGGAAACGCGTGATCTTCTGCGTTCACCGCGTCGATCTGATCACGCAAACGGCCAAGACGTTCGAGCGCTGCGGCATCCCGTTTTCCTACATCGCGGCCGGCTACCATTATAATCCGCATCACCGGGTCTATATCGCATCGATCGCGACGCTGAAAAATCGGCTCGGCAAAATTCCTGCCGACTACATCATGGTTGACGAGGCGCACCTGTCGGCGGCAAGCGGCTGGGCCAAGGTTGCCGCCCACTACAAAGAGACCGGGACGCGGGCGATCGGCCTGACGGGATCGCCGGAACGTTTAGACGGCAAGCCGCTCGGCGACGTGTGGGACGAAATAGTCATGGGGCCGTCCGTCCGATGGCTGATCGAGCAAGGCCACCTGTCGCGCTATCGTGCGTTCGCCCCTGCCGGTATCGATCTCGCCGGAATTCATTCCCGCAACGGCGACTATGTCGCGTCCGAGATTGATGACCTGATGTCGGGCAAGGCCGTCCTGGCTGGGGCTGTTCGGCACTGGCGCAAGTTCGCTGGCGGCAAGCGGACAATTGCATTTGCTCCTTCGGTTGCTCGGGCCGAACAGCTCGCTGCCGAGTTTCGCGCGAACGGTGTGATGGCCGTTGCGCTGGATGGTCAAACGCCGCATCACGACAGGCGTTCCGCGTTCGTTGGCTTCGCCGACCGGCAAATTGACGTCATCGTAAATTGTCAGTTGTTCTGCGAGGGGTTCGATCTCGCCGCCCAAGTCGATCGCGATGTGACCATTGAGGCGGTGTTGCAATATTCGCCGACGCAGTCTCTCGCGAAGCATCTGCAGCAGCTCGGGCGCGGTCTGCGAAAGAAACCTGATCCGGCCATCCTGCTCGATCTCGTCGGCAATCTCTCGCGCCTCGGCCTGCCCGACGACGATCGCGAATGGTCGCTTGAGGGGCGGAAGAAGGACGGGCGCACGGTCGAAAATCTGACGTGCCCGAAATGCTTCGCAACACACGCGCCCGCGCCGAAGTGCACGGAATGCGGGTTCGTCTATCCCGTGAAGGCACGCGATAGCCTCGGGCTCGGACGAGTTCTCGATGAGGTCGAGGGCGAGCTTGAGGAAATCGATGTCGCCGCGATCCGCCGCGAGCGACTGCGCGAACAGTCGGGCGCGGGGACGCTTGACGATCTGGTCAAGCTCGCGATGGCTCGCGGGTACAAGTCGCCGGAGAAGTGGGCCGGCCATGTGTGGACGGCGAGGCAGGCTAAGGCCGGCTCGCAAGGCAGGGGGATGTCATGATGAGCTTGGAAAGTCCGATCGCGTGCCCGTGTTGCAAGCAGTCCGTTCGCGTCCCGTCGCTGGATATCGTGATCGACCATTACAAGGTCACGCCGTTACAGGCGCGCATTCTCGGCGCGATCTGGAAGGGCAAGGGGCATCCTGTCCAGACGGAACGAATTTTCGATGCGATGTACATCGACGATCCCGATGGCGGGCCGTCGCCGACGCGCATGTATGCCGCTTTTAAGGTCGCGCTCTGTCACTTGCGCGTGCGGCTGGAGGGCTCCGGCGTCTCGATCGAGAACGTCGGTTATCGCCGGGGATACCGGCTTGTCATAGGAGCATAGAGAAATGGCGGGGCACCTTAACCAAGTGCAGTTGATCGGCAATGTCGGCGCTGATCCGGAAATCAAGAATCTCCAGAATGGTAGCGTGGTCGCGAACTTCTCGATCGCGACGTCCGAAAGCTGGAAAGACAAGAGCACGGGCGAGAAGAAAGAGCGCACCGAGTGGCACCGCATTGTCGTCTGGAACGAGGGCCTGTGCAGCGTCATCGAGCAATACGTTCGCAAGGGCTCCAAGGTGTTCGTCCAGGGCGAGCTGCAAACCCGCGATTGGGAAAAGGATGGCGTCAAGCACTATTCGACTGAGGTCGTTCTGACCGGCTTCAAGGCGAACCTGATCCTGCTCGGCGATGGCGGCGCACGGAAGGCGTCCGACACAAAGGGCAACGCGGAGCGGCCGGGCAATAGCTACGGCGAGGCCACGGGCAAGGCTCCGCGCGAGAATACGCCGCGCCGCGACCCGATCTCGTCCGGCCGCCAGCCGCATCCCGACGACGATATTCCGTTCTGAGGTCGAGTGATGAAAGACATAGCTATCGCGATCCTGGCCGTCGCGATGTGGGCGCTTATCGCCTATGTCGTTTGGATCGTCTGGCAGATCTCGTTCTATGCCGGTGTGAATGGATTTTGGGCATGAGCGAGGCCGATCTGATGCGGCTGCTGCAACGGTTCGCGTCCCAGCTCGGGGCGCGGCTGTTTCGGCAGAACGTGGGGCAGGCGTGGGTTGGGAAGGTCGAGCGCGGCGACGGCCGCATGGTCCGCCTCGGCGCTGGCGATGTGCTGCTGCGCAACGCTCGCCCGTTCCATGCCGGCGTTGCCGGAATGTCTGACCTGGGCGGGTGGGTGCCCGTCCAGGTGACGGCCGATATGGTCGGGGCAACCGTTGCGATCTACACGCAAGTGGAAGTCAAGGACGGCGCGCGCCCGACGAAAGAGCAAACGGCCTGGATCGATGCCGTCAACAAAGCCGGTGGGCGGGCCGGCATCGCGCACAACGAAAGCGAGTTGGCGCAGATAGTTCGGGGCAATCGCTAACTTCTTCTTGACGTTTTCGTTGCAAGTGTTGTGATTAGCGCAACACGCAAATCACCTAGCATCACGGGTAGCAATGTCGTCCGATGTCGAGCGCCTTAGGCGCGACGTTTCTCTGCCAGACACGGCGGCGTCGTTTGGCGTGAAGCTGGAGAAGGACGGCCGGGAGCTGCTTGGCTGCTGCCCGTTCCATGCTGAGGACACGCCGTCGTTCACCGTCTTCGTCGGCAAGGACAAGGTCGAGCGGTTCCATTGCTTCGGCTGCGGCGAGCACGGCGACGTGATGGACTTCGTCCAGAAGATCAAGGGCGTCGGCCTGCGCGACGCGATTGCCATCCTCGGCGGCGGCACGGCCGGGCCGAACGTGACGCCGCGCCGGATCGAGGCGCGCGATATCTACGCAGGAATTGAGCCGATCGATCCGCCTGACGGCGCGGTGATCGAGGTCGGCCGGCGCGTCAAGCTCTACAATCCAAAGCGCGCGGGTGATGCTACGGAGTGGGGCGGCTTCGCACCGTCGATGGTGTTCCCGTATCGCCGCGCCGATGGCTCGCTGTTCGGCTATGTGCTGCGACACGATCTCGGCGACGGCGGCAAAGAAACGCCGATGGTAATGGCGGTACGCCTGCCCGATGGGCGTGAGTGCTGGTCGCGGTTCCCTTTCCCAAAGCCCCGGCCGCTGTACGGTCTAGACCGTCTCGGCGAGGCCCGGCAGGTGATCGTGGTTGAGGGCGAGAAGTGCCGCGACGCGCTGGCCGGCGAGACGGGCCGCGTCGTGCTGTCCTGGGCGGGCGGTACGCAAGGCGTGAAGCACACCGATTGGACGCCGCTCGCGGGGCGCAACGTCGTGATCTGGCCGGACGCCGACGCTCCGGGGCTCGGCACCGCGAACGAAATTGCGGCCATCCTGGTCGGCCTCGGCTGCACGGTGCGCGTGATGGACGTCATGCGCGACGATCCGTCGAAGGGCTGGGACTGCGCTGACGCGATCCGCGACGGCTGGGACAAGGCCCGGCTTGATACCTTCATGCGCGAGACCGTCCGCCCGTGGACGCCGCCGAAACCGCCAGGGCCGGCCGTCGAGAAGCCCGCGCCCGTTGCCGGTCCTGCGCCCGTCGTCCAGGCAAAGCCCGTGGTCGAGGCCCGCACGACGCAGCAAGAGCAGCCCCAGCCGGCGACCGTCACCGATCTGCGCACGCGCCGCACCGTCGCGGCAGATGACAACTGGATGCTGAACCTCGTCTGCAACGAGGAGGGCAAGGTTAAGCCGGGCGCTACGAAAAATTGGGCGTTGTTCCTTGAGAACCATCCGGAGACGGCGGGCGTGTTCGCGTGGGACGCGTTTAAACTTCGCGTCATGCTGATGCGTCGGCCGCCGTGGGAGCGTGAACAGACATGGACGCCGCGCGTGGTCCAGGACCGCGACTATAGCGAAGCGGTGATGTGGCTGGAGGCGCGGCAGATGTCGCCGAAAGCCTCGAACATCGCCGCCGTGATCCAGACAATTGCGGAGCGCGCGGCGTTCGATCGGCTGCGGGAATATCTTGACGGCCTGAAATGGGATCGCCGGCCTCGCGTCGAGAAGTGGTTGACCTATTACATGGGCGTCGAGGACACGCCGTATGCTCGCACCGTAGCGGTGCGCTGGCTGGTCTCGGGCGTCGCGCGCGGCCTTCGGCCGGGGTGCAAGGTCGATACCATGCCGATCCTGGAGGGGCCGCAGGGCGCGCGCAAATCGACGGCGCTTCGCTTCCTCTACGGCGAGGACTTCTTTACCGATGGCCTGTCGGACATCGGCGGCAAAGATGCCAAGATGGAAATGCAAGGCGTGTGGGGCCTTGAGGTCGCGGAGATGCACAAGTTCTCTGCGGCTGAGGTGAACGAGGTCAAGAAGTTCCTGACGCAACAGACCGATCGCTTTCGCCCGCCTTACGGCCGGGCGGTGATCGAAGCGCCGCGCCGCGTTGTACTCAACGGGACGATCAACCCGGAAGGCAATGCGTACCTGCGCGATCCCACTGGCGCGCGGCGCTTCTGGCCGCTGACTGTTGGCAGCATCGACACCGATGCAATCGCGCTCGATCGCGATCAGCTATGGGCTGAGGCCGTAGAGCTCTACCGCGCCAACACGCCTTGGTGGGTGCAGGAGGATGAGCAGGCGGCGGTCGAGTTCGAGCAAGAGAAGCGAACCGACGTTGACGTGTGGACGGACAAGATCGCGCACACGATTAAGGGGCAACCGTCGATCGCGCAGCTCGACGTTCTGTCGGCGCTGGGGATCCCCATGAAGGATGCCGATTGGCGTCAGACCAGCCGCGTCGGCCGGATCATGAAGAAGCTGGGATGGACTGTCGGTCGCGATCGGAAGAACAACGAGGATCGCGTGACGTTCTACGCGCCGGATCGGCGCGAGGGCGAGGCAGAAAAGCAAGCCCCCCTGAATTGGTAAAGGCCGCTTCCCGGCGAATTCCGGGCTTGCGGCCTTTGCTCCATCCAGGTCGCCCCGATTACGCTGGGCTGCATGAGGCCCCTCTACGGACCAGCGCCGTTCTTCACGGACGATCGGGACTATGTTTCCCCGTCCTTCTGGATGCGGACGGGAAGGAGTACCGCGAGGGGCGTTCGTTAAAGGTTGATGCGGGCGGGCTGGAAGATGGCGCGATTGATCGCCATGAACGCTTGTTCGAGCTGGGTCTTGCCGATCGCGAGCCAGCGGCGATCGATGCCGGGCGTCTGCTCCAGCGCGTCGATGCGGCGAAGAACTTCTTCCTCAAGCCGCTTGTTGACGTTGACTGCGGAAACCTTCGCGTCGCTCTGCGGCTGATAGCCTTCGACGGGTAGTCCTTGGTGCTGGGTCATGGCGATGTCCTACTGCCGTTTCGATCTCGGCAATCATCGCCACAGATGGTTGTTGCGCTCTACACAACAGGAGCGGTCACGGCGTCGAGCCACCTCCATCCCTCGTATTTGTCGCCGCGCTGTCGAATTTGAGTGTAGCGCTTGAGGCTCGTCCAGGAGCGGTGACCTGAGACTGCGGCGGCGTGCGGAATGTTGTACCCTTGCTCGAACAACCACGACACGCCTTCATGCCTAAGATCGTGGAAATGCAAATCCTCGATCTCTAGAAACTGGCAGGCGCGGGTGAACGCTGCGCTAATCGCGTCGGCAGAGTAGGGGAATATCAGATCGCCCTCGCGGGGCATGGCCTTGATGATCCGAACGGCCGGATCGGGCAAGTCGCACCATGTGTCATTGCCTTCCTTGTGGCCTGGGTGCTTCATGTCGCGGACCATGACGCGCTTGTGCTCATCCTCAAAGTCGGCCCATGCGAGGCGGGTGATCTCCTCCTGACGTCGGGTCGAGAAAATCCCGAATGCGATTAAACGGCACATTGGCGCGGACTTGCTGCGGCGTTTCTGGCGGTCCTGAAAGTGAAGCATCAGGCGGTTAAGCTCGTCCAGCGTGGGCCGTCTGTCGCGTTCCTTGCTCTTGGACACAATGCCGAGGCGGCGCAGCACGGTTTGCGCGTCCTTCATCGCGGCATAGTCGAGCGGGTATTTCCACATGGGCCGGGCGATAGCGAAGATTGAGGCGAGGTGAGAGAGGTAGTTCCCGCGCGTCTGCGGTTCGACGTCCAGTTGCTTCGCAAAGTCGGCGATCGTGTCGCTCTCGATCTGCGAACAACGCTTGCCGGCAATGTCATAGGTCTTGATCGTCCGGAGCACCTGGGCCTTGGTTCGGCCGATCTCTTTCTCGGATTCGTCAATGTACCGGTCGATGACCACGGATAACGGCGGGTCGTTCGTCGCCGCCTTGGCGCGCTCGATCGCGCCGGGCTTCGATAGCTCGTCCTCGCGGCGGGCGATCCAGGCGGCGGCGGCGGGCCGGCGATCGAACGTCTCGGTCTCGCGATGGATCACCTTGCCCTCGCGCTTGATGATGATCTTTGCCATATAGGCTTTGCCGCCCTTCTTCCGGGCGCGCTCGACGATCGTTCCCATTCGGTATCACAAGGCTCCTGCGCGGATCACAATGTGATACTAGCAGGCGAGGAATGCCCGGCGATGTAGGCAAATACGCAACGATACGCAACGCGTTGCGCAACAATCCCAACGGTTAATGGCTGAAAAAACAACGATGTCAGTGGGTTCTGAGAGGTGGCGCTTCTGCACCGCCCCCATGATGGATTGGACCGACCGGCATTGCCGGGTGTTCCACCGTCACCTGACGCGGCGGGCGCTGCTCTATACGGAGATGCTGACGACTGGCGCCATCATTCATGGTGACCGGGAGCGGCTGCTTGGGTTCAACGTGGTCGAGCACCCGGTCGCGCTTCAGCTCGGCGGGTCGGATCCGCGCGAGCTGGCGCTGGCCGCGCGGGTCGGTGAGGAGTTCGGTTACGACGAGATCAACCTCAATGTCGGCTGCCCCTCCGACCGCGTGAAGGACGGCCGTTTCGGCGCTTGCCTCATGGCAGAGCCTGATCTCGTGGCGAGGTGCGTCGAGGCGATGAAGCGTGCGGTTGCCGTGCCCGTGACGGTGAAGTGCCGCATCGGGATCGACGACCAGGATCCGGAAGTCGCGCTCGACAACCTTGCACGGGCGGTCGTTGCCTCCGGCTGCGATGCGCTGATCGTGCATGCCCGGAAAGCTTGGCTCAGCGGTTTGTCACCGAAGGAGAATCGCGACATCCCGCCGCTCGATTATGATCGCGTCTATCGCCTCAAGCGCGCGATGCCCGATGTGCCTGTCATCATCAACGGCGGCATCCTCGGTGTCCATGAGGCAAAAGCGCATCTCGATCACGTTGACGGTGCGATGCTCGGACGGGCCGCCTATCAGGAGCCGTGGCGGCTGCTCTCGGTCGATACCGACATTTTCGGCGAGGCGGCGCCGCATGCCTCGATGCAGGATGCGCTCGAAGCGATGATGCCCTACATCGAACGACAGCTCGCGCGCGGCACGCGGCTGCACTCCATGACGAGGCATTTCGTCGGCGCATTCCACGCCGTGCCCGGCGCGCGCGCCTTTCGCCGGCATCTTGCCGAGCAGGGGGTGAAGCCGGGCGCCGGCATCGAGGTGCTGCGCGATGCGATTGCGCGTGTCGGTGCGCCCGCGCCGGCAGAGGCGGCGGCCTAGCCGTAGTTGCATGACGAGGCGGATTGCAAAGGTCTAGTCGACCGCGATGCGAGAGCGGCGGTGACTGGTCTGGAGTTCCGGATAACCGGTGAGCATCAGCTTGTCGGCGCGCACGCCCCAGCTCTCCAGGCGGTCCAGGAAGCTCATGCCGAGCAGGTTGGTCTTCATCTGCCCGCGCTGCACGATGAGGGCCGGCACCGATTTTTCGACGAGGTGCCCGACGGAGAGGCGGTCGATCGTGAGGCGGGCCGCCTTGGTGTGACCGCCCGCGGTTTCGAGATCGACGTCGTATTCGAGCATCTCGAGCGGCAGCCCGATCGCTTTGGCGGTTTCCCAGGTCAGCACCACCGAGGTCGCGCCGGTGTCGATGACCATCGGTGCGGCCACGCCGTTGATCTTCGCGCGCAGCGCGAATTCGCCGCCCTGGCCGCGCTGAATCTGCACGGCGGGCGCGGGCGCTGCGGTCTGCGTGCGAAAGATATGCGAGACCTTGCTGCTCGCGCGTGCGATCTGGTCGGAATCGCCATAGGCGACGACGGCACCTGCCGTGCAGGCGAGCATGATGAGAACGAGCAGGAAGCGGATCATTGCGCACCTCCCGATGCGCTCAGGCCGGTCAGGTCCGTTCCGGCGATCCCGCGATCGGCGCAAGTCCAGCCTGATTCATGCGCGCTGCCAACAGCGCCATGACCGCGAGCCGTTCCGCGCTCTCCATGGCGTGCCAGCGCGCGATCTCCGGCAATGTGCGTCCGCAGCCGAAGCACAGCCTGGTCTTGGGATCGATCATGCAGACGGCCACGCACGGCGTTTCTTTGCTCATTCGGACATAGTGGCGGATGGTCGGGCATGTCTGCAAGCATCTCGTTACGAGCCCGTACCTGCGCTCATGATCGGCTTGCGACGGGGCCGGCGCTTCTCGTCCGCTACCGCGGAACTCTCGGGCTGGAGCGGCGGAGAATCATCCGACATCGGCGCCAGCGCGCTCATCACGCGCTCGGGCGGGAAGGTGACGATCACTTCGGTGCCGATGCGCAGCTTCGATTTCAGCGTGAACGTACCGCCATGCAGGTCGATCAGATTCTTGGCGATGGGCAGGCCGAGACCAGCGCCCTGTTCGGCCGACTTGATCGAGTTGGAGCCTTGGCCGAACGAGGCCAGCACGACCGGAATCTCGTCCTCGGGGATTCCGGAGCCGGTATCCTTCACCGAGAGATATTGTCCGCCTGAGGCCGTCCAGCCGGCCTTGAGCCAGATCTCGCCGCCCTGCGGAGTGAACTTGATCGAGTTGGAGAGCAGATTGAGCACGACCTGGCGGATCGCGCGCTCGTCGGCCCACAGCCGCGGCATCGCGTGCTCGAACACCTCGTGGATGGTGATGCCGCGGCTCGAGGCGCGCAGCTTCATCAGATGATGGCAGTCGGCGACAATGCCGACCAGCGAGACCGCTTCCTCATTGAGCTCGTAGCGGCCGGCCTCGATCCGCGACAGATCGAGAATCTCGTTGATGAGGTTGAGCAGGTGGACGCCGGAATTGTGGATATCGGCCGAGTACTCCTTGTAGACCGGCACGGCATGCGCGCCGAAAATCTCGCTCTTCATCACCTCGGAGAAGCCGAGGATCGCATTGAGCGGCGTCCGCAGTTCGTGGCTCATCTGCGCCAGAAAGCGCGACTTGGCCACATTGGCGGATTCAGCGCGGTGGCGCGCTTCGTCCGAGATCGCCTTGGCTTGTTCGAGCTCGCCGATCAGCGCGTCCTTCTCGGCGCGCGCCTCGAGCGTGGCGAAGGTCGAAGAGTGCAGGCGATGTGCCAGCAGCACGAAATAGCCTTCGGCGGCGACGGCGAGCGCGGCCAGGATGTAATTATCCAACGAGCCGGTCATCACGAAGCTCAGCGCCATCGCGACGGCGACCGGTGCAGTCGCGGCGAGGGCGGCGATCGGCAGATTGGCGGCCAGCATGCTCGATACTGCGATCACCAGCAGCATCAGGAACATCATCAGCGATTCCGTGATCATGTCGAGCACGGGATGGATCAGGATCGCCATCCAGCAAAGGCCATAGAGCAGGTCGAGCACGACGAAGCGTGTCTGCCATGCGCGCGTTGCCGCGGGCGAGGCGGGCTCGGCCAGGAAGCGGTGGCAGCTGCGGATCATCGCGGCATGGATGCAGAGCATGCCGGCGGTCCAGGCCGCGGCCGGGATCGGCTGCATCCACAGCCCAAACAGCACGCCTGTCGCGACCACAAGCAGCATCACGACATAGGAGGCCGACAGTCGCGTCTGGGCGTAATGGCGCAGCATTTCGGCGTCGAAAGCCGGCCGGGTTCCACTGGTCGACGTTAACTTATCGCGCGCCTCGCGCACCCGTTGTGCCGCAGCCCGGCGATGGCTCGCCGACGGCACGCTCACCGGCTCGGCCGGAAGCTGCACAACCTCGGGCTTTTCAGCGGGTTTACTCATCGCACAACAACAATTCCTGCCCGCGCGGGGCGGGCCTTCTGCATTGTCTATCTCTGGCAAGAAATCCTTAAGAGGTGACTTAAGGAGCTAAAGAATTACGTTAACCCGGCGTTAATTTTGGATCCGGCGTGACCCGCTCAATGCAGCGCCGCGTGCTGTGCGATGTACACCACGGCTCCCGCCAGATAGCCGGCGAGCGCCGGGAGGGCGATGCGACGGGCGTACCAGAGGAACTCGATGCGCTCGAGCCCCATGGCGGCGACGCCCGCGGCCGAGCCGATGATCAGGATCGAACCGCCGGTGCCGGCGCAATAGGCGATGAACTCCCAGAGGAAGCTGTCGGGTGGATAATGCCCCACGTCGTACATTCCCATCGTCGCGGCGACCAGCGGCACGTTGTCGATGACTGCGCTGAGCAGGCCGAGCACGATCACGATGATGTCCTGTCGGCCGATCGCGGTATCCAGCGATTTGGCCAGCATGGAGAGCAGGCCGGCATGTTCGAGGCAGGCGACCGCGAGCAGGATGCCGAGGAAGAAAACGATCGAGCCCATGTCGATCCGCGTCAGCGCATTCGCAAGCGTGAGCGGACCGCGGACATGCTCATCCTTGTCGCGATGAACGATCTCGCCGACCAGCCACACGAGGCCAAGCCCGAGCAGGACGCCCATGAAGGGCGGCAGGTGCGTGACCGTCTTGAAGGCGGGTACCGCGATCAGTACGCCGAGTCCGAGATAGAACATCACGTTCCGCTCGAACGGATCGACGCCCTGCAATCCGTCCTCTTTCGGCGGCGTTGCGATGGTCTTGCCCTTGAGCGAAAAGCTGATGAATGCGAGCGGCACCAGCAGGTTGAGCAGGGAGGGCAGGAACACCCCGCCCATGATTTTCAGGGGCGAAATCTGTCCGCCGATCCACAGCATGGTCGTGGTGACGTCGCCGATCACAGTCCATGCACCACCGGCATTCGCGGCGATGACGATGAGGGAGGCGAACAGCAGGCGGTCGTCGCGCTTGGCGATCAACCGCTGGATCAGCGAGACCATGACGATGGTGGTGGTCAGATTGTCGAGGATTGCGCTGAGGAAGAAGGTCACGAAGCCGATCAGCCATATCAGACGGACCTGGCTGGTCGTGCTGATGCGGGACGTGATGACCTCGAATCCGTCATGGGCGTCGATCACTTCGACGATCGTCATCGCGCCAACCAGGAAGAACACGATCTGCGCGGTGGCGGCGACGGACTCATCAAGCTGACGGCCGACCAGCGTATGATCGCCGGTCGCGAGCGCGTAGATTGTCCAGAGCACGCCTGCGCCGAGTAGCGCAGACGCGCTCTTGTTCACCCCGATGGGATGCTCGAGCGCGATCGCCGCATAGGCGAGGACGAAGATTGCGGCGAGTGCGATCAGCAAGGCAGGATCACTTCGTCAGGTGTCAGCGATTGAGGCGCGCGAGCAGGCTCGACGTATCCCAGCGCTTGCCACCCATCTTCTCGACCTCCGCGTAGAACTGGTCGACCAGCGCGGTCACCGGCAAATTGGCGCCATTGCGCCGGGCTTCCGCCAACGCGATCGAGAGATCCTTGCGCATCCATTCGACCGCGAAGCCGAAATCGTATTTGTCCTCGTTCATGGTCTTGTAGCGGTTTTCCATCTGCCAGGACTGCGCGGCGCCCTTTGAGATGGTTTCGATCACGGCGGCGACGTCGAGGCCACTCTTCTTGGCGAAGTGAATACCCTCGGAGAGGCCCTGGACGAGGCCGGCGATGCAGATCTGGTTGACCATTTTGGTCAGCTGGCCGGAGCCGGCCGGCCCCAGCAATTTGCACATCCGCGCATAGGCCCCCGTGATGATCGGCTCGGTGCCGGAATAGGCGTCCTGCGTGCCGCCGCACATCACCGTCAGCACGCCGTTCTCGGCGCCGGCCTGGCCGCCGGACACGGGTGCGTCGATGAACTTGAAGCCGGCCTTGGTCGCGGCAGCATCGAGCTCACGCGCGACCTCGGCGGAAGCAGTGGTGTGGTCGACAAAGGTCGCACCCTTCTTCATGCCGGCAAACGCGCCGTCGGCACCGATCGTGACCGCGCGCAGATCGTTGTCGTTGCCGACGCAGCACATCACGAAATCCTGGCCCTCGGCTGCAGCCTTCGGGGTCGCTGCGGTCTTGCCGCCGAACTTGTCCGCCCACTCCTTCGCCTTGGCCGCGGTTCGGTTGTAGACGGTGACCTCATGGCCCCCTTTTTTCACGAGGTGTCCGGCCATGGGGAAGCCCATCACGCCGAGACCGAGGAAAGCGACTTTAGCCATCTGTGGTACCTTGTCCGTAGTTTGGGTTTTACGGTTCTTGCCGGGCGGGGGGCGCCCGGTTCCGCCATTGCGGCAGATCGGGCGCACCATAAACCCTTGAGGCCGGAGGGCAACGGCTTCGTTTGGCCCCCGCCTGTGCTAGGATGGCGGACCTAAGGACTTCAAAAAAAGGGAGCGAAGGCATGGGCGGCGTAAGCGTGGGCGTGCTCGATCATTTCAATATCCGGACCCGGAATCTGGCCGAGACCGTCCGCTTCTATGAGGACGTGCTGGGCCTGGAAAAGGGCGCCCGGCCGAATTTCGCCTTCCCCGGCGCCTGGATGTACAGCGAGGGTCAGCCGGTGGTGCACCTCGTCGATATTTCTCCGACTGCCGAGCCACAAAAGCCGGATTCCGGCGTTGTCCACCACGTCGCCTTCGCCAGCCGCGGGTTTGACGGCATGAAGCAGCGGCTGGCCTCAAAGGGGATGAAGTTCGACTCCCGCCAGGTGCCCGGCGGCGAGCTTTGGCAGATCTTCGTCCACGACCCCAACGGGGTCATGATCGAGCTCAACTACGAGGCGGCCCTGGAGCAGGGGGCGTCGCCCGCCGAGATGGCTGACGATATCGGCAGGCAGTAGCCTTTTGGGCGTTTCCGCTCTAATGGGGCATCTTGAATTCTAGGAGATGCGCTTTGAGCGTGACGCAGCAACAGGTTCTCGACAGCCTCGCCAGGATCAAGTCGCCCCGCGGGGTCGCGCTCACCAATGCCAGTGTGCTGAGCGCGATCAGCGCGGCCGACGGCAAGGTGTTCTTCTCGATCAATGTCGATGCCGCCGAGGCGCGAGCCTGGGAATCCGTCCGGGCCGAGGCCGAGGCCGCGGTCCGCGCCATTCCCGGCGTCACCACTGTGATGGTGGCGCTGACCGCCGAGCGCAAGGCCGGTGCGGCGCCACCACCGCCGCCAACTCCCAGCCGCGGTGCGCCAGGCGTGCAGCCGGTCCATGCCCACAAGCCGCCGCCGCACGGCGGCGCCCAATCGCCGATGGCGCGGCAGTCCGAGATTCCGGGCGTCGCGGCCGTGATCGCGGTCGCCTCGGGCAAGGGCGGCGTCGGCAAGTCCACCACCGCTCTCAATCTTGCGCTGGGCCTGCGCGATCTCGGCCTCGAGGTCGGGCTGCTCGATGCCGACATCTACGGCCCCTCGGTGCCGCGGCTGACAGGCCTGCATGAGAAGCCGGAGCTGAACGACGAGCGCAAGATGATTCCGCTCAGGCGCTTTGGCCTGGCCATCATGTCGATCGGCTTCCTGGTGGAGGAAGAGACTGCGATGATCTGGCGTGGGCCGATGGTGATGTCGGCGGTGACGCAGATGCTGCGCGATGTCGCATGGGGCCAGCTCGATGTGCTCGTCGTCGACATGCCGCCAGGCACCGGCGATGCCCAGCTCACGCTGGCGCAGAACGTCCCCTTGAAGGGCGCCGTGATCGTCTCGACCCCGCAGGACCTGTCCCTGATCGACGCAAGGCGGGGGCTTGCGATGTTCAAGAAGGTCAACGTGCCCGTGCTCGGCATCGTCGAGAACATGAGCTATTTCCAATGTCCGCAATGCGGCACGAAATCCGACATTTTCGGCCATGGCGGCGCGCGCCACGAGGCCGAGAAGCTCGGGGTGCCGTTCCTGGGCGAGATCCCCCTGCACATGGCGATTCGCGCCACCTCGGACGCCGGCACGCCCGTTGTGGACAGCGAGCCGGACGGTCCCCATGCGGCGATCTACCGCGCCATTGCGGGGCAGGTGCGGGACCAGCTCAAGGGCGTCATCGCCGCGGCCTGAGCAGATCCAAGGCAATACCTTCAAGCCAACCCCTTCAAACCAATACTCTGGGGACATGCGACTTTCGTAGAGCCCTGTCATGCCAATGTCGCGTTTCGAAAGCGGGGCTTCCGTGTTAAAGGCCCACGGCAGTCAAGCCCCTTCGGTTCGACGCGGCCCAAGAACGCGTCGCCGGAATGAGCGGCAGCAAAGAGGAAGTTAGGGGAAACGCCCCAACAAGGAGAGACTGAAGATGAAGCGTCGTGATTTCCTGAAAGTGTCGGCAGCCGGTGCGGCGGCGACCGCCGCGGTGGCCTCGCCGGCGATCGCGCAGTCCTCGCCCGAGATCAAGTGGCGCCTGACGTCGAGCTTCCCGAAGTCGCTCGACACCATCTATGGCGGTGCCGAGCAGATGGCGAAATACGTCGCCGAGATGACCGACAACAAGTTTCAGATCCAGGTCTTCCAGGCGGGTGAAATCGTTCCGGGCCTGCAGGCGCTGGACGCGACGCAGAAGGGCACCGTCGAGATGTGCCACACGGTGTCGTATTATTACGTCGGCAAGGACCCGACCTTCGCGATCTTCGCGTCGGTGCCTTTCGGCCTGAACGCACGCCAGCAGAATTCCTGGCTGTACCAGGGCGGCGGCAACGAGCTCGCCAACGAGTTCTTCAAGAAGTCGAACGTGGTCGGCTTCCCCTGCGGCAACACCGGCACCCAGATGGGCGGCTGGTTCCGCAAGGAGATCAAGACCGTTGCCGACCTCTCGGGCCTCAAGATGCGCATCGGCGGCATTGCCGGCCAGGTGCTCCAGAAGGTCGGCGTGGTGCCGCAGCAGCTCGCCGGCGGCGACATCTATCCGTCGCTGGAGAAGGGCACCATCGACGCCGCCGAATGGGTCGGTCCCTACGATGACGAGAAGCTCGGCTTCGCCAAGGTCGCCAAGTACTATTACTACCCGGGCTTCTGGGAAGGCGGTCCCACCGTTCACGCCTTCGCCAACATCGACAAGTGGAACGAGCTGCCGAAGAACTATCAGGCGATCCTCACCAACGCGACCGTCAACACCAACACCTGGATGGCCGCGCGCTACGACATGGTGAACCCCGGCGCGCTGAAGCGTCTGGTCGCCGGCGGAACGCAGCTTCGCCCGTTCACCAATGAGGTTCTGGAAGCCTGTCTCAAGGCGACCAACGAATTGTGGGGCGAGATCTCGGCCAAGAATCCCGACTTCAAGAAATCGATCGATGCCATGCAGGCCTACCGCTCCGACGAATATCTGTGGTGGCAGGTCGCCGAATACACCTACGACAGCTTCATGATCCGCTCGCGCACCCGCGGCTGATCTTCGAACAAGTCGCAAGACGACACGCCCGGTCTCGTTCGCGAGGCCGGGCTTTTTCTTTGGGACGACGCGATCGGAACAGGCGAGGCGGAAGCCGCCGAGCGGCGTTGTCGCCGCGTACGGGCGGGGCCTCCAACAAAAAATCTGAAAAACAACCCCATGCACAGTAGACGAGGGATGAGAGGACAAGGCGTTGCGCGTGGAGCCAACAGCTTGATGCAATGGAGTTTATTGGCAGGCGGGCCCGAGCATCGCGCGGTCGATGGCAACTTCGCATTTTGGGAGCGAAAGCGGGAGGCGCACCAAGCGCGTGCTTCAGCGAGATCGTTTGACTCGTCGGGCAAAACAGTGGCATAAAGGCATTATCGCAAAATCCGAAATGAGCGCCTCGGCGGCGACTTGCTGAAGACGCCGCTGCCGGCCGGCGACCATTTTTACAATCGCATCACAGGCCGGCGGTATGACTTCACGGCGAGCCAGTTCGATCAGCCGATTGCTTACAAGGATTTACCTGCAAGCCGTACCGATGGGGAACTGGGAGCGACAAGCGATGAGCTGGCCGAACTCAGAGCCGCTTTTCAGGAGCACCGTCCGAATTCAGGCTAGCGCATGGTAAGGCCGATATCGGCGACGTGAAACGGCCCTAGCAGACATTGGGCTCACCGAACCATCGCGCTGCGGCCTGCGAGGTTTCCTCCTCGTCAGGAGCCTGTTCGCTGGCCCAGGCCACGACGCCGTCGGGGCGCACGAGCAAAGCGATCAAGCCCAATCGATCCTTTGCTTCGTTTGCGACATAGGTGATCCGGCCGCTCCAGCGGCTCGCAAGCGCTTGAAGCGATGGCCGTACGCCAAAATCCAGCAGCAGCCCTTGTCCCGTTCTGAGGTGCTCGTTCAGTCTGGTCCCGTCGGCGAGCTTGAAGTCCGGTGCGCTTCGGCCCACCAGAGGATGCCGACCGCCGAGATCGTAACGGAGCGAAACGCCCCACACGCGCTCGGCGAAGTAGGTCGTGCCGTCGCGCGTATTGACGAGATCACGCACAATGGCTTCGAGCGCGCGCGAACTCTTGCTGGGGCGCATCAGCCCGACTTGTGCGCGCGACCAGTCCAGGATTTGTACTCCTGCCGGATGTCGCTCGGTCGAATAGCTGTCGAGCAGGCCGGACGGCGCATCGCCACGAATGGTCGCCGCGAGCTTCCATCCGAGGTTCATGGCATCGCCGAGGCCGAGGTTCAGGCCCTGGCCGCCCAGCGGCGAATGGACATGCGCGGCGTCACCCGCCAGCAATATTCGGCCCATGCGATAGTCGGTTGCCTGATAAGCACGGTCGGTCCAGGTTGTGGCCAGCAGCAGCGCAGTTACCGTCACGTCGATGCCCGAGACCCTGCGCAACACCGCCTCGACATGGTCGCGTTCCGGCTCGCTACGGTGGGCGGCGCCGCCGTCGAAATCGACCATCGCGATCGTCCCCGGCGCCACATAGGTGTACATGCCCGAAGGCGTGTAGTGGCGACCCGGCTTGAGCAAGATTGGATCGGCCAGCTCGACCTGAACAGAATAGCCGGTGAACTCCGGATCGGTCCCGGTGAAGCCGATACCAGCCGCTTTTCGCACGCTGCTGCGCCCGCCGTCGCAGCCGACAAGCCAGCGGCCGTGGACGGTTTCGCCGCTCACCTCGACGGCAACGCCATCGATCGACTGCACGAACGCCTCGACACCGCAGCCGCGCCGGATCTCGATGCCCAGCGCCTTGGCGCGGATCGCAAGGACGTCTTCGATGCTTGCCATGTCGGCGGCCATGTTGGTGATCGGGCCGGGCAGGCGGTATGGCCATTGCGTAGCGTCGATCTGGTCGTGGAAGAACTGGATGCCGGCAAAATGACCGCCGGGGCGACGCTGCTGCTGCATCCAGTGCGCAGCCGCCGGCGTGTCGCGGCTCGTCGCGCGAGCTTTCAAGCACTCCAGCAAGCCGCGGCGGTCGAAGCTCCCGATGGTCGGCACCGACAGGCCGCGCAAGCCGAAGGGCAGGCTCTTCAGCGGCGAGTGCGGGTCTTGCGCCTTCTCCAGCACCAGCACCGAACAGCCGGCAAGCCGCAGCTCGCAAGCCAGAAAGAGGCCGACGGGACCAGCGCCTGCGATGATGACGTCATAGGAAATCGTGTCGGGGGTCTGCATAAAATGCTCCGTTGTCGATGATCGACCGGAGCGTTTCCCGGACCTGAGGACCTCACGGACGAACATGTGATCGCCTGAACAGCGATCGCGTTCGTCGTGGGGATCTCAGGCCTGAGGCCAAAGACCAGAGCTTTCGTTACCGAAAGGACTTGGGCTTACCAGACCAAATCTGCCTTTTCCGACATTGCCAATTTAGCTGTTTGAACGCGGGCTCGTCAACGGGACAGGCCGCAGTCTGTCTTTGGAGCTGCAGAGACCTGACGCATTTGAACCTGATCGCGGGCTATGACGTCAAACGCCGGACGCTTCAGAGTGATGATCTTGTCTTTCATTTTCTTTAGCCTTTTCGACGGACCCTTCCTGATCCTCGTCTGGGCCTTGACGCTTGCCTTCACGGGCGCGCCGCTGCTTTGGAGGTTTCTGAATTACAAGCCGGTCTCGCGCTGCGCGGTCGTGCAAGCCATGTCGAACCTCGTCGCGAGCGGGTGCTCGTTCACTTTCGGTTCCGCCGCGATGACCGCCCATGCGCGGGGTTTGATCGCGCTGCCCACAGCCATCATCGCAGTGGCGTTGCTGCTTGCCACCGTTGCCGGCGGCTCGTTCCTGATCGCACGATGGTGTCCCGACGAGCAGTCCTAGGCAGTGATTGACAGATAGCATACCCGGTCGGAAGGTGTCGGTTCGATCGAAAGGGCAGGTTGAAGTGTACCCCGCGACCGAGTTGGCTCAGAGGCGATCCTCGGCAAACGAGCCGTGAGGTTCGCCGACGGCCACAAGCGGAGTTGTTCGTCAGCGATTACGAATTGCTTCACGAATGATCGGTCAGGTGATCTCGGTGTTGAGCACATCTACGAACTGGTGGCCCATCGTCACTGGTCGATGGCGCTATGCGGGGTCATCGCGTCCCATGGATCTCTCGACTTCTTCTTCGGAAATTCCGTGCAGCCGCTTTCTCGTCAACAATCCGCCCTCAGGCGCCGGAAGTCTCTCGGGGCTGCTGTACGCCCGGACCTTCCCGTCCATGGGTCAACACGGCCTCGGCAGCAGCTTCGTCGATGGCCGCCATGACTTCAGCAGTTGCGGAATGATGAATCATGTGTCCCGCTCCGTCGATCCGGCGCAATTTACTCTGCTTGATCTCGCCATGCAGCCTGGCCGACTGCTTGACATCGATCATACGGTCGCCCTGGCCCGCGACAATGATCGTCGGCATCTTGAGTTCACCGTAAGTCTTCGAGCCTGAGAATGCGGCGGGGACCAACATCGTCGCTTCGGCCGCTGCGGCCCGCATCTGTGATGGGCGGAGCGCCATTTCTTTCGGAAAGCCCGTGAACTTGTTAGGGACCGGCCGGGGGCCAAACAGCTTGCGCAACATCGCGGGCCACATCATCCGACCGACTAGCGGCGAGATCGTATAGCTGATGAGGTCCCCGACCACTGGTAGGGCGGACAGCACCGACGTCGCGCTGTCCGAGCGGGGCGTCGGGAAATAATAACCCGAGCCCAGCACGAGAGCCTGTACGAACGAAGGATGTCTTTTCGCCAGCGCAACCGCAACCGACGCTCCCCACGAATGGCCAAGGACAATCGCTTGAGAGACGCCCAACTGATCGAGCGCCTTCTTGAACAGGTCCGCTTGAGCATCCGGGGTCCAGACGACATGTCTTGGCCGCGAGCTATGCCCAAAACCGGGGCGATCGAACACGATGACCCTGTAGTTCCCGGCTGCGAGATCGATCAATCCACTCGAATCGAAATTCTGGACCATGCTGCCATTGCCGTGAAACAAAACCAGCGGCTTGCCCTTGCCGCGTTCCAAATAGTGCAGGCGAACGCCCTCGACGTCGATGAACCGACCCTGCGGAGGGTTATCGCGTTGCGCTTTGTTCGCGAGCCGCCGATTTATGATTGCGGTAGCCGCAACGAGGGTACCTGCGGCAGCAAGCGCGGCGGCGCCCGGATGTCGCGTGATGGCGGTCAAGCAATCGGATCGAAGGGAGCTGAGACGTGTTCGTCGTGCAAGGCCCATGTGCATTACCTTAGGTGGTCTGCACGACGCCCCATCAAATGAGAAATGTTGCAGCTGAGTTAAACGGTTCTCCGGGGTGTTCGTTCCTTGGCAGGATCGATGCGGCGCCGGCGGCGGGGCCCAAGGAAGCAAACGTCCGCGCCATCCGCGACCTCATCCGCAGGTGCCCTGATTGGCTTACAGGAACCTGACGGAAGGGAGCGGCCGCCCGCGGGGGATGCTTTTTCGCTGGCCGAGATGCCCCGGATGGTGGAAGACAGCGAAGATGCGGCGCGAGCCGTGCGGTGACACCGGAACATCCCGCGGGACAATGCGATGCGCCTCCTGATCGTCGAGGACAATGCCGAACTGTCGCGGCTCGTTGCCGGCGGGCTGTCGGCGGCCGGCTATGAGAGCGACATCGTCGGCAGCGCCGCCGAGGCGCGCGAGGCGGTCAGCAGCGTCAGCTATGCCGCGATGATCCTGGACCTCGGATTGCCCGACGGCGATGGCCTCTCGGTGCTGCGCGAGCTGCGCCGGCAGATGGAGCCGTTGCCGGTGCTGGTGCTGACCGCGCGCGGCGGCTTGCAGGACCGCGTCAGCGGCCTGCGCAGCGGCGCCGACGACTATCTCGCAAAACCGTTCGCGATGGAGGAGCTGGTGGCGCGGCTGGAGGCCATCCTGCGCCGGCCCGGCCAGTTGCTCGGCCGCTCGTTGCGCCTCGCCAACCTCGTCTATGACACCGAAAGCCGCCAGATCTTCGTCGACGACCAGCCGCGCATCATTTCCGCGCGGGAAACCTCGGTGCTCGAGATCCTGCTGCGCCGGCAGGGACGGGTGGTGCCGAAGAAGAACGTCGAGGACCACATCTTCGGCCTCGACGGCGAGGTCGCCTCCAACGCGGTCGAGGTCTACGTCTCGCGGTTGCGCAAGCAGCTCGCTGAGCACGGCGCCAAGGTCGTGATCCACACCATCCGTGGCGTCGGCTATCTCATGGCCGAGGAGAAATAGCGTGGCCCGGATCGGATCTCACGCCGGATTCCGCGCCGGGATCCATGCGAGGTCGCCGACGTTCAAATCGCTGATCTGGCGCATCGTGTTCCTGCACATCGTGGCGGTCGCGGTGGTCGCGATCTTCCTGCCGCTGGTGCTGTTCTGGCTGCTCAATTCCGAGATCGACCAGCTGCATCGCGATGCCATGCGCGCGCAGGCCGAGGTGTTGGCCGAGCGCATCGTCGCCCAGCCCGACGGCCTGTTGACGTTCAACCTGCCCGACAGCCTCAGGGGCCTCTATTCGGAAGCCTATGGCCGCTACCAATACGATATTCGCGATGCCGAGGGACATCTGCTGTTCTCGTCGCGCCGCAAGACCGGCGCTGCCACGGCCGCGCCGCCGCCGCTCTCCGAGACGATTTCCGGCGCCGGCGTCACCCGCACCATCGACGGCAAGCTGATACGCATTCGCGTCGCGGAGGACCTCGCGCACCGCGACGTCATCATCGACGACATCGTGTCGAACTTCTTCCGACGGGTCGGATGGATCACCATTCCAATCCTGCTGGTCCTGCTCGCCATCGACATCATCATCTTTCGCCGCGCTGTCGCACCGCTGTGGAAGGCCTCCGAGGAGGCGAGCAATATCGGTCCGGCGCGCACCGACATCCGCCTGCCGACGGAGCAGATTCCGCGCGAGATCATGCCGCTCGTCACCGCCGTCAACCAGGCGCTCGACCGCCTCGAGGACGGCTTTCGGGTGCAGCGGCAGTTCACCGCCGACGCCGCGCACCAATTGCGCACGCCGCTCGCGATCCTGCGCACGCGGATCGAGACGCTCGGCGACGGCGCTGCAAAGCAGGCGCTGCATGCCGATATCGAGGGCATGAGCCGCATCGTCGCGCAGCTGCTGGAGATCGCCGAACTCGACACGCTGGTGCTCGATCCCGGCGAGACCGCGGATTTGCGTGCGGTCTGCGCCGAGGTGGTCGGTTCGATCGCGCCGTTCGCGATCGCGCAGCACAAGGATATCGCGCTGAAGGGCACCGAGGCTCCGGTGCTGATCCACGGCAATTCCGTGATGCTCCAGCGCGCGATCTTCAACCTCGCCGAAAACGCCATCAAGTTCACGGCAAAGGACACGTCGGTCGATGTCGATGTGAGCGAGGATGGTGCGGTGCGCGTGCGCGATTGCGGACCGGGAATTGCGGAAGCCCAGCGCGAATTGATCTTCCAGCGCTTCTGGCGCGCCGACCGCCAGCGCAGCGACGGCGCCGGCCTCGGGCTGTCGATCGTGCGCGCGGTGGCGGATGATCACGCGGCGACGGTTGCGGTGGAGAATCTTCCGGGCGGCGGCGCGCAGTTCACGCTGCGGTTCAGGCTGGCGGAGAAGTCGGGCGAGGTTGAATTGAACGTGGTGCGGCACTGACGCGCCACCTTCTCCCACATCCGCCTTCGCCAAGGCTTCGGCGGATATGAGGGGAGAAGGAAGAGAGCGCTTATTTCAGCTTGCCGGTGGACAAATCCATGATCATGCGCGTGGTCAGATAAAGCCGCGGCACGATGCTGTTGAGCTGCACATATTCGGCGTCGTTGGAATGCGCGCCGAAGCCCGACAGGCCCATGCCTTCGACCACGGCTCCGCTGGTCTTCAGCGCGGCAAACGCGGCGTCGGTGCCGCCGCCGGTCGCCTTCTCGTCGACCTTGAGAGGCAGTCCAAGCTCCCCATAGATCGTCTTGCCGTAGGCCGCCACGCGCCGTGAGGCGTCGTTGGCCTCGAGCGGCGGGCGACGCACCTCGAATTTGAGCGCGACCTTGGAGTCGGGCAGCAGGTGGTTCTTGATCTTGTCCTGTAGCGCTTTCTCCAGCTCGTCGAAATCGGCGACCTTGAGCGCGCGCGCGTCCGCCTGGGCCGTGGCCTCCGCGGGGATGACGTTGCGGTTGGTGCCGGCCTTGGAGACCGTCCAGTTCAGTTTCAGGCCTTGCTCCGGTTTGGACAGGTCCTTCATCTGCAGCACCTGATGCGAGAGTTCGTACAGTGCATTGACGCCGCCCTCGGGCCGGGAGCCCGCATGCGACGACTTGCCCTGCACCGTGAGGTAGGCCGAGCCGATGCCGCTGGTGGCCAGCCGCAGCGTGCCGTCGGTGCCGCCGCCTTCAAACGAGAACACCACGTCCTGATCTGCGGCGAACCTGGTGATGGTGCTGCGCCAGCCGGGTGACGAGATCTCCTCGTCGCCATTGGTGAGCACCGTGAGCGTGCCGTAATCCCGGAAGCTCAGCTTCTGCAGCACCGCCACGGTATGGAGAATGAGCGCGACGCCCTGCTTGTCGTCGGCAATGCCGAGGCCGTAGGCCTTGTCGCCGTCGATGCGGAACGGTTGATCCTTCAGCATGCCCTTCAGGTACACGGTGTCCATGTGGGCGATCAGCATGATCTTCTTGCTGCCTGTGCCCTTGAATACGGCGTGTACGGCCGGGCCGATCTTCTCGGGCGTGTCGTCGAGGCGATAGACGTCGGCGGGTTGCAGGATCTCCACCGTGCCGCCGAGCTGCTTGAGCTGGCCGGCAACGCGCTCGGCGATCTGGTTCAGGCCTTCGACATCCTTGCTGCCGGATTCGATGCTGACGAGATCGCGCAGCGTGTCGAGCAGCGGCTGCTGCTCCTTTTGCGCCAGCGCATGGACGTCGGCCATGACATTCGCGCTGGGCTCGGCATGCGCCGTCATTGCCGCACAGGCCAGCCAGAGCGACGCGATCAAGGGACCAACGAGCGATGGAGCAGGGTGCGATCGAGGCATGCGCGGCGGCCTTGGGTTGGGGGATGGCGCGGTATGCCCGTGTTTCCGGCGCTTGTCACGCGTCCGGGGCACCCGTCATGCCCTGCCGAGGCGACGTGATGGGAAGGGCCAGGGCGGCCGGCCGCCTAAGCCTAAAGTCGTAGGATCGGATGGCGCGGGAGCTGAGCATTTTCGTCCCTCACATCGTGAGGGATGGAAATCGGATGACACTTGTTCCATGCTGGCCTCCAAGCCTCGGCAAGAAGGCCCATCATCACAATCCATCAGGGTAGGAAATCATGAAAAGACGAGATTTCATCAAGGTCACCGGGCTTGGTGCGGCGGGTGTCGCCACGCTCGCCGCTCCAGCGATCGCGCAGACGACGCCCGAGATCAAATGGCGTATGCCGACGAGCTGGCCGAAATCACTCGATACGCTCTATGGCGGCGCCGAGATGATGGCCAAGATAGTCGCCGAAGCGACCGACAACAAATTCCAGATTCAGACATTTGCCGGCGGCGAGATCGTGCCGGGCCTTCAGGTGCTCGATGCCGTGCAGAACGGCACCTGCGAAATCGGCCACACCGCGTCCTACTATTACTTCGGCAAGGACCCGACCTTCACCTTCGGCTCGGCTGTACCGTTCGGACCGAACATGCGCATCAACCAGGCCTGGTACATGCTGGGCGGCGGCAGGGAGATTCTCAACGAGTTCTACAAGAAGTACAACGTCGTCTCGCTGCTTGCCGGCAACACCGGCTGTCAGATGGGTGGCTGGTTCCGCAAGGAGGTCAAGACGCCTCAGGACTTCAGCGGGTTGAAATTCCGCATCGGCGGCTTCGCCGGAAAAGTGATGGCCAAACTCGGCGCGGTGCCGCAGCAGATCGCCGGCGGCGACATCTATCCGGCGCTGGAGAAGGGCACCATCGACGCGGCGGAATGGGTCGGGCCCTATGACGACGAGAAGCTCGGCTTCGTGAAAGTCGCGCCGCATTATTACTTCCCGGGCTGGTGGGAAGGCGGGCCCATGCTTCTCGCCTTCGTCAACCAGGACAAGTGGAACGCGCTGCCGAAGCACTATCAGAGCATCCTCGAGCAGGCGGGGCACTACGCCAACAACTGGATGATGGCGAAGTACGACCAGTCCAATCCGCCGGCGTTGCGGCGCCTGCTCGCGGCCGGCGCCAAGCTGCATCCGTTCTCGCCGGAGGTCATGCAAGCCTGCTTCAAGGCGGCAAAGGAGCTGCACACCGAAGTCTCCGCCACCAACGCGGATTTCAAGAAGGTCTACGAATCGCTGACCGCGTTCTCGAACAACGGATATCAGTGGTTCCAGGTCGCCGAAGTCGGCTATGACAACTTCATGGCGCGCAACTCGCAGAGCTGATCGCAGAGCGCACGATCCGCCCAAACGAAAAAACCCGGAGCGAAAGCTCCGGGTTTCTTTTTTGCGGGGCCGGCCGGCGCTATTGCTTCGGCTGGCCGAAATCGAGCGGCGGCAGATCGATCTGGGGAATGTCGATCTTGATGCTGTTGGGATCGACGGTGGATTGCACGCCCTTGTAGTGCATCACCATCGACGGGAACATGATCACCAGCAGCACCATGATCATCTGGATGACGACGAACGGCACCGCGCCCCAATAGATCTGTCCCGTCGTGACCGGCTCCATGCGCTTGCCCGTGACGCGATCGGTATAGCGCTCCTTCGGCGCCACCGAGCGCAAATAGAACAGCGCAAATCCGAACGGCGGATGCATGAACGACGTCTGCATGTTGACGCCGAGGATGACGCCGAACCAGATCAGATCGATGCCGAGATGCTCCGCCGCGGGCCCGAGCAGCGGGATCACGATGAAGGCCAGTTCGAAGAAGTCGAGGAAGAACGCCAGCACGAACACGAAGGCGTTGACGAAGATCAGGAAGCCGACCTGGCCGCCGGGCAGCGAGGTCAGCAGGTGCTCGACCCAGACGTGGCCGCTGACGCCGTAGAAGGTGAGCGAGAACACGCGCGCGCCGACCAGGATGAAGACGACGAAGGCGGACAGCTTCGCCGTCGATTCGGTGGCTTGACGAACGAGGTCCCAGGTCAGGCGCCGCTTCGCGGCTCCGAGAATGAGGGCGCCGGCTGCACCCATGGCGCCGCCTTCAGTGGGCGTCGCGACACCGATGAAGATCGTGCCCAGCACCAGGAAGATCAGGAACAGCGGCGGCACCATGACGAAGGTGGTCTGTTGCGCCATCTTCGAAAGGAAACGGAAGCCCGTCAGCTTGTCGAGGACCCAGTTCGCGATGGCGACGAAGAACGCGAAGAGGATGCCGAAGAACATGCTGAGCACGACGAAGTCGGCGCCGTGTGTCTCCGAATTCCGCATCATGAACCAGCCGAACACGCAGCTCGCCAGGAACAGCACGCCGAGGGACTTCAGGCCGCGGTCGCCGCTCTCCTCGCGGAAACCGATGGCTTCCTTCGGCAGGCCCGGGGCGGCCTTCGGGAAAATCATGGTCACGAGGAACGCGTAAGTCGCATAGAGGCCGGCGAGCACCAAGCCCGGAATGAAAGCGCCCTCGTACATGTCGCCGACCGACTTGCCGAGCTGGTCGGCCATCACGATCAGGACGAGCGACGGTGGAATGATCTGCGCCAGCGTGCCGGAGGCCGCGATGATGCCGGTCGCCACGCGGCGGTCGTAGCCGTAACGCAGCATGATCGGCAGCGAGATCAGGCCCATCGAGATCACCGAGGCCGCCACGACGCCGGTCGTCGCCGCAAGCAGGGCGCCGACGAACACCACCGCGTAGGCGAGGCCGCCGCGGATGGTGCCGAACAACTGGCCGATGGTGTCGAGCAGATCCTCGGCCATGCCGGAGCGCTCGAGCACCAGTCCCATGAAGGTAAAGAAGGGAATGGCGAGCAGCGTGTCGTTGTTCATCACGCCGTAGACGCGCTCGGGCAGGGCCTGCAGAAAGTCCGGGTGGAATTGCCCGAGCTCGACGCCGATGATGGCGAAGAACAGGCCGACGGCGCCGAGCGAAAAGGCCGCCGGATAGCCGAGCAGCAGCACGACGACGAGCGTCGCGAACATGATGGGCGCCAGATTGGCGATAATAAACGCGGTCATGACTTCCCCCTAAACCGTCGCCAGCGGCTACTTCTTTTCGATCGCTTCGACGAGGTGCTCGACCTCGGCCTCCAGTGCGGAGACCTGCGACTCGTGAGGATCCGGGATCATTCCGCGCATGATGGCGATTCGCTTGATCAGCTCGGAGATGCCTTGAACCAGCAGGAGGGTGAAGCCGATCATGATCAGCGCTTTTGCCGGCCATTGCGGCAGGCCGCCCGCATTGCCGGATTGCTCGTTGATCTGAAGCGAGCGCAGGAAGAACGGTATCCCGGTCACGATCATGACAATGGTCAGCGGGATCAGGAAGAAGATGTGCCCGATGATGTCGATGATGTTGCGAGCCCGCTTCGGCATCATGCTGTTGAAGATGTCGATCCGGATGTGCTCGTTATCGAGCAGCGTCCAGGACGCGCACAGCAGGAACACGATGCTGAAAAGCACCCATTGCAGCTCGAGCCAGGAGTTGGAGGACGTGTCCAACGTCTTCCGAATGATCGCATTCAGCGCCGAGATGACGACGGCGAGCAGAATCAGCCACGCCAGACGTTTGCCGGTCCAACGTGTGAACGCGTCAATTCCATTGCTCAGCTTCAGGAGCGCTTGCAAGATTGGTCCTCCCCGATTTGCCCCGGCCGTCTTGACTGCGCCGAGTGGCGCGTTGGCTTGTCTCGCCGCGCAGGCATGAGGCAGCCGCACCAAACCAGCGAGTTTGCCGCCAGTCAATCGGAAGTTTGTTGATAGTTAAGGGGAATAAGCCGCGGCCGGGCAGCCGATGCTAGCCGCCGGTGACGCTCATGTGCCTAGAGACGCTGGGGCGGTCGTGGCGGCGGTCGATGATGAAATCGTGGCCCTTGGGCTTCAGCCCAATGGCGCGGTCGATCGCATCCGCAAGCAGCGAATCGTCATCGGATGCACGCAAAGGTTTGCGCAAATCGGAGGCATCCTCGTGGCCGAGGCAGGTGTGCAGCGTTCCCGTGCAGGTGACGCGCACGCGATTGCAGGATTCGCAGAAATTATGGGTCATCGGGGTGATGAAGCCGAGCTTGCCGCCGGTCTCGGCGACGCTGACATAGCGCGCCGGCCCCCCGGTGCTCTCGGCCAGATCGGTCAGCGTGAACTGCTGGGCCAGGCGCGCGCGCACCAGCGACAGCGGCAGGTACTGGTCGATTCGTCCCGATCCGATCTCGCCCATCGGCATGACCTCGATCAGCGTCAGCCCCATGCCCTTGCCGTGGGCCCAGCGCATCAGGTCGGGAAGTTCGTCCTCGTTGAGGTTCTTCAGCGCAACGGCGTTGATCTTGACCGCGAGGCCCGCAGTACGCGCGGCCTCGATACCTTCCAGCACCTTGTCGATCTCGCCCCAGCGGGTGATCTCGCGAAACTTCTGCGGATCGAGCGTGTCGAGCGAAACGTTGATGCGGCGGACGCCGCAATCGGCGAGTTCGCTCGCGTGTTTCGCAAGCTGGGTGCCGTTGGTGGTCAGCGTCAGCTCGCTCAACGCGCCGCTCTCGAGATGCCGCGACAGCGAGCGCACCAATGTCATCACGTTGCGGCGGACCAGCGGTTCGCCGCCCGTGAGCCGCAGCTTCTTCACGCCCTTGGCAATGAAGGCCGAGCAGAGCCGGTCGAGTTCCTCCAGCGTCAGCAGGTCTGCCTTGGGCAGGAACGTCATGTCTTCCGACATGCAGTAGAAGCAGCGCAGGTCGCAGCGGTCGGTGACGGAGACGCGCAAATACGAGATGGTCCGTCCGAACGGATCGGTCATCGCGCTCGACAGCGCGGCGCGGGGGCTCGCGGAAAGTCCGTTCATACCAAATGCCTTGTCACTTGCGGCGACCGGAGCAGCTTTGCTTCAGCGGCGCCCTGGACGCAATCTAAGCATCGGAAGCGTCAGAGACAATTGGGGCGTTCGTAGAGGTCAGCGCTTGCCCGTGTTCGGATCGGGGAACGGCGAGCCCGGGGTCGGTGCGGCAGCAGCCGCCGGGGCAGCGGCGGGCGCCGCCGGTTTCGGTTTCTTCGGCCGGTGCGGCTTGCGGACCGGTTTTGGCGGAACGGCCGGCTGGAGCTCCGCGAAAACCGGGTTTGGGTCGGTGGTGATCGAGGCGGGCGTGGTGAAGTCCCCGGGATTCCTGATGACGTTCACCGGCACGCTGACAGGCTGGTGTTTCGGCAGCGCGAAAGCGACCGTGAAGGGGATGTCGGGGACGGGAACCGACACGGAGCAGGGGGTCTTGCAGCCTCCACCGAGCGAGGTCGTGGCGTCAGCACCCGGAGGATTGGATTCGAGCCGGACCTGGACCATCGGCGGGGCCGATTTGAACATGTCCCAGGAAACCGAAGACATCGAGGAGCAGCCGGCAAGGCTCGTTGCTCCCAGGAGGCTTACCCCAGCTAACGCAATCGCGATGACACGACGCATGACCATTCACCTCGTGCGACGAACCGCCACATCCCCGGGCGAACTTAGGAGCGTCGTTCCAAGCAAGCAATCGGCGGGCGGTGCATAGTTAGCAGATGGTTAACGCGGGATTCCGCGGAATAACTAGGCTCTGTCAGCTACTTGAGAGCTTCCTGCGCAATCATCAGGCTGCTGGCGGCAGCCGGCAGGTCGCGCATGTGATGGATCAGCCGGTCCGGCTTCAGCTCGGCGATCGGCACGTCCGTATAGCCGAAGCTGACCCCGATCACGGGAACTCCGGCGCGCCGGGCCACGCCGACATCGGGTCCGGCGTCGCCGACCATCATACTGGCCTTGACCTCGCCACCGGCCCGCGCCACCGTTTCGCGGAAAATGGTCGGATCGGGCTTCTGGACGCCAAAAGTGTCGGCGCCGCAGATCGCGGCGAAGCGCCGGCTCAGGTCAAGCTGGTCCAGCAGGCGCTTCGACAACCATTCCAGCTTGTTGGTGCAGACCGCGAGGCGATGGCCCTGGGCCGCAAAATGGTCGAGCGCGGCCTCCAGCCCCTCGAAGGGCCGGGATTCGACCGCGATATTGTCGGCGTAATAGGCGATGAAATCGGCCGTCATCCGGTCCATGTCGGCAACCGTGACGCTGCGGCCCTCGGCCTCCAGCCCCCGCTCGATCAGCTTGCGGGCGCCGGCGCCGATCATGTTGCGGGCCGAGGCCATCGGCACGGGCGGCAGGCCTTCGCGGTCGAGCACGTAATTGAGGGCGGTGATCAGGTCGGGCGCCGTATCCACAAGCGTGCCGTCGAGATCGAAGACGATGGTGTGGGAGGGGATCATGGTCCAGCGCTACCGGCCCGGCTCCGCCCGCGCAAGGGCCGAAGCCATAAGATCACCTTATAAGGTGGGCTCGGAGGCCTGTTCCCCCAGACCCTGTTCTCCGAGGGAAAACGAGGCTACACAGGCCGCCGCAAGCCTACCGGCACACTCGTCATTCAGGGACGGCGCAAACGTGAACATGGACCAGTTGAAGCGGCAGGCTGCGGCGCGCGCCCTCGAGGAGGTCCGTGACGGCATGCAGCTCGGGCTCGGCACCGGCTCGACCGCAAAACATTTCGTCGAGCTGCTCGGCGAGCGGGTCCGCGCCGGGCTGAAAGTGATCGGCGTGCCGACCTCCGAGGCGACGCGCCTCGATGCAATCCGCTGCGGCGTGCCGCTGACCACGCTGGACGAGATCGACCATCTCGACATCACCGTCGACGGCGCCGACGAGATCGACCCCGAACTCAATCTGATCAAGGGCGGCGGCGGCGCGCTGTTGCGCGAGAAGATCGTCGCGGCTGCCTCGGATCGCATGATCGTGATTGCCGACGACACCAAATGGGTGCCGACACTCGGCCGCTTTCCGCTGCCGGTCGAAGTCATCCCGTTCGGGCTTGGCGCAACGCGACGCGCGATCGAGAAGGCGTTCACGGAATGCGGCGTTTCCGGGCCGATGGCGGTCCGCAACGGCAAGGACGGCCACGTTTTCGTCACCGATGGCGGCCACTGGATCGTCGATGCCCAGCTCGAAAAAATTGAGGATCCCGCTCGCCTCGCCACGGCGTTGAGCGCGATCCCCGGCGTGGTCGAGCATGGTTTGTTCATCGGCTTGGCCAGCTCGGCTGTTTTGGCGGGTGGCGAGGGAATTCGCGTGATTGAACGGCGAAAGCCGAAAGGAGACTAGGAATGAAGAGCGTTTTGAAATTGTTGCCGGTCGCGACTCTCGCTGTGGGACTGGCCCTCTCGGTCGTCCCGGCCGGGGCCCAGCAGGCCGCGGCGCCGAAATCGTCGCCGGCCGCCATCGCGGCGGCCAAGGAGATCCTGGCGATCAAGAACGCCAGTGCGATGTACGCCAACGCCGTGCCCGGTCTGGTCGATAAGACCAAGATCGCGCTGATCCAGCAGAACCTCAACTATCAGAAGGATCTCACCGAGGTCGCCCAGATCGTCGCCCAGCAGCTCAAGGGCCGCGAGAGCGAGATCGGTGATGGCATGGCGCAGGTCTATGCCAGCGAGTTCACCGAGCAGGAGCTGAAGGATCTCGTCACCTTCTACAAGTCGCCACTAGGCAAGAAACTGATCGAGGCCGAGCCGCGCGCGATCGGCCTGAGCATGGCCTTCATGAACTCCTGGGCCCAGAACTTCTCCGAGACGGTGATGGGCAACTTCCGCGCCGAGATGCGCAAGCGTGGCAAGGAGATCTGACAGTTCCTATCTGATCAGAATCCGGATCATGTTGTGAGAGAGGTCGGAGTGGACAATGGCTGAATTCGACGTCGACCTCTTTGTCATCGGTGGCGGTTCGGGCGGCGTGCGTGCCGCCCGCATCGCGGCCGGTTACGGTGCCCGCGTGATGATCGCGGAAGAGTACCGCATGGGCGGGACCTGTGTGATCCGCGGCTGCGTGCCGAAGAAGCTGTTCGTCATCGGCTCGCATTTCCGCCATGAGATCGAGGACGCCGCCGGTTTTGGCTGGACCGTTCCGCCTGCGACCTTCGACTGGCCGACGCTGATCGCCAACAAGGACAAGGAGATCGCGCGTCTCGAGGCGGCTTACACCGCCAATGTCGAGAAGTCGGGCGCGCAGATCGTCAAGAGCCGCGCGGTGATCGAGGACAAGCACACCGTCCGCCTGCTCGAGAACGACAGGAAGATCACCGCAAAATACATTTTGATCGCCACCGGCGGCGCGCCCAATCACGGCTCTCCGATTCCCGGCATCGAGCACGTGATCTCCTCCAACGAGGCGTTTCACCTGACCAAGCTGCCGAAGCGGATCGTGATCCAGGGCGGCGGCTACATCGCGCTGGAGTTCGCCGGCATCTTCGCCGGCTTCGGCTCCGACGTCACAGTCATCTATCGCGGCGACAACATTCTTCGCGGGTTTGACGAGGATGTTCGCGGCCACGTCCGCGCCGAGATGGAGAAGCAGGGCATCACCATTCTCACCGGCTGCACGGTGGCGAAGGTGGATCGGCACGGCGAGGAATTCACCACGCATCTGTCGAACGGGTCGAGCCTCGCCTCCGACCAGGTGATGTTCGCGATCGGCCGCCATCCGGCGGTGGCCAATCTCGGCCTGGAGAAGGCCGGCGTCGCCATCAACCCCAGGAACGGCGGCATCGCCGTCGACCATTTCTCGAAGAGCTCGGTCGACAGCATCTATGCGATCGGCGACGTCACCCATCGCTTCAACCTGACGCCGGTCGCGATCCGCGAGGGCCATGCGTTCGCCGACACCGTGTTCGGCAAGCGCGAGGTTCAGGTGGATCACGCCAACATCCCGACCGCCGTGTTCTCGCAGCCGGAGGTCGGCACCGTCGGCCTCACCGAGACCGAGGCCCGCGCGCAATTCAGCCATGTCGACATCTACAAGACCACGTTCCGGCCCATCAAGGCGACGATGTCGGGCCGCGATACCCGCGTGCTGATGAAGCTCGTCGTCGATGGTTCAACCGACCGCGTGCTCGGCTGTCACATCGTCGGCGATGCCGCGGCCGAGATCACCCAGGCGGTCGCGATTGCGGTGAAGATGAAGGCGACCAAGGCCGATTTCGATGCGACGATTGCGCTGCATCCGACGGCGGCCGAAGAGCTCGTCACTATGCGCACCCCGACCGCCCGCCACGTCCGCCAGGCGGCGGAGTAACTCCGCTCAGTCGTAGAGATACCCGACCGGCTTGCCCTCGGTGCGCAGGGGACGGATGTCCTTCTGTGTGATGATCTGACCGGCGAGGCCGTCGATCTCGTCGCGTTGGGTCGGCGTCCAGCTGCGGAGGTCGTTCATGCCTTTGAGAAGGCCGAGCCGAAGGACCTGCGTGTTCTCACCGATACCGACGAGGGTCGTGGCATTCTTGCCTGCCGTCACCACGTCGCCGGCCGTGAGCTCAAAGGTCTCACCAGTCCTGTTCCTGAATTCGGCCGTGCCGCGGATGACGCGGTAGATCACAACCTCGCCCTTGCCGAAACATGTGGTGTCCGCCGCTGCCGACGTGCTCTTGGGCAGGAGCGATTGGCCGCGCGGGTCGGTTGCGATGATGTGGCCGGCGACGAGATGCCCGCTCGGCACTTCGATGCCGATGTCGCGCACATAGACCGGCATGGATGATTTGACCGGGCTGTCGGTGAGCGGCTTGAACAGCGCATCGAGCGCCAGCGGGTCCTGGAGCCAAAAGCTTGCGTCCGCAGGTCGATCATGCAGAGAATGGCTCCATGCCACCCGTGGCGTCTCGTCTTCGTTGATCTGGTCCGGACCGACAATGGTCGGGTTAGGAAAGGTCGTCGGATCGGTGATGAAGGCTTCGAGGAATTTGCCGGAATAGCCCATGGAAATTGGATCCGGCGCCACCGTTTGTGGTGTCTTCAAATTCTCTTCGGTCGACAGTCCCGACCAGGTGTAGAATAGCTGGCGGTGCACGATCGCGCTTTGCAGCATCACCGCGCCGGGGCCGACATTGTAGAAGCGGCCGTCATAGTCGAAGGTGAACGCGCCCGAGGTGACCAGCACGAGCTGAAAGCCACCTGGGGGCAAATGAAGATGGAAATCTGTCGGACCGGTGTCGGGCAGATAGATCGGCAGATTGGTCGCGACCTCGTGCAGCAGGAAGGTTTCGTTGTTGGCGTGAAAGCCTTCGTTGGCGCGATTGTAGAGGGCTTGCGGCCGGTACGTCGCCTCGAACTTCGCATTCCGGTCGCGGTCGATCGCCACGAAATCCCGGTCGTTGAGGCGAAGGGGGGCGCCGTCCGGGCGGGTGAGGCCGGTGATTTTGAGATCGCCGGCGGCATGCACGTTCATGGCATTCTCCGATCTGGGCCGCTCACCCGGTCTCTCGGCACACGCATCTTGCTGCTCCAATCGGGAGAGCAGGGGATCAGGCCTGATGCTGCCTTGCGAATTCTGGGCCAGTCGAGGCGCCGGGCGGCACGCAAGGCTTTGCGATGAGCCGCCACGCGAAGAAAAATCGAGGTTGCACCTGAGGTTAGATGACACGCTTCGCCAGCCTGCATGGCCATGTTCGCCCAATCTGCAAGCCTGGCGACGAGAGGTGTCTTGTCTAATTTGTCGGCATTCTGGCGCGGACGTGCAGCCGCGCCGATCAGGGAAGTCGGCGGTGTCTCACCGTTCAGTCGAAAGATCGACGGACGGTCCGCTCGGGATTGCCGTACGGGCTGTCGGCCCACTTCGCCATGTCCACTGCACGCGCCTCGATGAGCTCGCACCACAGGCAGCTGAGCTCTGCGCGCCCTTTGGCCGAGAGCATCGGAATGAGGCCATGGCCGCAGCCGGCGCAACATTTGACGCGATTCATGGTTCTCTCCGCGACCTTCCGAATTCAGGAGCGACATTGTTGCTCCCGAAGCTTGCGCGGGCGCTATGAGGGCGCAGCGACGCCTGTCGCCGGGGCGCTCGTGCCCGCGATCGTCGCGTCTGCGATCCAGCGCGACACGGCGGCGATCTCTTCCGCATTGTCGCGGAAAGCGCGAAGCTGAAATTCCGCCGAGCTGCCACGCTCGACGATGGTGCGGCAGTGTTCGACCTCGGCCGCGCAGTTCAGCGCCGCGGCGTCTTCGGCGATGTCCTTGATCACGCGGGAGAGCAGCTCGGAGATCTCGACCGGCCCGTCCTTGGAGGCAAAGATGCAATCGGTGCCGTAGCGCTGGGCGCGCCATTTGTTCTCCACCGCAATCGCGCGTTCGACCGCGGTGACCTCTTTCGAGAGATGAGGTCGCAGGTAGAGATAGCGCGTCAGGCAGCGATAGAGCGAGGCAATGGCAACGGCATCGTCGACGAAGGTGCAGGTATCGGGCGCACGCAGCTCGAGGGTGGGGTGCTTCATGGAGGGGCGCATGGCCCACCAGATGTGGCTTTCATCAGGGATCACGCCGGAGCGCTGCAACGCGCCGACATATCCGTCGTAGTCCTGCCGGCTCTCGAACAATTCGGGCAGGCCGGTGCGCGGCAGCTCGGAATAGGCGGCGAGCCGATAGCCCTTCAGTCCGGTCTTGTGTGAATTCCAGAATGGGGAGGAGGCCGACAGGGCGATGAACAAGGGCAGATGCGGCAGCATCGCTCGCATCACCGCTATGCGCTTCTCGGGGTCGGGCAACTGGACGTGCACGTGCATACCGCACATCAGGTTGCGGTGGCCGATGCTGCGCAGATCCTCGATCATCTCCTCGTAGCGCGGTTTCGGGCTCGGCTGCGACATGCGCCAGACCGCGGTCGGATGCGTGCCGCAGGCCATGATCACGAAGCCGTATTGTGCCGCGACGTTTGCGACTTCGCGACGCAGGAAGCGAAGTTCTTCGCGCGCGTCGGCGACGTCGACATGAACGTTGGTGGCGACCTCGAGTTGCGACTGCAACATCTCCCGCATGGCCTGGCCGCCTGTCGACCAATTCGCAGATTCGAATAGCTCATTGGGGGTCTGGATCGCGACCTCCAGGCTGCGGCGATCGGCGAGAAAGTATTCCTCCTCGATACCGAACGAATATTCCGCGGCCTTGCCGCGTCCGCCGGCCGAGCGAATGACGAGGTGCTGCCTGTCGGAGGAATCGAGTCGCAGCAGTTTCAAGACGTCTGACGCCAATGTCATCGTGCCACCCGACCAAGGTATTTACCCGCGGGCGATAATCCTTCTGACAGGGGCGGGTTCCGCATCGGCCCCACCGGAAATTGCAAGGTCGAACGGAACAATCTTCGCGCTTTCGGACGCACGTGCGACCAGCGCGTGATTCGCGGGCACTTCCGTCCAGTCCGTTTCCTTGTCGAACGGCTCGGACACGACGATGACCTGGCCGCCAGCCTCGCGGAAATACAGCGTGTTGGCGGCATCGTTGACCGCAACCCTGAACGCATAGAGATCCCGCCCGTTGGCGATGGCGCTGGTGAAGCGTAGCCGCTCGCGAAGCTCGCCTTCGTTGACGAGGCCGACGAGGGCTCGCAGCACGCGATGCGTTGCGCCGAGCGGATCGGCATCGAGCCCCGCGCCCATCATGGCGAGAAACACGGCTTCCGAATCGGTCGTGCCTGTCCGCGAAGGATAGTAGGCGTCGGGGATCAGCGCCTCGACCTTGCGCCGCAGGCGATTCCAGCTGCCGACGAAACCGTTGTGCATGAACATCCAGTGGCCGCAGGCAAAGGGATGACAGTTCTGCCGCGTCACCGCCGTGCCGGTGGCGGCACGCACATGGGCGAAGAACAGATGCGAGCGCAGATGCCGGCAGAGATAGCGGAGATTTTCGTCCGACCAGGCCGGGCGTGTTTCACGATAAAGACCAGGCTCCGGATGCTCGCCGTACCAGCCGAGACCAAAGCCGTCGCCATTCGAGCCGGCGGTCGACTGGAGCGAGCGGATGCTTTGCGCGATCAGCGAATGCTCGGGCTCGGTGACGTAGGGTTCGAAAGACGTGGTCTCGCCCCGGTATGCGATCCAGCGGCACATGGGAATCCTGTCAGGAGATGCTTGCTGAGATGTATCAACGAGCCTGACAGGACGATGGTTCCCGACAGCGAGTGCCGGGAACCTAGTGGTCACTACACCGGAACCGGAATCAATGGCGCAACCTCGCGATCACCTGCGTTCTCGCTCGCTGCGAGACCTTGCGCGACGCCGACACGGTCAGCCTCGGGACGGTTCTGACTCATCTTGCGCTTGCCTTCGAACCGCACGACGGGAATGCGTACGCCAACGATTCCACGCAACTGCGCGGCGATGAAATCCGCAGGGGCATCCGTGACGGCCCAGGGCTTGGCACGCGATCCTTCATGCCTGTTCGTGAGCCGCGTCACGGCCTCGAGCAGACGCTCGGGGTCCTGGAAGAATTCGACCGGGCCATAGGCATGCACCGCGACGTAGTTCCAGGTCGGCACGACCTTTTCGGTCTCCTGCTTGGTCGCGTACCACGACGGCGTCACATAGGCGTCGGGACCGCTGAAGATTGCCAGCGCATCTCCGATCGGCGGCAGTTTCCATTGCGGATTGGCTTTCGCCACATGTCCGTACAGCACGCCATGCTCGCCTTCGCTCTCATCGAGAAAGAGCGGCAGCGGTGTGGCGACCGGGCCTTCGGTGGTGGCCGTGACCAGACTGGCGAGGCGGGCGCCGCGAATGGTCGCCCGGATGCTCTCGATATCGTCCTTGAAGGCGGGAGGGATGTACATGGTCTATCTCCGGTGTTGATCTGGAGATAGCCGAAATCTGGTCTGTAAGAAACTGCCAGTTATCGTCTATTTGATCAGTCCAGTTCGGCGACGGCCTGTGCGAGAAGCCTGCAGCCGCGCTCGATCTGTGACACCTCCAGTGCCGAATAGCCCATGACGAGGCCGATTGTCTTCCGCGGTCGGCGAAGTCCGACGAACAGTGCCGAGACGGGATAGATGCCGACGCCCTTTGCCTGGGCTGCCTTGATCAATGCGTCCTCTCGCTTCTGCGGCAGGTTGTCGAACCACGCCACGATGTGCAGGCCGGCGGCCGTGCCCTCGATCCGGACGCGATCCCCGAACCGGCGGCGAAGCGCGTCGAGCAGCGTGCGCTGGCGTTCGGCGTTGCGCCGGCGCACGCGTCTGATGTGGCCGTCATAGGCGCCGCTTTCCAGCATCGACGCGAGTGCGTCCTGTTCGATCAGCGGCGTGTGCCGGTCCATGATCTGCTTGGCGGCGGCGAACAGGGATCGCAGGGCGGCGGGCACCACCAGATAGCCGATCCGCAAGGTCGGGGAGAGCGTCTTGGAGACGGTGCCGAGATAGATCACGTTGCCGCCGCCTTCCAGCGCGTGCAGGGGCGGAATCGGCTTGGTATCGTAGCGATACTCGCTGTCGTAATCGTCCTCGATCACGTAGGCGTCGTTTGCCCTGGCCCAGGCGAGCAATTGGTGCCGGCGTCCGATCGGCATGACGCCGCCGAGCGGATATTGGTGCGAGGGCGTGACATAGGCGAGGCGGGCTTCGACGCCATCGAGCCGCGCTGTCTCCAGTCCATCCGCGTCGACGGGAATCGGGATCGTCTCCGCGCCCGTCGCCGCGAAAGTATGCCGCGCCATCTGGTAGCCGGGATCCTCCATCACGAAGCGGTCGCCGGCATCGAGCAGCAGGCGCGCGCAGATGTCGAGGCCCTGCTGCGAGCCGTTGACGACAACGATCTGATCGACCTCGCAGCGGACGCTGCGCGACCGCCAGAGATAGCCTTGGAGCGCGGTCCGCAGCCGCAGCGCGCCGCAGGGATCGTCATAGGCCAGCCGCTCGGGCTTGCGGGCCATCGCGGCAGTCACGGCCTTCTTCCAGGCCACTACCGGGAAATCCGACGGCGCGAGCTCGCCATAGCGGAAGTTCGCGACAAGCCCGCGCGGCGGCTCGGTCCAGCGCGGCGGGTCTTGAAGCAACCGGTCCCCGAAGGCCGACAGCCGCACCTTCCGCGCCGGCGGGCGCGACAGTACGCGCGTGTGTCCCCGTTCGACGACGGCGCGACCCACACGCGGTCGCGCGCCATGGCGTGTCTCGATGAAGCCTTCGGCGGCGAGCTGTTCGTAGGCGATCGTGACGGTCGAGCGTGCCACGCCCATCTCGCCGGCCAGGGCGCGGGAGGACGGCAGCAAGCCGTCGATCCCGAACACCCGCGCCATGATCTGATCCCGCAGGGCTTCGTAGATCTGGCGCGCGCCCATGCGGTCGGCACGGGGAGCGGGTTTGGTCTTCATCTGGATCATCCACATTCCAAGCCGGCATTCGCCCGAGCGGGCGATGTCGGAATGTGGTTCTAATCCCGTTCGCCGAGAGTTTCGACGTAAGCCTTGCCGTAGGGATGAAAATGCTCCTTGCGGCCCTGGTCCCACAGGGCCCTGAGGCCGGGCGCCGTAATGTCCCAATCCGGCCGGCACTTCATGCCGACTGCCCTGAGGTCCTGGCGGAGTTCTTCGACGGTTGGACGGCCGAAGAACCAGTAGCCGTTGTAGATCTTGTGAACCACGAGACCGGGCTCGAGCACGATCACGTGCGGAATCATCGGATTGTGGACGGGATCGGTGTATTCGGCGATGTCGAGATCCTTCTGAACGAGGCGCCGCGAATCCGAGAGGAACGGCCAGTGCGCTCCGACGCCGCTGCGATATTCGCTGGTCTGGGTGATGTTGTCGGTCGTGATCGTGACCATCCGGCAATAGCCCACCTCCATCTCGCGATGGAGCTGCAGCAAGCCTTCGGCCTGGCGGCGATCCTTCGGACAGAATCCGCCGCGGCCGAGCACGAGCACCATGGGGTCACCCCCCTGCAGCTCGGAGAGCTTTCGATGCTTGCCGGTGTGGTCGCTGAGTTCGTAATCCGGGAAGGTTACTCCCGGCATGATGTCAGGTCGCATTACGCTCTCCCAGTTTCACAGATCAATCACCACATCGTTTCGCGGCCGCGCGCAGCAGATCAGGACATTGCCGTCCGCCGGCGGATCGAGCGGATCCGGCGCATAGTCGACCGTCCCCGCGATCAATCCGCTCTCGCAATTGTGGCAGACGCCGGTCCGGCACGACCAGCGCACGGGGACGTCGCACGCCTCGGCCAATTCCAGCAGGCTGGCGTAGGCCGGTGCCCAGCACACGTTGAGGCCACTGCGGGCGAACGAAACCATCGGGCCGGGGCCGGGTGCGCCGACCGGCGAGTGCGCTCGCTTCTGGGGGGAGGGCGCTATGCCGGGCGTCAAGGATGGTCCGGCGCCGAACAATTCGGTGTGGACGCGATCCGGTGCGATACCCAACGTGGTGAGGCCAGCTTTCAGATCGCTCATGAAAGCTGCCGGTCCGCACAGATAGAAATCGCCGTCACGCGGCACGCTCAGAGTCTGGAGCAGGCGTGCGTCGAGATGTCCGACTGTATCGAACTCCACGTTGAGACGATCGTCCGGGTCAGGCGCGCTGTAGCAGATATGGCTATGGTGACGAGAGAGCCCACCTAGCAACTCGCGCGCCTCGGCGGCGAACGCATGTTCGCGGCCGTTGCGGGTGCCGTGCAGCCACCAGACGTCGCGAGTCGTCGCTTCCGCGGCGAGCGCGTGGAGCATCGCGAGCACCGGGGTGACGCCGATACCGGCGCTCAGCAGGACGACGGGCCGGGACCCCCGTCGTAGCGTGAAACTGCCGCGGGGCGCACCGAGCTGCACGGCAGCGCCGTCCACCAGCTCGTCGGCAATGTAACGGCTGGCGGCGCCGTGCGCTTCGCGCTTGATGCTGATGCGATAGGACGCGGCATCGGCGCCGCTCGAGAGCGAATAGCTGCGCGTCATTGCCCGCGCAGTGGAAGGTTCGAGCCTGATGACGACGAACTGACCGGGCAGAGCGACCGCCACCGGATGTCCGTCGACGGGTTCGAGGATCAGCGACGTCACGTTGCCGCTTTCCGCGATCTTGCGCGCCACGCGAAAGGAGCGGAACCCGCGCCAGGCCGGAGGAGGGCTCGCCGCCGGCCCAAGCCCGGCGTTTCCCGCGGCCTTGTTATCCTTCTGCTGCTCGAGCAGCGCCTCGAATGAACGGTGCCACCCGCGGCTCAGCGCGGGAATCCGCAGCGCGCGCTCCAGGCGTTCGCGCGGATGCGGCGGCAGGTAAAGCAGCGCATTGATCTCGAACACGCTCATGCGCTCGGGTCCCGCGGCGATCTGTGTGATCTCGTCACCGGCCTCGACGTCGCCTTCCTCGATCACACGAAAATAGAATCCGGGCCGGCCGTGCCTGACGAGCAGCGCAGCCATGTCCGGCTCGTCCATGCGAATGCCGAGCCGGTAGCAGGTGACGCGCGGCTGGGTCACTTCGAACACCGCGGAGCCGATCCTGTAGCGGTCTCCGATGCACACGCTGGTGTCGGCGAGGCCCTCGACCGTAAAGTTCTCGCCGAACTGGCCATGAACGAGGTTCGATCGACCCAGATGCTCCTGCCAGTACCGATAGGATTCGTCCTGATAGACGAATACGGCACGATGTTCGCCGCCATGACCGGCCATATCGCCCTGGCCGTCGCCATCGATGTTGAGCCGGCGCACCCTGCGCGGGCCCGTGACCTGCGCCTTCCAGATGCCGGTGTGGACGGTCCGGCCCTGCCAGGCGATGTCGCGCGGCAGGCCGACATTGACCGAAAGCAGACGTGTCATCACAGTTTTCCTGACCATGAGCGCACCTCAGAATGCAACGGGGCGCCTCCAGACTAATCTGCGCCCAAATCGGACTGCTGGCTCGTTAGCCGTTGTTAGACGTTGCGAGAGGCCTTGGCGCCAGCGACGCTTTCGTGCCCCGGACGCAGCGCAGCGCCCCTTGGCGGTGCGCTGCAGAGCCGGGGCCCACAGCGCCGTGACGCGCAGCTTTTCGGGTCCCGGCTCAGCGCAGCAGCGTTGCACGTTGCAGCGCGTCCGGGACACGTGGACCGCTGCGTGAGCCAATCTTGCAACACGGAACCCGATGCGGCGGCTGGTCGCAGTCGCGTCGCCTTGATTCCGACAGTCCCATCTTTATGTGTGGAAGGAACAAGAATCCGGGCCCCTCTGGCGAGGACGCCGACGCTGTCGGCAAACCTCGTGATGTCGGATGACCTGTCCCGCGCGAATGCGATGGATCGGCCGATCGTCGGGCCTTCTTGAGAGTCTCTCCGACCCAATCGTCCCCATCGCAGCTCCGTGCGGTATTTCGCAAGATAAGGGAGCAACGATGTCCGACGCCAAGCATTCAAATCCGATCGAAATCGAGATCACCGAGCCGTCGAGCCTGAACGAGCAGGCGGCGGTGGCGCTGGTGATCGTCGGCGCGCTGGTTGCCGTCGCCGACCGGCAAGTTTCGTCGGTCGAACGCGACGAGGTGGTCCGTTTCATCCGGGATCGCAAGCTGGCACCGCACATCTCGGACGACCGGCTCTACGCGATGTTCGACGAGCTTGCCGAACGACTCGAGGAACCGGATTTCGCCAATGTGGTGATCGAGAATTTGCGTCCGGTTTCGGACCTGCCGCTGCGGCTCATTTGATGGAGCTGTCGGAGCGCGTCGCGGCCGCGGACGAGGACGTGCATCCCCACGAAGTGCAGGCGATCAACCTGTTGCGCCTGCTGACGCTGGTGCTGCCCCGCGCAAAGCAGGTGACGCCGGATGCAGTGCGCGCCGAACAGCGCATCGCCGCCGAGGAGTAAGCATGAGCGTAGTTTCGGACGAGGATAAGACAGGGACTGCGGGCGCTGCCGGCCAGATGGCCGGCGGCGACCCGCGCCTCGACAAGCTTGTCCGTCGCCTGCCGCCGCGCATGGGCGACACCGTCACCTATCTGCTCAAGCCGTCCAGCCGCTGGGTGAGAATCCCTTCGGGCGCGCTGCTGATTGTCGGTGGCGTACTCTCGTTCCTGCCGGTGCTCGGCGTCTGGATGCTCCCGCTCGGCCTCGCTTTGCTCGCTGAAGACGTGCCCGCGCTGCGATCCTCGCGCGGCAAGGTTCTGGATTGGGTCGAGCGGAAGAAGCCGCAATGGCTCGATCCGTCCGCACCGAAAAATGACCAATCATGACTGAATTCATCACCACCGAAGCGCTGACTGCGCTGTTTCAGGTCGTCCTGATCGACCTCGTGCTCGCAGGCGACAACGCCGTCGTCATCGGCCTTGCCGCAGCCGGCCTGCCGGCCGAGCAGCGCCGGCGCGCCATCGTCGTCGGCATCATCGCCGCCACCGCCTTGCGCATCGTCTTTGCCGGCGTCGCGACCCAGCTTCTGCAGGTGATCGGCCTCTTGCTCGCCGGCGGCGTGCTGCTGCTCTGGGTCTGCTGGAAGATGTGGCGGGAGCTGCGCGAGCAGTCCGCGCACGCGAACGAGCTCGCGTTCAGCCATGGCAGCAGCAGCGCTGCGCCTGCCTCCCAAAAGACTTTCAGACAGGCGGCGGTGCAGATCGTCGCCGCCGACGTCTCAATGTCGCTCGACAACGTGCTCGCGGTCGCGGGCGCCGCGCGCGAGCATCCCTACATCCTCGCCTTCGGCCTGCTGTTGTCGGTCGCGCTGATGGGCGTCGCCGCCGATTTGCTCGGCCGCGTGCTCCAGAAGCAGCGCTGGATCGGCTATGTCGGCCTCGCCATCATCGTTTACGTCGCCTTCGAGATGATCTATCGCGGATCGCTCGAGCTCGCGCCTGTGATCGCGAGTCTCTGAGGCAACGCGCCTGTCCATCATCCGGAGTGATCAATGACGTCCGAATCCAAAGCACCTTCGGCGGTTTCCGTGCGGGCACCGCAAATCGGCCCGTTTGCCCAACTCATCTTTGGCTCGCGTTGGCTGCAGGTCCCGCTTTATGTCGGCCTGATCGTCGCGCAGGCTGTCTATGTGCTCTTGTTCCTGAAGGAGCTCTGGCACCTGGTCGTGCACTCGTTCGACGCCAGCGAGCAGCAGATCATGCTGGTCGTGCTCGGGCTGATCGACGTCGTGATGATCTCGAACCTGCTGGTGATGGTGATCGTCGGCGGTTACGAGACCTTCGTCTCGCGCCTGAACCTCAGCGGTCATCCGGACGAGCCGGAATGGCTCAGCCACGTCAACGCCAGCGTGCTCAAGATCAAGCTTGCGATGGCGATCATCGGCATCTCCTCGATCTCGCTGCTCAGGACCTTCATCGAGGCGGGCAATCTCGGCACGACGCGCAGCAATTTCACCGAGAGCGGCGTGATGTGGCAGGTGCTGATCCATCTGACCTTCATCATCTCCGCGATCGGCATCGCCTGGGTCGACCGCCTCAGCGAGGGGGGCCAGCGCAAGGGAGCCGGCCACGGCTGAGCGTGACAGACGCGGCCGCTCAAACGCCGAAGGCTGCGCTCAGGGACGTCGGCTCTGCGCCAGCGTCTCGGAGGGTGCCTCGCCGAACGCCAATCTGTAGCCGCGCGAGAACTCACCAAGATGCCAGAAGCCGTTGCCGAGCGCTGCGGCCTTGACGCTCATGCCGCCGCCTCCGACCATGAGCTGGATGCGGGCGGACCACAGCCGCTTGAGGCGTAGATAGTGGTGCAGGCTGACGCCGTGCACCGCGTGCGCGGCGGTCTGGAGCGTACGCACGGATACGCCGAGCGCAGAGGCCAGGTCGTCACTGTAGATTGCCTTGCTGCCGGACCACATCACCATTTCGTCGAGGCGCGCGATCAGCTTGCGGTGCTTGGCGAACGATCCGCGTCGCGCGGTCAGCCCGCCGGCCGGCGCTATGGCGTCGTCGAGGCAGGCGAGCAGCGTCTCCTGGATGGGTCGGTTGAGCGCCTCGAATTGGCGGGGATCGTTGCACGCCGAGGCGAGTGAGAACATCTCCAGGATAGCGGCGCGCAATCGCACCATCGGATGGTCCTGTGCGCGAACATATGCGAGGCCCGTGTCGAAATCCGTCCAGCCGCGATGACGCATGTCCGAGTTGAAGCGCAGCATCAGGTAAGTGTTGGGATGATGCTCGATCGCGTCGACGGGGGCTTTGCCGCGCATGATGGCAATGGTCGAATTGTCGACCTCGCGGCCGTTGGAGGTGGAGTGAAACGTGAGTGGGACAACGAGGCCGACACCATTGTCCGTGCCGATCTCGGCCTCAAACCGCCGTGCAAAGGAGCGCTGGAGCACGAACAGCCCATCCTGGAGCGGCAGGATGGCGCGAGATAGCGAGAATTCGCGCGGGCGGAGCGGCGTGCTGATGCCGAGGCCGAGCACCTCGTTGGCGCGAAACTCGGCGAAATCCGAGAAGCGCTCGATGCCGAGGACTCGCGAAGGCTTCAGCCGACATAGCGGCATTTCGGGATCCTGGCGTGAGGGATGAGCCGCAAAATACAAATGGTATCAGATGGTCGTCCATCGGCCCTATCCCGGGAAACTACTGCGACGCTTGATCACGCAACTTGCGGGTAGGCCGCGTTTTCCTGCCGCTCGCGCTCGCCCAGTTCGCGCACCAGCTCCTGGAGGAAGGATTCCGTGTGGGCGGGCAGGGTGCGCTCGGCGCGAACGTAGATGCCGAGATCTGACCACACCGGACTCCCGGCGTTGTCGAGCGGCAGGAAGACGAGCTGGCTATCGCGCGACAGCCTGCTGATACCGAGCTGGGTCTGGAAGGCGACGCCGACGCCGCGCGCGGCGAGCTCGCGCATCAGGTCGATCGAGTTGGCCTGGATGGCAGGCTCCGGCGTCTCGGAGAGCTGCGCGATCAGCGGCTGGAGCAGATGATAGATCGACAGCTCCGGCAGCGCGTGGATGACGGGAAAGGCGAGACATTGGGTTAGCGTGACCGTCTTGCCGCGCGCCAGCGGATGCTCGCGCGCGACGACCGCGCCGAGGCGAAATCGTTTCAGGGCGACCTGGCGCAGGTCCGGCGGATGGCGCAGCGCCATGGCGATGCCGATGTCGGCCTCGCCGCGGCTCAGGGCCTCCAGCACATCCGACGATCCCTTCACCTCGGTGGTGAAGCTGACGCGCCGGGCGCGGCCACGATGGGAGGCGATCAGGTCCGGCAGCACCGACTCCGTGAGCGACTCGATGCAGGCAATGCTGACGGTGCCGTGCCACGTCCCCGACAGGGACGCGACGTCCGAGCGGAAGCGGTCGAGGTCCTGGAGCACGTTCATGACGTGCCGGGCCAACATCTCGCCGACCGTCGTCAGCGTCAGGCCGCGCGCATTGCGCTCGAACAAAGGTGACCCAACCTCTTGTTCAAGCTTGAGAATCTGGCGGCTTACGGCCGACGAGGCAACGTTCAGCAAACGCGCCGCGGCCCGAATCGAACCGGTGCGGCGTACGGCGTGGAAGTACTGGATGGCCGGTGAGTGAAAGCGCATGGGACCCCCGGCCGGACTATAGCTGTTGCTGAAACGGCATCAACATGCACGAAATTCTGTGCTTTTCGAGCGCGTTCCTCCCACCTAGGTTCCCGCCCGGCTCGGCCGGTCCCGCGGACCGTCATGCCATGCGCAACGAGGCGCCAGGGGATCCAGGGTGGACGAGAACATTGTTTGCGAGGTCGCGCCGGATAGGCGTCTGGTCGATCGCCGTCGCGCGGCGGCCTATGTCGGCGTGACCGCCGGACGCTTCGAGCAGCTGGTGCGCGACAGCGTCGTGCCACCGCCTGTCATGGTGGACAACAAGCGGCGCTGGCCGCTCGCGTTGCTCGACGTGGCGAAGGACGCGGTTGTCAGCAGCAGCATGCCGTGCCGGCCGCAGGTGACGGTCGAGATCGCGCAGGACGCACGCCCCTGCGAACGGACCCCGGCACCGGCCTCGCACGAACTGCCGGACCAGGCTTGGTTCGAGCAGCGCGCGCGGTTCGTTCAGCGCGTGCGCCGGTCGCTGCTGTCGGGCAACGAGATACGTCTCTTGCGCGAGTTCAAACTGCTCAGGCAGAACCAGCTCAGCATGTTCGGCTACTACGGCAGCTTCGAAGCGCTGATGGTGCGCGGCTACATCGTCGAGCTCGCGCGAAAGCCGCCGTCGAGCCGTCCGCTGGTGACGTATCGCCTGACCGCGCAGGGCGAGCAGGTTATGTCGGCGCTGAAGGACGAGCCGCCGATCTGACCGGCGCGGACAAGGCGACGGCATCCTTCGGTATCATCGCACGGCGTGCATCTCCAGAAACGCTTTCACGCCGGTGACGGTGCCGGTGTCCGACGGCACATAACCCGGCAGGGTGGCGACGACCGCGCGAAAATCGGCGCTGCGGATGATCTCCAGGATGCGCTGCATCGGCCCGGTGTCCAGGAACGCGCGCTTGCAGACGAAGAAATAATCCTCGGTCAGGAGCCGGATGAAATCGAGGCCGAAATGGCGCGCAGCCGCCTCGACGCCAAAACTCGCGTCCGCCATGCCGCTCGCGACATAAGCCGCGACCGCGGCGTGGGTGAATTCGATCTGCTGCGCGCCGTTGATGCGGCTCTCGTCAATTCCGCTTGCCGCGAGCAGTTGGTCGAACAGAAGCCGCGTGCCGGAATCGTGGTCGCGGTTGACGAAACGGACTTTTGGTCCGGTGAGATCATCAAGCGAAGCGATGCGCAGCGGATTGCCGCGCGCGACCATCAATCCCATTTCGCGTGTGACGAAGCTGATAATTCGATCCTCGCGCGGATCGAGCCATTCGCGCGCAGCCTTGATGCCCTGGGCGCGCAGGGCGCCGTGCGGTAGGTGCAGGCCGGAGAGATCGCAGGCGCCCTGCGCCAGCGAGACCAGCGAATGCTGGTTGCTGACATAGCGCAGATCGACGCCGATGCCCGGCTCGCGGTCGAGGAATTCGCGCAGTTTTGCGACCGCAAAGCCGTGGCTGGCATGCACGCGGATCACCGACGGGCGCTGCTCGAGGAACGGTTTGATCTCGCTCGCCAGTTCCTGCGCCAGATTCTCGAGCTGAGGTCCCAGCCGAGCCTGCATGCGCTCGCCCGCCCACACCAGCCGCTCGCCGAAGGGCGTGAGTTTCGAACCTTTGCCGCGCTGCGTTTCCACGAGCGGCGTGCCTAAGAACTCCGACCATTGCTCGATCAGATTCCAGACATGGCGATAGGAGAGGTGCGCGTCCTTGGCCGCGCTGGTGATCTTCCCCGTTCTCCTGATCTCGTTGAGGACACCGAGCATGATGATGGCGGTGCGCGGATTGCCCTCGCGCCGAAACCGCCATACGGCCTCGATCTCGATCTGAAGCATTGGTCTTCCTTATGAATTGTACTTCATATGCTGGCCGTCCACTCGCAATTCGTATCATATTTACTCCCGTCTCTGTGCGCCTAGTCTGGCATACCAGAACTGGAGAAATATGATGTCTGTTGCATATGACTTTGCACACTCGCCGGCCACCGAGTTCATGTCCCGGCCACAGCATCTGCTGATCGACGGCCGCCGCGTCCCCGCAAGCTCCGGGCGCACCTTCAAGTCGCTCAGCCCGGCCACTGGGCAGGTCATCGCCGTCGTCGCCGAAGGCAACGAGGCCGATGTGGAGCATGCGGTCGCCGCCGCGCGCCGGGCTTTCGAAGGCCCATGGCGCACGATGCGGGCGTCCGAGCGCGGCCAGATCCTGCTGCGCTGGGCTGACCTGCTCAAGGCTCACGCAGAGGAGATCATCGAGCTCGAGTCGATCGATGCGGGCAAGCCGATCGCCGCGACATCGCGGCAGGATTTTCCGGCCGCCGTCGACACGCTGATTTACTACGCCGGTTGGGCCGACAAGATCAGCGGCGACGTCGTGCCCGTGCGCGATGATGCCCTGACCTACACCGTGCGCGAGCCGGTCGGCGTGGTCGCCGCGATCGTGCCGTGGAATTTCCCGCTGATGATCGGGATGTGGAAGCTCGCGCCGGCGCTGGCCTGCGGCTGCGCCATCGTGATGAAGCCGGCCGAGCTGACCTCGCTGTCGGCGCTGCGCATCGCCGAGCTCGCGCTCGAAGCCGGCCTGCCGGCGGGCGTCTTCAACGTCGTCACTGGCCCCGGCCGGGTCGTCGGCGACGCACTGGTCAATCACCCTGACGTGGACAAGGTCACCTTCACCGGGTCTCCCGGTGTCGGGCGGGGAATCATGAAGGGCGCCGCTAGCAACTTCAAGCGCGTCTCGCTGGAGCTGGGCGGCAAGTCGGCCAACGTCATTTTCGACGATGCCGATCTCGAAGCCGCATCGAAAGCTGCGGCTTCCGGCATCTTCTTCAATGCCGGCCAGGTCTGCTCGGCCGGCTCTCGCGTGCTCGTGCAGGAGAAGGCCTATGACGAGGTCGTCGAACGACTGGCGGCACGTGCAAAGTCGCTCAGGATCGGCGACCCGCTCGACCGTAAGACGACGCTCGGCCCCGTCATATCCGAGAAGCAGATGAAGTCGGTCCTCGATTATGTCGACATTGGCCGGAAGGAGGGCGCGACCCTCGTCACCGGTGGCGAGAAGGTGGGCGATCGCGGCTACTTCATCAGCCCGGCGGTGTTCGCGAATGTCGCGCACGAGATGCGGATCTCACAGGAGGAGATCTTTGGCCCCGTCGTCAGCGTCATCAAGTTCAAGGATGAAGCCGATGCTTTGCGGATTGCCAACGGCACGGCTTACAGCCTCGCCGCTGGCGTCTGGAGCCGCGACATCGGCAAGCTGCAGCGCTTCGCCAAGCGGGCGCGCGCGGGCACGGTCTGGATGAACACCTATGGCTATACCGACGTGCGTCTGCCCTGGGGCGGCGAGCGCGACTCCGGCCTCGGCCGCGAGCACGGCACCGCCGCGCTCGACAATTTCACCGAGCCCAAGGCTGTCTGGATGAATTTGGTCGTCTGATACCTCCCGAGCGACCAAACCTGGAGCCCGCCAGATCACCCGGTCGGCGGGCTCTTTTTTCGAGATCGATAAAATTGTCTGCATTCTGCTCAGCTGCGGCAAACCCTGCGGACAAGAACTGTGCGGCCTTAAACCCCGGCTTTGGAACCGGCGTGCATCCTGCCTGCAACAGGGTGGGGCATCAGCATGTCAGTTCTCAGGGAGGTCGTCGTCGCGGTCGCGGGAGTCTACGCACTTCTGTTCGCGTGCGACGCAATGTTCGGGATCGGCGAGGCGCGCTTCGACGAAGCCTATTACAGCGCCAGCTTCTACGCGCCGCGGCCGATGGAGTTTCGTTTCGCCGGCGATACGCCGCCGGCCGTCCGCGTCAGCGAGGCGTTTGCGCAATTCGCGCCGGGCGAAGTCAAGCTGAACAAGCGCTACTCGTCGCTGACGACGATCATTCGCTAGGGCGCACACTCATCGTTCCGACTGCCCCGGCAGAAGGCCGGGGACGGCGAGATTTCGAGGCTGGAGCTGTCAGCGAGCGCGTCCGCATCAGCAACAGACTGGTCTCGCCCCTAGCTCATTTTGGGGCGGGCGAGCCGTGATGCTGAGCAATCAACCATCGGCCGTCTACCTTCACCATCGCGAGCGTCAAACGGTAGGGGACCACGGTGCCGTCCTTGAGAATAAAATTCGCAAAGCCCGAGCTAAGTAGGACGTCTGGCACCACAGCGACGGCTTGTTGGTCTCCCATCTTTACCTGGATGCCAGGAGGGAGCTTACTAAAGTAGGCACGCACGCCCGATGGCCCTGAGAAGAGTTGGGCAACCGACCCGAAAAGCGTTGCATCGCTGGTATAGAGAGCAACGAACTTGTCTGCATCGCCCGAATTGTAGACCTGCTCCCACTGCGTTCTGACCGCAGCGGCGTCTTCGTTTGGTCCGGCCTTCGCAAGTTGCGGCAAAGAAAAACCAACGATAATCAGGAAAGTTGCCAATAGCCTCTGCATATAGATGCTCCAAAATATTCGGTAACGGCACGGGGCTACGATTCCGCCGCGTGCACCTCTGTCAGAAGTTGTAGTTCATTCATCGGGCAATATTTGCATGTTACTGCCAATGTCGGAGATGGGTCAATCGCGGCGGTTCGCTCCCAGGCCAGTGACGTCCCGCTTACGCCGGACTCCGCACCACATCACCGATACGACGGGCCGTGAATGGAAATCGGTCAACTGCTTCCTCAATCCTCCAAACCGGCTTTACGAAGGCCGTCCAGCATGAGGGCGTGATCTTCCGGCCGAAACCACGGTGGCCGCTGACGGACCTGAAACTCGAAGGATGCTGGTGAAATTGCGATTGCTTTCTGCAGCGCATCGTCGGCTTCAGCAGTTCGACCGAGTTGACCGAGAGCTGCGGCAAGCCAGCGGTAGGGGGAAGGGAAGTCGGGGAATGTTCGGATCGCGCGCTCCGCCGCCCCGACTGTGGCGGTGTAGTCCCGGCAAAAATAGTGAGCCAATGCGACCTGGTTCAAGCGATTCACCAGCGATGGGTCGCGAGGGTCCAGCCGAATACACGTCTCGAGGGCGGCGAGCCCCACTTTCGGACAGCCGGAATACGCGAGAATGACGCCCAGCGCTCCGTGAGCCGGTGCCAGATTCGGGCAGAGTTCCAGCGCACGCTCGGCCTGCGCACGCGCTCCGCCGTGATCGCCCCGAGCGTTGAGCGCCAGCGCCAGGCGTGAATGAGCGTCTGCGTTGCCGCGGTCCAGAGCGACAGCGCGTCGCGCAAATTCTTCTTCTTCGACTTGTGTTCCTTTCGACCGACTGAGCACGGTGGAGAGCCCGATATATCCGGGCGCGAACATTGGATCGAGATCTATGGCCCGCCGAAAGAATTCTCCGGCAACTGCATCATCCTCGGTGCTCGCCTTGCCCAGATGCCACATCCCACGCTGGTAGGCACCCCAGGCATCGAGACTTGCGGGTGTCTTCCGCATTGCCCGCTGTTGCTCGGCGCCGGCAATGACCGGCGCGATGGCGATGGTCGTGGATTGCGCGATGTCATCCTGTACGGAGAAGATGTCCGCAATATCGCGGTCGTAGCGTTCTGCCCAGACATGATTGCCTGTCTCTGCTTCGACAAGCTGCGCGGTGACTCTGACGCGGTTGCCGGATTTTCGCAGGCCGCCCTCAAGCACATAGCGAACGCCCAATTCGCGCCCGACTTGTTTCACGTCTGCCGCACGTCCCTTGAAGGAAAACGACGAATTGCGGGCGATGACGAACAGTGAGGAATATCGCGACAATGCCGTGATGACATCCTCCGCGATTCCGTCGGCGAAGAACTCTTGGTCCGGGTCGGAACTCATGTTCTGGAACGGCAGCACCGCGATGGATGGCTTGTCCGGAAGCGCCAGCGGTCGCGCAATTTCAGGCGCTTGTCCTGGCTTTGTAGCTGCCGAGGAATTCGCATCGACAAGGAGGCGCCATGCATGCATCGGTTCGGCGATATTGTTGAGTGCTTGCAGACCCATATCGTCGTAGGCGACGTCTATCTTGCCGCGAATCTGCCGACGAGCATCGTCGGAGATACAGATGCCGCCGGGGTCGGCTATCCCTTCAAGGCGCGCGGCGATGTTGACGCCATCGCCGAAGATGTCGTTATCATCAATGATAATATCGCCGATGTGGATGCCGATCCGAAAGTCGATCCTCATTGCCGGGGAGACGTCGGCGTTCTGCGCCGCCATTCCGCGCTGGACTTCGACCGCACTGCGCGCCGCGTCCACCGCACTCGCAAACTCGACCAGCATGCCGTCGCCGGTGGTCTTGACGATGCGGCCACGATGCGCAGCAATCGTGGGATCGACAACGATCTTTCGAGCTGCCTTCAGCCGCGCCAGCGTGCCTTCCTCGTCAGCGCCCATGAGACGGCTGTAACCGGCGACATCCGCAGCCAATACCGCTACAAGTCGTCGTTCCACACGTTCGCCGGTCAAAATGGCCTCTAACAAAATGGCCTCTAAAATGTGATATTTGGCCCGGCGCATCAAAGCACGCAGAGCTGCTTTCGGCTAGCGCCGACGTTTGTCCGGGGTCACAAGACGAAATGCCGGATCATTGTGCGCAGGTCTGCTTTACCCGTGGAAGCAGTATGTGTCGGTCCACGCCTTTCGTGCTCTATTCTCATTCCCCCTGGATCCATTCCGCGACGCCACGCCACAGCGTGTCACGGTGGTCGGGGCGGAAGAAGCCGAAATGGCCGATCGCCTTGGCGCCGACGTCGGACGGCTTCACGTTGAGCACCTCCGGCTTGATTGCGGTGAATCCGCTCGCAAGCAGCTCGACCGCGGGCCGCGTCGCCCAGGGATCGTCGGAGAAGCAGAGTGTGCGCAGCTCGCCCTTGAACTTGGCGAAATTCTCCAGCGCCGGCAGCTTTGAATCGAAGAGATAACGGGGGCTCGAGACCCACTCGGCCCATTGCAGGAAGACGCCCTTGGGCAGATCCTCGCCGATGCCGGCCCAGCCCGGGGCGTAACCGAGCGCGTGGACGAGCGGCACGCCGACAAAATTCATGAAGGCGAAGACGCGGTATTTTTCCGGCGACGTCATCAGCCGCCAGGTCGCCGCCTGCGAGGCCACGAACGCGGCGCGCGAAATGTCCGTGTTGTTCGCGATCAGCCCGAGCGCCTGGCCGCCGAAGGAATGCCCGACATAGGCCAAGGGCAGGGTATTGTAGCGATCGCGCATCCAGTGCACTGCGGCGGTGACGTCGAGCGCGGCCCAGTCCGACATTGAGGCCTTGAAGCCGACCAGCGATTTCGGCTGGTTGTAGCCGACCATCGCCGGCAGCCGGGAGTCGCCGATGCCCCGATAATCGTAGGTCAGGACCGCGCAGCCGCGATGGGCGAGATAGGAGGCAAAGCCGCGATAGATTTTTCGCGGGACGGCAGTCGCCGAATTGACCAACACGGCATGACGTTTGGTGCCGCGCGGCAGGAATAGCGTGCCGGCCAGCGCATACCCGTCGGTCGCCGGGAAGCTGATCTCGTCGATGAAAACGTCGTCCCGTGCCACGTCCATGGGCAGAAGGTATCCTGCCAGTTTCCTCGCCGTTTCCCAGCAAATGCGAATTTGGCTTTCCCCGCAAGGCTTTGCAGTGCCAAACGGATTTACAACTGGCGGCCGGTGGCCAGCCTGTGTATAAGGCGACCCTCGCAACCCACAGATCAGGTTGTGCTTTTTGCTTCACGGAGAGATTGCGATGTCCGAGCGGTGGACGCCCGAGTCCTGGCGCAGCAAGCCGGTGCTACAGGTGCCCGATTATCCCGACGCCAAGGCCCTGGCCGACGTCGAGGCGCAGCTTGCAACCTTTCCGCCGCTGGTGTTCGCGGGCGAGGCGCGCAATCTGAAGAAGGCCTTAGCGCGGGTCGCGGCCGGAGAGGCCTTCCTGCTGCAGGGCGGCGACTGCGCCGAGAGCTTTGCCGAGCACGGCGCCAACAACATCCGCGACTTCTTTCGCGTGCTGCTCCAGATGGCGGTGGTGCTGACCTATGCCGGCGCCGTCCCGGTGGTGAAGGTCGGGCGCGTCGCCGGCCAGTTCGCAAAACCCCGCTCCTCGTCGACCGAGAAGATCGACGGCGTCGAGCTGCCGAGCTATCGCGGCGACATCGTCAACGACATCGCCTTCACCAAGCAAGCGCGCGTCCCTGATCCGCAGCGCCAGCTGATGGCCTATCGCCAGTCGGCAGCGACGCTGAACCTGCTGCGTGCGTTCGCCACCGGCGGCTACGCCAATCTCGGCAGCGTGCATCAGTGGATGCTCGGCTTCCTCAAGGACAGCCCGCAGTCCCGCCGCTACAAGGAATTGGCCGACCGCATCTCCGATGCGCTCAATTTCATGCGCGCCTGCGGCCTCGATCTCGAGGCCCATCCCGAGCTGCGCGCCACCGATTTCTACACCAGCCACGAGGCCCTGCTGCTCGGCTACGAGCAGGCCATGACCCGCGTCGATTCCACCACCGGCGACTGGTACGCGACCTCGGGTCACATGATCTGGATCGGCGACCGCACCCGCCAACTCGACCACGGCCATATCGAATATTTCCGCGGCATCAAGAATCCGATCGGGCTCAAATGCGGCCCATCGCTCAAGCCCGACGAGCTGCTGAAGCTGATCGACGTGCTCAATCCCGACAACGAGCCGGGCCGGCTGACGCTGATCGGCCGCTTCGGCTCCGACAAGATCGGCGAGCACCTGCCGAACATGATCCGCGCCGTGAAGCGCGAGGGCAAAGTGGTGGTCTGGTCGTGCGATCCCATGCACGGCAACACCATCACCTCGACGTCGGGTTACAAGACGCGGCCCTTCGACCGCATCCTGTCCGAGGTGAAGTCGTTCTTCGCGATCCACGCCGCGGAAGGCACCCATGCCGGCGGTGTGCATCTGGAGATGACCGGCCAGGACGTCACCGAGTGCCTCGGCGGCGCCCGCGCGATCACCGACGAGGATCTCAACGACCGCTATCACACGGTCTGTGATCCCCGGCTCAACGCCGAGCAATCCATCGACATGGCTTTCCTGGTCGCGGAACTGCTCAAGCAGGAACGCGCCGGCAAGGTCAGGCCGATGCCGGCCGCAGCGGGGCTCTGAGACCTTGCTGCGGATCTGGAAGGCCACGATCAATTCCCGTAACGGTCTGGCCTTTGCGTTCCGCTCGGAGCAGGCCGTCCGCGAGGAGATCGTTGCGCTCCTCTTGTCGCTGCCCGTTGCCTGGTTCGTCGGCGCGACGGCGATGCGCGCGGTCGAGCTGATCTGCGCGGTCGCGTTCGTCCTGGTGGTCGAGCTCCTCAATACTTCAATCGAGAAGCTTGCCGACCGGCTGACCATGGATCACGACAAGCAGATCGGGCGGGTCAAGGACATGGGCTCGGCCGCGGTCGGTGTTGCGCTCCTGATGGCTGGCGCGTTCTGGATCATCGCCATCATCGAGCGATTGGGATTCCTCTAGAGCGCGCATCGCGCTCTAGACTGTTTTTTTGAGCATGATCTTTTCGGAAAGCCGCTTCACACTTTTCCGGATCATGCTCTGATCGGAGCGCCATGACCGAACGTCTCAACGCATTCGCGGTCACGCTCGCCCAGCTCAATCCGACCATGGGCGACATCGACGGCAATGCCGCGAAAGCGCGCGCGGCGCGCGTGCGGGCAGCCGCCGACGGCGCCGATCTCGTGCTGTTTCCGGAATTGTTCATCGCCGGTTATCCGCCGGAAGATCTGGTGCAGAAGCCTGCTTTTCAGGCCGCCTGCCGCGCTGCGATCGAAGCGCTGGCGCGCGAGACCGCCGATGGCGGGCCGGCCATGCTGATCGGCACGCCATGGGTCGAGGAGGGCAGGCTCTACAATGCCTGCGCGCTGCTCGATGGCGGCCGTATTGCTGGCTTGCGCTTCAAATGCAATCTGCCGAATTACGGCGTGTTCGACGAGAAGCGGCTATTTTCGCGGGGCCCCGCGGCCGGCCCCGTCACCGTGCGCGGCGTGCGCATCGGTGTGCCGATCTGCGAGGACATCTGGCTGGAGGAGTCCGAGGACTACGAGAACGTGGTCGAGACGCTGGCCGAGACCGGCGCCGAGATCGTCCTCGTGCCGAACGGATCTCCTTACGCCCGCAACAAGGCTGACGTACGTTTGTCGGTCGCGGTCGCGCGCGTCACCGAGAGCGGTCTGCCGCTGGTCTATCTCAACCAGGTTTGCGGCCAGGACGAGCTGGTGTTCGACGGTGCTTCCTTCGCGCTCAACGGCGACCTTTCGCTCGCAGCGCAATTGCCGGCTTTCGCGGAGAGCATCACCACACTGCGCTTTACGAGAAGCGGCGACGATTGGCGTTGCACCGGTCCGATCGCCGCGCAGCCTGAGGACGACCACGCCGACTACGCGGCCTGCGTGCTGGGCTTGCGCGACTACGTCGCCAAGAATGGCTTTCCCGGTGTGCTGCTCGGCATTTCCGGCGGTATCGACTCTGCCCTCTGCGCAGCGATCGCGGTCGATGCGCTGGGTGCGGATCAGGTGCACGGCGTGATGCTGCCTTATCGCTACACTGCGGCAAGCTCGATTGCGGACGCCGGCGAGCTCGCCGGCCATCTCGGCATCCGCTACGAGGTGCTGCCGATCGCCGAAGCGGTGACCGGATTCGAGACCATCCTGTCCGGCGTCTTCAAGAATCTGCCGCCCGATGTCACCGAGGAAAATCTCCAGGCCCGCACCCGCGGCACGCTGCTGATGGCGATCTCCAACAAGACCGGCCTGATGGTGGTGACAACCGGCAACAAGTCGGAAATGTCGGTCGGCTATGCCACGCTCTACGGCGACATGAACGGCGGCTTCAATCCGATCAAGGACATCTACAAGACGCAGGTGTTTCGGCTGGCAAGCTTGCGCAACAGCTGGAAGCCGGATGGCGCGCTCGGGCCTGCGGGCGAGGTGATCCCGCCCGACATCATCACGCGCCCGCCGACCGCGGAGCTGCGCGAGAACCAGACCGACCAGGATTCGTTGCCGGCTTACGACGTGCTCGATGCCATCCTGGAGCGTCTCATCGAGCGCGAAGAGCCGCTCGACACGATCATCGCCGCTGGCTTCGACCGCGAGATGGTCACCCGCATCGATCATCTCCTCAACGTCGCCGAATACAAGCGCCGCCAGGCCGCGCCCGGCGTCAAGGTCACGGCCAGGAATTTCGGCCGCGACCGCCGCTATCCCATCACCAACCGCTTTCGCGACAAAGGCGAGCAGCTCGCCGCCCCGGATGAGACGCTGGTGTCGCGTGGGAGCAAAGCCTCGATCGACGCGTTCGAGGGGTGAGGCTGGCCGAACGTCGTGGGATGGACGGTTCGTCACGTACGACGCTGTCATCATCCGCGAAGGCGGATGATCCAGTACGCCGCGGCGGACGTTGTCGAAACCCAAACTGCCGCCGCGGAGTACTGGATGCCCGCCTTCGCGGGCATGACAGTTGAATTTGTGGCCGCCTACTTCTGCTGTTGCGGCAGGAAGCTCGGGCCGACCGAACGGATCGGCTTGTTCTCGGATGAGGTCGCAGTGGTGCCGGTTTCCGCCGGCGGCGTTGCTGCCGGCGCGCCAGCCGTCGTCGGCGCCGGCGCTGCGCCCTTCTTGGCATTCGCAGGCGTGCCCTTGGTGAGCTGCCGCTGCTGCATCTTCTTGGCGCTCTCCTCGGTGACGATGATGTCACCCTGCTGCTCGGCCGAGGCCTTGTCGTCGGCGGATTTGAGCGCGTCGGCCCAGGTCTGGCCCGCCGCCTTGCAGGAGCAGGATGGATTGAACTCGCTGCGGAATTTGAACGCGGTCGGCAGTGCCGTGTAGGGCTGGCCGCTGGTGGAGACCGCGGAGTTCATGTCCTCGCCGGGATTGCGATGGGTGTAGAGCACGGCTTCGGCGGCCGGGCACAGCGCCTTGCAGGTCTTCTCGTCGTCGGGGAAGCGCGCCGGCACGGTCGCAAACGAAACCGGGAAATACGCGCCGTCGCAGGTGCGCACGCACACGGTGCGATAGGTGCCTGATTGCGGGCCGAGATCGGACGGCGGCACGCCTTGCGGATTGTTGGGGTTGTTGCCGCCGAACAGATTGCTCAGGAAGTTGCCGCCGCCTTGCGACTGCGCGGCGTTGGCATATTGCGGGCCGCAATTGTTCTGGGCCAGCGCTGCCAGCACCGAGCGGCGCTGGTTGTCACGCTCGGGACTGAAGCCGCCGGGACCGCCGCCGCGCAGGCGTTCGAGATTGCCGGTGATCTGGTCCAGATTGGCGCGCATCTGTTGGATCTGGGTGTTGACCGGACCGCATTGCGCCGACTGGCCGCTGAACAACGAGAAGAAGCCGGAGGAATCGCAACCCATGCGCTTGGCCTGCATGGTGACGCGGTCGAGCTCGGCCTGCTGCTTGCTCTGGGATTCCTGATAGCGGCGGATCTGGTCTTCGCGCGCGGGATCACCGCCGCCGCCACGATCGAGACCGGCGAGCTGGCCTTCCAGGCGCGCACACATCGGGTTGGGTCCGAGCCCGTTCTGGCCGGGTTGAGGCGGCGGTCCCGGCGGTCCGGCCTGTGCGGAAGCACCATTGGCGAGCGCGACCGTGCTCAAGAGCACGGCGCAGGCAAGGATCGAGCGAGCACGGGATAGAGACAAAAATTCAGGCATATCCGCCATTCTAGCGAGGTCACGGCCACGCGTGATGTGGGGGGCCGAAGCGCGCCCTCCCATAGCCGCTTCCTGCGGCATCGTCACGTCGTTTCAGAGGCCAGCGATTGGGCCTAAGGTACGCCAGTTCCGAGCGAATTCAGCGCTGGCAGGTGATTGCGACATATTCATCGCAATGGCCATGGGAGCAGTTTGCGCCGGATTTGGGGACAGAGCCGGTAATTTCGTCGGGATCGACCCGGCGATAGGCCGAAGCCTGGGCAAAATCGCGTGACTGGCAGTAGGTGCGGGCGACCTGCGCGCCGCATTTGTCGCTCTTGGCCAGACACTGATCGACGCCGTAGCCATCGGCCTGGTTAGGGATGATGAAGACGCGGGTCTCGGCGAGAGCGTTGGAAGCCGCAAGGATGGAGGCGCAGGAAATGAGCGCGAGCAATGATCGCATGAAAACACCGGGGCAAAAAACAAAGGAACTGCCAGTTCCAGAATGGACTCAAATGGTTAAGGAGATGAACCATCTGTGCGTGGCGGCTGCGCATTCCGGAGATAAAACGGCATTTTCGCGGCTCTCTTGACGCAGGGCCGCCTCATAGCCCATATGTTCCCTCATGAACGGTCTCCTCGTCATTTGCGCCATTTGCCGCGAGATTACGAGCTAGCGATTCGCTGGCTGGAGCCGTCTTTTCTCAAAACCATTGAGAGCACTGGACGCCCGGCCAACAGCCGACGGGTATCCATATGGAATTGCGCCTTTACGATACGCTGAGCCGGGAAAAGCGCACCTTCGTGCCGCTCGATGCGAAGAACGTCCGCATGTATGTCTGCGGACCGACGGTCTATGACTTCGCCCATATCGGCAACGCCCGGCCCGTGATCGTGTTCGACGTGCTGTTTCGGCTGCTGCGCCATATCTATGGTGAGGCGCACGTCAAATATGTCCGCAACATCACCGACGTCGACGACAAGATCAACGACCGCGCCGCGCGTGATTTCCCCGGCCTGCCGCTGAACGAGGCGATCCGGAAAGTCACGGAGCAGACTGGCAAACAATTTCACGCCGATGTCGACGCCCTCGGTGCGCTGCGGCCGAGCGTCGAGCCGCGCGCCACCGAACATATCCGCGAGATGCGCGAGATCATCGAGCGGCTGGTTGCCGGCGGCTTTGCCTATGTTGCCGAGGGTCACGTGCTGTTCTCGCCGCAGGCGATGAACGCGGCCGATTCCGGGCTGCCGCGCTATGGCGCGCTGTCCAACCGTTCGCTGGACGAGATGGTCGCCGGCGCCCGCGTCGATGTCGCGCCCTACAAGAAGGGTAACACCGACTTCGTGCTGTGGAAGCCGTCCAAGCCCGGCGAGCCGTCATGGCCGTCACCGGCCGGCGTCGCCGCGCAGGGGCGGCCGGGCTGGCACATCGAGTGCTCGGCCATGGCCTGGAGGCATCTCGGCGAGCACTTCGACATCCATGGCGGCGGCATCGATCTCGTGTTTCCGCATCACGAGAACGAGGTCGCGCAGACCTGCTGCGCCTTCCATCGGGAGCGCATGGCGAACTACTGGATGCATAACGGCTTCCTGCAGGTCGAAAGTGAGAAGATGTCGAAATCGCTCGGCAACTTCGTCACGATCCACGAGCTGCTGGCGGACTGGCCGGGCGAAGTGCTGCGCCTGAATATGCTCAAGACGCATTACCGCTCGCCGATCGACTGGACGATGAAGTCGCTGGAGGAGAGCGCGAAGACGCTCGACGATTGGTATCGGGTCGCGGCTGACGTCGCATCCGGCCAGCCCGCCCCGTCAGTGGTCGAGCCGCTGCTCGACGACCTCAACACGCCGCTCGCCATCGCGGCGCTGCATGGGCTGCGCGGCAGCGACGTTGGTGCTCTCGCGGGTTCGTTGCGTCTGCTCGGCTTTCTCTCCGAGAGTGCCGCGCAGTGGGAAGGACGCAAGCAGCAGGCGAGCGGCGTCGATGCCAAGGAAGTCGAGCGCCTGATCTCGGAGCGGACGGCGGCGCGTGAGCGCAAGGACTTTGCGGATTCCGATCGTATCCGCGATCTGCTTGCCGCGATGGGCGTCGCGATCAAGGATTCCAAAGAAGGGACCACGTGGGAGGTCGCACGATGAAGCGGCCCGACACGCCTTTTCCGCGGCACTGGTTCTATTACATCGCGCTGAAAATCCTGCTGCTCGGCGCCGCCGTGGCGCTGGCGCTGAAACTCTATGGGATGTGGTGAAGACGATGGCACAAGCACTCCCAAAGCCTGGCTTGCGGCCCTTCCTGCCGGAGGACGTGCCGGTTCTCGCCGCGATCTTCACGGCCAGCATCGAAGAGCTGACCGGCGAGGACTATAGCGAAGCGCAGCAGCAGGCCTGGATGGCCGCAGCCGAGGACGAAGAATTCGGCAAGGGGCTCGCCTCCGACCTGACGCTGATCGCAACGCTGGAGGGATCACCGGTGGGCTTTGCCTCGCTCCGCGGCAAGGATCATGTCCGCATGCTCTATGTGCATCCGGCCGTGGCCGGGCAGGGCCTGGCGACCATGCTGGTCGATGCGCTGGAAAAGCTTGCGGGCGGCCGCGGCGCCGACAAGCTGACGGTCGATGCCAGCGACAACGCGCAGGGCTTTTTTGCCAAGCGCGGCTATGTCGCCATGCAGCGCAACAGCATCACCGTCAACGACGAGTGGCTGGCCAACACCACCATGCAAAAGACGCTCGGCAGCGGCCCTGCGTCGGGAGCGCTGCAATGAGCAAGGAGCGTCTCTATCTGTTCGACACCACGCTGCGCGACGGCGCGCAGACCAATGGGGTCGACTTCACGCTGACCGACAAGCAAATCATCGCGGCGATGCTCGATGAACTCGGCATCGACTATGTCGAGGGCGGCTATCCCGGCGCCAATCCGACCGACACCGAGTTCTTCGGCACCAAGCCGAAGTTTTCGCATGCGCGCTTCACTGCGTTCGGCATGACGCGGCGGGCGGGGCGCTCGGTCTCCAACGATCCGGGCGTGGCCGGGCTGCTGGAAGCCAAAGCCGACGCGATTTGCTTCGTCGCAAAAGCTTCGGCTTACCAAGTGCGCGTCGCGCTGGAGACGACGAAGGAGGAGAACCTCGCCTCGATCCGCGACAGCGTCGCAGCAGCAAAGGCCGCCGGCCGCGAGGTGATGCTCGATTGCGAACATTTCTTCGACGGTTACAAGGAGGATTCCAGTTTCGCGCTCGCCTGCGCGAAAGCCGCCTATGAAGCCGGCGCGCGCTGGGTGGTGCTGTGCGACACCAACGGCGGCACCATGCCGAACGAGGTGGAGGCCATCGTCACTGAGGTGACCAAGCACATCCCCGGCGATCATCTCGGCATCCACGCCCATAACGATACCGAGCAGGCGGTGGCGAATTCGCTCGCCGCGGTACGCGCCGGGGTGCGGCAGATCCAGGGCACGCTGAACGGCCTCGGCGAGCGCTGCGGCAACGCCAATTTGTGCTCGCTGATCCCGACCTTGAAGCTGAAGGCCGAGTTTGCCGACGCCTTCGAGATCGGCGTCACGGCGGAGAAGCTCGCAACGCTGGTCAAGGTGTCGCGCACGCTCGATGACATGCTCAACCGCGTACCGAACCGGCATGCAGCCTATGTCGGCGAGAGCGCCTTCGTCACCAAGACCGGCATCCATGCCTCCGCCGTGCTGAAGGATCCGCAGACCTACGAGCATGTCTTGCCGGAGCTGGTCGGCAATCACCGCAAGGTGCTGGTGTCCGACCAGGCCGGCCGCTCCAACGTCATCGCCGAGCTCGACCGCGCCGGCATCGCTTATGAGAAGAGCGATCCGAAGCTGTCGCGGCTGGTCGAGGAGTTGAAGGAGCGCGAAGCCCAGGGCTACGCCTATGAATCCGCCAACGCCTCGTTCGAGCTGCTGGCGCGGCGCACGCTCGGCAAGGTGCCGCATTATTTCGAGGTGGAGCAGTTCGACGTCAATGTCGAGCAGCGCTACAATTCGCATGGCGAGCGCGTCACCGTGGCGCTGGCGGTGGTCAAGGTCGACGTTGCCGGCGAGCATCTGATTTCGGCGGCCGAAGGCAACGGTCCCGTCAACGCGCTCGACGTCGCGTTGCGCAAGGATCTCGGCAAGTACCAGAAATATATCGAAGGCCTGACGCTGATCGACTATCGCGTGCGTATCCTCAACGGCGGCACCGGCGCGGTCACGCGCGTCCTGATCGAGAGCGAGGACGAGAACGGCGACAGCTGGACCACGGTCGGGGTGTCCCCCAACATCATCGACGCCTCGTTTCAGGCATTGATGGATTCGGTGATCTACAAGCTGGTGAAGTCGGGCGCGCCGGCTTAGGACCCACAATGGCTGTCATACCCCGCGAAAGCGGGGTATCCAGTACACCGTGGCTTCTCCGTAGCTCTCTGGCGTCTCGGAATACTGGATCGCCCGGTCAAGCCGGGCGATGACAGCTGGGGGTGAGGAGGGACCAAGGCATGATCGATCACATCTCCGTCGGCGTCAGCGATCTCGAACGCTCGGCGACATTTTACGAAACAACGCTCGGGGCCCTCGGGCTCACGCGCGTCGTCGCGCGACCGCGGACGATCGGCTTTGGCAAGGCCTATCCCGAATTCTGGATCAATCTGCGCGAGGGCATGCCGCGCGTGCCGCCGGAGAGCGGCGTGCATATCTGCCTGCGGGCCAGGACGACCGCCGAGGTCGATGCATTTCACGCGGCAGCGCTGTCCGCCGGCGGCGCGTCCGACGGCGCGCCGGCTATCCGCCCGCACGATCGCGTGCGTTATTACGCAGCCTTCGTCGTCGACCCCGATGGCAACCGGATCGAGGCGGTGACGTTTCCTGCGGACTAAAGCTTGCGCGCCATTTCCGGGGCGAGCTGCTTTTCCGCGTCTTCGATCTGCGCCGCAGCCGATTTCAGCTTCGGCAAAATCTCTTCGATCCGATCGGCCTTGAGGATGTCGACCGAAAGCCCGGCGCGGATGAACTCGGTCTGGCGCATGTGCGACAGTAGCGAGAACAGCGGCTCCCAGAAATTGTCGATGTTGGCAAGCAGCACCGGCTTGGCGTGACGTCCCAGCTGCTTCCAGGTCAATTGCTCGACCAGCTCTTCCAGCGTGCCGACGCCGCCCGGGAGCGCCACGAAGGCGTCGGAGCGTTCGAACATCAAGCGCTTGCGCTCGTGCATGTCGGGGGTGACGATCATCTCCTGCACGCGCGTCAGCGCGTTTTCGCGCATCCGCAGGAAGTCGGGGATGATGCCGGTGACGGTGCCGCCGTGGTCGAGCACGGAGGTGGCAACCGAGCCCATCAGGCCGAGCGAGCCGCCGCCATAGACGAGGCGGATGTTGTTCTCGGCGAGCGCCTTGCCGAACGCCTTGGCGCCTTCGGTGAAACGGGGATTGGTTCCTGGGCCGGAGCCGCAATAGACACAGACGGTTTTGATCGTGCTCATTGGAGCCATGATGCATTGCAGCGAAGAGGCGTCAAGCCCAATCGGTGATTCGGGACTTCCGGAAATCTACCGGTAAACGACGACGAACAATCGAAGATTCGCCATCTGGCGGGGTGCATGGGCATCTGTAAGGCTCTATATGACAAACGAAAATCCTTAATGGCAACACAGCCCGCATCCGACGGGCTTTTCAGGCTTCTTGATGGACCAAGCTCAATCGCCCGCCGGCCCCAACGTTCCTGATCCCGCCGGGGGGCCGCTGGAGCGGGCCACGCTGATGGGCACGCTGGCACACCTGTGGCCCTATATCTGGCCGGGCGACCGTTTCGACCTGAAGATGCGCGTGGTCTGGTCGATGGTGTTGCTGCTCGCCGCCAAGCTGATCACGCTGACGGTTCCTTTCAGCTTCAAATGGGCGACCGACGCGCTGACCGGCGCCAACACCGCGCCGGTCCAGGCCGACAATTGGCACCTCTGGGTGATCGCCTCGCCGCTGCTGCTGACCGCCAGCTACGGCGTGATGCGCATCGTGATGGCAGTGCTGACGCAATGGCGCGACGGCATTTTCGCGCGCGTTGCCATGCATGCGGTGCGCAAGCTCGCCACCATCACCTTCATCCATATGCACGAGCTGTCGCTGCGTTTCCACCTGGAGCGCAAGACCGGCGGCCTGACGCGCGTGCTCGAGCGCGGCCGCGAGGGCATCGAGGTCATCGTACGCATGGTGATCCTGCAGCTGATCCCGACCATCGTCGAAGTCTCGCTGCTGATGGCGGTGCTGCTGTGGCAGTTCGATTGGCGCTATGTGCTCGCGACCCTCGTCACTGTCGCGGTCTACATGTACTACACCTACATCGCGACCGAGTGGCGGATCGGCATCCGCCGCAAGATGAACGATGCCGACACCGAGGCGAACACCAAGGCGATCGACTCGCTGCTCAACTACGAGACCGTCAAATATTTCAGCGCCGAGACCCGCGAGTCGCAGCGCTACGACCGATCGGTCGCGCGTTACGAGGAGTCGAGCGTCCAGGCTTACACTTCGCTTGCCGTGCTCAACACCGGGCAGGCCGTGATTTTCACGCTGGGGCTGACCGCGACCATGCTGATGTGCGCGATCGGCGTGCGCAACGGCACCAATACGGTCGGCGATTTCGTGCTGGTCAACGCCATGATGATCCAGCTCTACCAGCCCTTGAACTTCATGGGCATGGTCTATCGCGAGATCAAGCAGGCGATCATCGACATCGAGAAGATGTTCAACGTGCTGGGGCGCGAGGCCGAGATCAAGGACGCGCCGGGCGCGAAGCCGCTGGTGGTCTCCGCGGGCAATGTGCGTTTCGAGGACGTGCGCTTTGCCTATGAGCCTGCGCGCCCGATCCTCAAGGGCATCAGCTTCGAGGTGCCGGCCGGCAAGACGGTCGCGATCGTCGGCCCGTCAGGTGCGGGCAAGTCGACCATCTCGCGGCTTTTGTTTCGGCTCTACGACATCTCCGGCGGCAAGATCCTGATCGACGGCCAGGATATTCGCGAAGTCACGCAGGCGAGCTTGCGCGCGTCCATCGGTATGGTGCCGCAGGACACCGTGCTGTTCAACGACACCATCCGCTACAACATCCGCTACGGCCGTTGGGACGCCAGCGATGCCGAGGTCGAGCAGGCGGCGCAGCTGGCGCAGATCGATCGTTTCATCCGCATGGCGCCGAAAGGCTACGAGACCCAGGTCGGCGAGCGTGGCCTGAAACTGTCCGGTGGCGAAAAACAACGAGTCGCGATCGCGCGCACCGTGTTGAAGGCGCCGCCGATCCTGGTGCTGGACGAGGCGACTTCCGCGCTGGACACCCACACCGAGCACGAGATCCAGGGCGCGCTCGAGCGCGTGGCGAAGAACCGCACTTCGCTGGTGATCGCCCATCGGCTCTCGACCATCGTCGGCGCCGACGAGATCATCGTGCTGGACCAGGGCCGCATCGCCGAGCGCGGCACCCACGCAAAACTGCTCGCGGAGGGGGGCCTTTACGCCAGCATGTGGAACAGGCAGCGCGAGGCCGAGGCGGCGCGCGAGAAACTGGCCAGGATGGCCGATTCCGGCGAGGCGCCCAACCGGGAGCCGCCGCCGGTTGCCGATGTCCTGACGGCGCCTGCGGCGGCGGAGTGACCTTGTCTCCGGTCCCAACTCTGGCCTAAACAACACCACCGCGCGGGACGACCTGCGCCATCAACCCTGAGCGGCAGATAACGATGTCCATTCTCGATTCGATCCAGCGTCAGATCCCGCCGATCCACAAGGAGGGTTATCCCTTCATCGGAGGCTTTGCGCTGGCAAGCCTGATCCTGTTCTGGCTTTGGTCGCCGTTGGGGTGGATCGGCACCATCCTGACCGTGTGGTGCGCGCTGTTCTTCCGCGATCCGGTGCGCGTGACCCCGGTGCGCGAGGGGCTCGTGGTGTCGCCAGCCGACGGCCGCGTCTCGATGATCACCATGGCGCTGCCGCCCGCCGAACTCGGGCTCGGCGATCGGCCGCTGCCGCGCATCTCGGTGTTCATGAGCGTGTTCAACTGCCATGTGAACCGCAGCCCGATCGCAGGCCGGGTGGACCGTATCGCCTACCGGCCCGGCCTCTTCATCAATGCCGAGCTGGACAAGGCGAGCGAGGACAATGAGCGCAACTCGCTGGCGATCACGACGCCGACGGCGCGGATCGGCGTGGTCCAGATCGCAGGGCTCGTCGCCAAGCGCATCGTCTGCTTCGTCAAAGAGGGGCAGGCAATCGGCGCCGGTGAGCGCTTCGGTCTGATCCGCTTCGGCTCGCGGCTCGACGTCTATTTGCCGCTGGGCACCAGGGCGTTGGTCTCGGAAGGGCAGACCGCGATCGCCGGCGAGACGATTCTGGCCGATCTCGCCGGAGACGACCCGAGCCGCGCCTACCGCTCCAATTAACCAATAAGTCGGCCCGAGGGGTCTTCCGCCGCAATGGCGGAGGGGAACGCGGCTTGCTATATCTCGCCCCAAGGTGAGGACGAGCCATGACGCCCTATGACTTCAAAGATCCTGACGTGCGCCGCCGGCGGTTCCGCCCGATCCCGGTGCGCATGCTGGTGCCCAACGTCATCACGCTGCTGGCGATCTGCGCCGGCCTGACCTCGATCCGGCTCTCGATCGAAGGGCGGATGTCGCTCGCTGTCTACGCCATCGTATTCGCGGCGGCGCTCGACGGCATCGACGGCCGCATCGCGCGCATGATCAAGGGGCAGTCCAAGTTCGGCGCCGAGCTCGACAGCCTCGCCGACTTCGTCAATTTCGGCGTGGCGCCCGGCCTGATGCTGTATTTCTGGCAGCTGCACGAGCTCGGCAATGCCGGCTGGATCGCCGCCATGGTGTTTGCGATCTCCGGTGGCCTCCGCCTGGCGCGCTTCAATGCCACGATGGACGATCCCAACAAGCCGGCCTTCGCCGCCAATTTCTTCACCGGCGTGCCGGCGCCGGCCGGCGCGATCACGGTGCTGCTGCCGATCTATGTCGCGTTCCTCGATCTCGGCCGGCTGCCTGCGGCGGTGACGGCTGCGTATACGCTGCTGATCGCCTTCCTGATGGTGTCGCGCCTGCCGGTGTTCTCAGGCAAGACCAAGCGCATGCGCGTGCCGCCCGAACTGGTGCTGCCTGCGTTCGTCGCGGTGATCGTCTTCATCGCGCTGCTGATCGCCTATCCCTGGCACGTGCTGTCGATCGGCACGGTGCTGTATCTGCTCGCATTGCCGCTCGGCTACAAATCCTATCGCGACCAGGCGCGCACGATGGAAGCCACGGCGCCGGCGGGAGGCGAGGTCTCGTCGCCGCCGTCGGCACCGACGCTGACAAACCTGTCGGAGCCGCCGCGGGACGATGACCGGCCCGACCGGCTGCACTGAACGGCAAGGCCCTGAGCGGCAAAACCCCGAGCAGCGAGACTTGGATATCTGCCATGAGGCGCCCTGAGTTGGGTTGAGGCCCGATCTCGGCTATATCGCCTGATGACGGCGGCACCGAGCAACAGCGGCCGCCAATCTGGGAGAGAACGCCGTGACGAATAACGCGACCGGGCCGCTGCCTGCTTCCGTCCTCGAAGCGCTGGGCCGCTACGACACGCCGACGATCTGCAATGCCATGGAGATCGTGGCGCCCGAGCGCCGGCTGATCGGCTACACCACCAAGCCGCTGGTCTGCCCATTTCCCGATCTGCCGCCGATCGTCGGCTATGCCCGCACCGTCGCGATCCGCTCGGTGCTGAAAAATTCGCTACCGCCGGAAGAGCAGTCCAAGCGCCGCATCGACTATTACGAATATGTCGGTACAGGCCACGGTCCGCGCATCTCGGTGATCCAGGACATCGACGGTCCCGACGTCGGCTACGGAGCGTTCTGGGGCGAGGTGCAGAGCAACGTGCACAAGGCGCTCGGCTGCCTCGGCGTCATCACCGACGGTTCGATCCGCGACATCCCGCAATGGGCACCGGGTTTCCAGGCGCTGGCCGGCTCGATCGGCCCGTCGCATGCATGGGTGCATGCCGAGAGCTTTGGCGGCGAGGTGCGCGTCGCCGGCATGACCGTGAAGTCGGACGATTTGATCCACGCCGATCTGCACGGCGCCATCGTGATTCCGCACGATATTGCCGCAAAGCTGCCTGAGGCTGCCGAGCTCTGCGGCCGCCGCGAGACGCCGATCCTCGAGATCGCCCGCAGCCCGGACTTCTCGCTGGAGAAGTTGAAGGCTGCGCTGAAGCGCTCTGCGGAGATCCACTAACGGCCGGACCGGAACGATCTACGGCTGCGACGCTGCTCGCAGGCTGCTCTGTTCCGTCAGGAATAGGGCGGCCTGATCCGGCTCACCGAGCACCGCGGCAGCGCATCCGAAGACTTCGCGCGCGCGGCCTTGAGTGATCGGTGCGCGCCGCCGTATGGTTAGCAAATTGTTGAAATCAGTGTCGGCGGTCGGCAAAAGCCGGCGCCTTTCAGCGCGCTGCGGCCGCCCGGCGCGCCGGCTCGACTTAACCTTTACGCGTCTTTAATCGCGGCTCACTAGGGTTCCGATGCGGTTCGGGGTTGGGCCGCGCCATCGGCCAGGACGGCCGTTGTTGCGTTCGCGTTGGAGTCTCCCATGGATATCATGACGAGCATCGGGCTCGTGGCGGGCATTGTCGTCATCGCGACGATGATGCTGCTGGGCGGCGATCTCCACATGTTCATTTCCGAGCATGCGATGATCATCATCTTCGGCGGCTCGACCGCTGCGACCATGATCCGCTTTCCGCTCTCGACGCTGATCCACGGCCTGCCGCTCGGCGCCAAGTTTGCCTTCACGATGAGCCGTCTGTCGGCGCACGATCTGGTCGACGAGCTCGCCCGCATCGCCGAGATCGCCCGCAAGCAGGGGCCGGTGGGTTTGGAAAAGGTCGAGACCGACGAGCCGTTCCTCGCCAAAGGCATCCGCTACGTCGCCGACGGCTACGACCTCGATTTCATTCGCGACAATCTCGAGCGCGACCGCGACAATTTCCTGATGCATCTGGACGAAGGCAGCAAGATCTACCGCGCGATCGGCGACTGCGCGCCGGCCTTCGGCATGGTCGGCACGCTGATCGGCATGGTGCAGATGTTCGCAAACATGACCGACCCGTCAAAGCTCGGCCCGTTCATGGCGACCGCGCTGCTCGCGACTCTCTACGGCGCGCTGGTCGCCAACCTGTTCTGTATCCCGATCGCCGACAAGCTGCATGGCAAGCTCCTGGACGAAGAGACCAACCGCACATTGATCATCGACGGCATCCTGATGATCCGCGACTCCAAGAGCCCGACGCTGGTCCGCGAAATGCTGCTGGCCTATCTGCCCGAGAAGCACCGCCACGCCGAAGGCGAGCCGGTGCCGGCCTGAGGCCGCGCGTCGGGATTTGAGACATGGCCAAGAAGAAGCGCGGCGATTCACACGGAGGCGGTCACGGCTGGTTCGTGACCTTCGCCGACCTGATGGGCCTGATGATGAGCTTCTTCGTGATGCTTGTCGCGTTCTCGACCCAGGATGCCAACAAGCTGAAGGTCGTCGCAGGCTCCATGCGCGACGCCTTCGGTGTTCAGACCGAAGCGCGCTATTCCGGCATTGTCGAGTCTGACGGCCTGCCGACCCGCCCACGGCTGAAGAACGTCGATCACATTCAGCCGGAGGATTCCTCCAACACGCCGACGCCGGACCAGGAGGATCGTGACCGCACGTCGGGCGCGAAGATCAAGGTCGACCGCAATTTTGCACTGGCGGCGGCGTCGCTGCGCCAGGCGCTGCAGGACATGCCGGAACTGACCGAGATGTCCAAGCACATCATGTTTGAGGAGACCAAGCAGGGCCTCAACCTCGAGATCGTGGACCAGGACGGCCGCTCGATGTTCGCCGACGGCTCCAAAGTGCCCTATGACCGCACCCGGCGCCTGATCGAGAAGCTCGCTGTCCCGCTCAAGGCGACGCCGCTGCGCGTCTCCATCGCCGGCCACACCGCGGCTGGGTTCGTGCCGACCCGCAGCGACTACGGCGCCTTCGACCTGTCGGCCGACCGCGCCAATGCCGTGCGTCAGATTCTCGAACGCGAGGGCCTGCCGGCCGCCCATGTCTTTGCCGTCGCCGGCAAGGCGGATACCCAGCCGCTGTTTCCGGACGATCCCTCGCTCGCGGCCAACCGGCGGGTGACCATCACCCTGATGCGCGAAGATCCGCCGCTGCCGCCGAATCTGAAGCCGTAGGGCGCATTGGAGGGAAGCGGACCCTGTTTCGCGCGGAGAAAGCGCGACAAAACAAGGATATTGAGCCAATTCCCCTTCATTAGGGAACGGAAAGGCTCAGGGCTCTTGTACCACCATCTCACCTGAGGCATGTCGTCGCGTGGGCAACGACCGTTGCTGCGCCGTCACAGCATCCGCCCCGGCGCCTGCTATGGTGATGTGCCAATTGACAGGCGCGCCGGAACCGTCAAAAGGCGCCGGATCAATTCTCGGGCAGAAGCGTTCCAGTTTCATATGACGGCGAGCATCACATCGACCGAAGCTCCGGACGGGCCGGTCACCTCGGGTTTCTGGGGCCTGACGCTCGGGAGCATCGGCGTTGTCTTCGGCGACATCGGCACGTCGCCGCTCTACGCATTCCACGAGGCGGTCAGGGGCGCGGCCCATGGCCAGCCGGTCTCGCGGGTCATGGTGCTCGGCGTGCTCTCGCTGATCCTCTGGGCGCTGCTGATCGTCGTCACCGCCAAATACGTGCTGCTGCTGCTGCGCGCCGACAACAACGGGGAGGGCGGCACGCTTTCCCTCATGGCGCTCGGCCAGCGCGCGCTCGGGCGGCGGAGCTGGTTCCTGATGGCGCTCGGCGTCGTCGGCGCCTCCATGTTCATCGGCGATTCCATGATCACGCCGGCGATCTCGGTGCTGTCGGCGGTCGAGGGTCTGAAGCTCGCGACCCCCGCCTTCGAGCACTATGTCGTTCCCCTGACCGTTCTCATCCTGGCGCTGCTGTTCGCGGTCCAGAGCAAGGGGACGGCGCTGGTCGCCTCGGCCTTCGGGCCGGTGATGGTCGTCTGGTTCACCGTTCTTGCCGTGCTGGGCGCCATTCACATCGCCGACGATCCGTCGGTGCTGGCAGCGATCAATCCCTATTACGCGCTGCAATTCCTGCTGTCGCACGGCACCATCGGCCTGGTGACGCTGGGCGCGGTGTTCCTCGCGGTGACCGGCGGTGAGGCGCTCTACGCAGATCTGGGCCATTTCGGCCGCAAGCCGATCCAGTCGGCCTGGATGTTCTTCGTGCTGCCCTCGCTCCTGATCAACTATTTCGGGCAGGGCGCGCTGGTGCTGTCAGATCCCAGCGCGATCGAGCACTCTTTCTATCGCATGGTGCCCGAGCATTTCGTGCTGCCACTGGTCGGGCTTGCGACCGCCGCGACCGTGATCGCGAGCCAGGCGGTGATCACAGGGGCCTATTCTCTGGTCTATCAGGCTGTGCAGCTCGGTCTCCTGCCGCGCTTCGAGGTGCGCTTCACCTCGGAAACTCATGCCGGCCAGATCTATCTGCCGCGTGTCAACCGGCTGCTCCTGATCGGTGTGATGCTGCTGGTGCTGTTGTTCCACACCCCCAGCAATCTGGCTTCGGCCTACGGCATTGCGGTTTCCACCACCATGGTTGCCGACGGCATCATGGGCTTCATCGTGATCTGGAAATTGTGGAACTGGCGCGCCGCGACGGCCGCAGCCGTGATCCTGCCCTTCGTCGTGGTCGACATCAGCTTCTTCAGCGCGAACCTTCTGAAGCTGCTGGAAGGCGCCTGGGTGCCGCTGCTGTTCGGCGTGATCATGGCCGGGACAATCTGGACCTGGCGGCGAGGGTCCGGGATCCTGATCCAGAAAACGCGACGTATCGAGGTGCCGCTGGACGATCTGATCCGGAGCCTGGAGAAGCGGCCGCCGCACATCGTCAAGGGCACCGCGGTGTTCCTGACCAGCGATCCCTCCTTCGTGCCGACCGCGCTACTGCACAATCTCAAGCACAATAAGGTGCTGCACGAGCACAACGTGGTCCTGACCATCGAGACCGCGCACACGCCGCGGGTCGACCTGTCGGAGCGTTTCCGGATGGAGAAGATCAGCGACAAGTTCTTCAAGGTCCGCCTGCGCTTCGGCTACATGGAGCAGCCGAACGTGCCCAAGGCGCTCGCGATCGCGCGCAAGCAGGGCTGGCAGTTCGACATCATGTCGACCTCGTTCTTCGTGTCGCGGCGTTCGCTGAAGGCGTCGGCGCAGTCCGGCATGCCGCTTTGGCAGGACCATTTGTTCATCGCGCTGAGCCGGTCCGCCAACGACGCTACCGACTATTTCCAGATTCCCACCGGACGCGTGGTTGAAGTCGGAACCCAAGTCACCATCTAAACGGCGATCGGCAGAGGCATGCAAAATTGCATGTCTAAGGCCCGAAATCGGGCTAGGCTATGCCGGCAGCGCAGGCCTATAAGCCGCGCGCTCCTCGCCGTTGTGCAGCGAAGCATTTTTAGAGGCCATCAGGCTCTCCCATGACAAGTGACGTAGCGATTTCCGCCCCGGAAACGGCGGCGGCCAATGGGCATGGCGATGCCCACACCACCGCCGGCTTCGGTGCGCTGACGCTCGGCAGCATTGGCGTCGTCTACGGTGACATCGGCACCAGTCCGCTCTACGCGTTCCGCGAGGCGGTGATGGCGGCTTCTGGCGCGGAGGGGTTGCCGACGCCGGCGGCGGTGCTCGGCGTGCTCTCCCTGATCCTGTGGGCGCTCATCGTCGTGGTGACGCTCAAATACGTCGTGATCCTGCTCCGCGCGGACAACAACGGCGAGGGCGGCACGCTGGCGCTGATGGCGCTGGCCCAGCGCGCAGTCGGCACCCGCGGAACAACCATCGTCATGCTCGGCATCATTTCCGGCGCCCTGTTCTACGGCGACGCCGTGATCACGCCGGCGCTCTCGGTGCTGTCGGCGATCGAAGGCATGAAGGACATCACGCTGCACTTCGAGCCCTACATCGTACCGCTGACCGTGATCATCCTGGTCGGTCTGTTTGCCGTGCAGTCCCGCGGCACCGCGCGCGTCGCCGCCTTCTTCGGCCCGATCATGTGCGTCTGGTTCGCGGTGATCGCGATCGCGGCGATCCATCCGATCATCCAGCAGCCGCAGGTGCTGTTCGCGCTGAATCCGCTCTACGCCGTGTCCTTCATGATCCACCACGGCATCATCGGCTTCGTGACGCTCGGCGCTGTGTTCCTGGCGGTCACCGGTGCCGAGGCGCTCTATGCCGACCTCGGCCATTTCGGCAAGCGGCCGATCCAGACCGCCTGGCTGTTCATCGTGGTGCCGTCGCTGGCATTGAACTATCTGGGGCAGGGTGCCCTCGTGCTCGGCGACCCCGGCGCGATCGTGAGCCCGTTCTTCCAGCTCTTTCCGCAAGGTTTTTTCCGCGGCTGCATGGTCGTGCTGGCGACCGCCGCAACGGTTATCGCGAGCCAGGCGGTCATCACCGGTGCCTATTCGCTGACGCGTCAGGCGATCCAGCTCGGCCTGTTGCCGCGCTTTGAAATTCGCCATACGTCTGAAGCCCATTCGGGCCAGATCTTCATCCCGCGCATCAACCAGCTCCTGCTGGTCGCGGTGGTCCTGCTGGTGCTTTTGTTCCGCTCCTCCAGCGCGCTGGCCTCGGCCTACGGCATCTCCGTTACCGGGACCATGGTGGTCACGGCGTTGATGGGCTTCGTGGTGATCTGGAAGGTCTGGCGGTGGTCGCCGTTCACGGCTGCCGCCCTGATCGCGCCGTTCCTGTTCCTCGACCTCACCTTCCTCGCCGCCAATCTGCTCAAGGTGTTCGAGGGCGGTTGGGTGCCGCTGGCACTCGGCGCGCTCATGATCATCCTGATGTACACGTGGCGGCGCGGCAGCCGGCTGCTCTTCGAGAAGTCGCGCAAGCTCGAATTCCCGCTTGCCGACCTCGTGGCGATGCTGGAGAAGCGGCCGCCGCAACGCGTGCCCGGCACCGCTGTGTTCCTGACCAGCGACCCCCTCAGCGCGCCGACCGCGCTGATGCATAGTCTGAAGCACTACAAGGTGCTGCACGAGAAGAACGTCATTCTGACCATCGAGACCGCACAGACCCCGCGCATCGATCCGGCCGAGCGGGTGAAGCTGGAGCAGATCTCGCCGACCTTCTCCAAGGTGACGCTGAAGTTCGGCTTCATGGAATCGCCCAACGTGCCGAAGGCACTGGCGATCGCCCGCAAGCTCGGCTGGCAGTTCGACATCATGTCCACCTCGTTCTTCCTGTCGCGGAGGGCGCTGAAACCGGCCGCCCATTCCGGCATGCCACGCTGGCAGGACCGGCTGTTCATCTCGCTCAGCCGTTCCGCCAACGACGCCACCGACTATTTCCAGATCCCCTCCGGCCGCGTCGTCGAGGTCGGCACCCAGGTCACCATCTGAAGTGACGATCTGATCCTCCATCTGAAGGTCGCGCTTCAAGTCGCTGCGATTTAGCTTTAACTTGCGCAAGGCAGCTCAAGCCTTTGTAGCGCTTGATTTTCACCGGCCGAGAGGCGAGGTTGCCGCCCGCCGGGATCGCCCCGGCAGCGGCCCGCGACGTTGGAGGATGATGTGGCAAATCAAGTACAGGATCTGACCCCGGACGAGGTCTCCAAGGGTGTCGCGGAAGGGCGCTATCTCCTCGTCGACGTGCGCGAGCCGAACGAGGTCGAGGCCGAGGCCTATCCCTACGGTGTGGTCGTGCCGCTCTCGACCTTCGATCCCAAAGCGATCCCCGATCCCGAGGGTAAGGAGGTCGTGTTCGCCTGCCGCTCGGGCAAGCGTTCGGTGACGGCCTCGCTGGCGGCGCAGGCCGTGGGCCTGCCTTACGACAAGCATCTGGCGGGCGGCATGCTCGGCTGGAAGGCGGCGGGTCTTCCCAGCAAGGTCGGCGGCTGACCCCGCCGATGTCCAAGAGCTCGTCCCTCAACAAGGTCTTCGCGGACCTTCCCGTCACCATCTTCGAGGCAATGTCGCAGGCCGCGCGCGACAATGCCGCCATCAATCTCGGGCAGGGCTTTCCCGACGATCCCGGGCCTGAGGACATCCGCCGCGCTGCGGCCGAGGCCTCACTGAACGGCTACAATCAGTACCCGTCAATGATGGGCCTGCCGGAACTACGCCAAGCGATCGCGACCCATTACGGCCACTGGCATGGCCTCGAGCTCGATCCGATGAGCGAGGTGATGGTGACCTCCGGCGGCACCGAGGCCCTGACCTCGGCCATCCTCGCCGTTGTCCAGCCCGGCGACGAGGTGGTGTGCTTCCAGCCGGTTTACGATTCCTATCTGCCGATCATCCGGCAGGCCGGCGGCATTCCGCGCCTGGTCCGGCTCGAGCCGCCGCACTGGCGGCTGAATGAGGACATGCTGAAAAGCGTCTTCAATTCAAAGACCAAGGCGGTGCTCTTCAACAATCCCCTGAATCCGTCTGCGGTGGTGTTTCCGCGCGAGGACCTCGAGCTGCTGGCGCGCTACTGCCAGGAGTTCGACGTCATCGCGATCTGCGACGAGGTCTGGGAGCACGTCACTTTCGACGAGCACAAGCACATCCCGCTGATCACCATCCCCGGCATGCGGGACCGCACGATCAAGGTCGGCTCTGCCGGCAAGATCTTCTCGTTGACCGGCTGGAAGATCGGCTTCGTCTGCGCCGCGCCGCCGTTGCTGCGCGTTGCCGCCAAGGTGCACCAGTTCCTGACCTTCACCACCGCGCCGAACCTCCAGGCCGCCGTCGCGTATGGCCTCGGCAAGCCCGACGATTACTTCCTGTCGATGCGCAAGGACCTGGCGCGGAGCAGGGACCGCCTCGCCAAGGGGCTGGAGAGCCTCGGCTTCCCGGTGCTGAAGTCACAGGGCACCTACTTCCTCACCGTCGACCTGTCCCCGCTCGGGCTGAACGAGAGCGACACCGAATTCTGCTGGCGGATCGTGAAGGACTACAAGGTCGCGGCAATTCCGGTGTCGGCCTTCTACGAGCAGGACCCGGTGACCTCGGTGGTGCGCTTCTGCTTTGCCAAGAAGGACGAGACGCTCGACACCGCGCTGGAGCGGCTGTCGGACGCGGTGCGCGGGCGCAAGAGGTAGGGAGATGATCAACGTCAGCCGCTTTGGTTTTGGCCTCGCGATCGCCGCCGCGCTGACGTTGCTCTCCGCCCCCGCCGGGGCCGAGGAGCGGGTCGTCAACTTCTACAATTGGTCGAACTACGTGGCGCCCGACGTCCTCGAGGCCTTCACCAGGGAGACCGGCATCAAGGTGGTCTACGACACCTTTGACGCCAACGAGACGCTAGAGACGCGCCTGATGGCCGGCAAGTCCGGCTATGACGTCGTGGTGCCCACCGCCTATTTCCTCCAGCGCCAGATCAAGGCCAACATCTTCCAGAAGCTCGACAAGTCGAAGCTGCCGAACCTGGCCAATGCCTGGCCGGTGGTGACCGAACGTCTCGCGATCTACGACCCCGGCAATGTCTACGCCGCCAATTACATGTGGGGCACGACGGGCATCGGCTACAACGTCGCCAAGCTGAAGCAGATTCTCGGAGCAGATGCGAAGATCGAGAGCTGGGACATCGTGTTCAAGCCGGAGAACCTCGCGAAATTCAAGGACTGCGGCGTCCACATGCTGGATTCCGCCGACGACATCTTTCCGGCGGCGTTGAATTATCTCGGGCTCGATCCGAACTCGACCAAGCAGGCCGACCTCGAGAAGGCCGCCGACGTCGTCGCCAAGGTGCGGCCCTCCGTGCGCAAGTTTCATTCGTCCGAATATCTAAGCGCGCTCGCGACCGGCGAGATCTGCTTCGTGGTCGGCTGGTCCGGCGACATCATGCAGGCCCGCGCCCGCGCTTCCGAAGCCAAAAGCGGCATCGAGATCGGCTTCGCCATCCCGAAGGAGGGCGCGCAGATGTTCTTCGACAATCTCGCAATCCCCGCGGACGCCAGGAACGTTAGGGAAGCCTACGAGCTGATCAACTATCTCTACCGTCCGGACGTGGCCGCCAGGAATACGGACTTCCTGTCCTACGCCAACGGCAATTTCGCCAGCCAGAAGCTGGTCGATCCGAAGATCCTGAACGACAAGAATATCTATCCGGACGAGGCAACGCTCGCAAACCTGTTCGTCATCACGGCGCGCGAGCCGGCGACCCAGCGGGTCATCAATAGGCTCTGGACCAGGGTGAAGACGGGGCGGTAAGACGCTGACAGGAAGCGGACGCACACCTTGCTCAGTCGTCGTGCCCGGGCTTGTCCCGGGCATCCACGTCTTTCCTGCTGTGTGGCGATGCGTGGATGGCCGGAACAGGCCCGGCCATGACGGGAAGAGTTGCGCCCGCGACCGCTACCGCCACCTGCGGTGCAGCCACAACCACTGCTCCGGATGCTCGCGGACCCAGCCTTCCACCACGCTCGTGATCGCCTGCGTGGTGCCCTGGATGTCGATCTTGCCGTCGGCGTCGCGCACCGGCTGGACCTCTTCGGTGATCTCGGCGGTGAAGCGGCCGCCGGGCAGGCGGATGACGCGGACGCCGTGGATTGGGCATTCGACCTGGCGCAACAGGCGCGCCAGCATCGGATTGGCGCGGGTCTTGCGGCCGAAGAAGGTGACCTCGACCCCGCCGGTCAGATACTGGTCGATCAGCATGGCGACGTGCTTGCCGTCCTTGAGCGCCTGCGCGAGCCGCAGCGGCGCGTCGCGCCCCGCCGGGATCAGCGTGCCCATGTTGACCTGGCGCATCTCCTGGATGATGCGGTCGGCAGACGCAATATTCGGGCGCCGGTAGAGGATCGCCGCGTCGAGCCCGTGTGCGACGGCGGCGAGCGCCGGCAATTCCCAATTGGCCAGATGCGCGGCGAAGATCAGCGCCGGCTTGCCGTCGTCACGGATGCAGTCGAACAGCTCGATGCTGCGGCTGGGCAGTTCGATCCGACTGTTTTCCGGATGATCGCGGTCGTAATCCCAGACGTGATCCATATGGGCGAATTCGGCGCCGACGCGACCGAGATTGTCCCAGACGCCCATCAGGATGGATTCGATTTCTTCGGGCGACTTGTCCGGAAACGCAGCGGCGAGGTTGGCGCGGCCGATGCGGTGCTCGCGAAGGCGGGGCCCGATCAGCCTGGTGACGCGTGCGAAAAAGTCCGAGGTCTTGGCCGGATCGAAATAACGCGTGGTGCGCAACATGCCGACGGTGGCAGCGCCGATCAGGCCTCCACCAATCGACTTGGCCGTCTCCCGCGCGCGGGCCTTCGTCCTCGCAGGAAGCAGCGCCATGCGTCCGGTCAGGCCGGTTCGCGGGTCAGGATCAGCGAGGCGTTCTGGCCACCGAAGCCGAACGAGTTCGACATCACTGCGGTGACGCGGGCATCGCGTGCCTTGTTGCCGACGACGTCGAACAGGATCGTGGGATCCGGATTGTCGTAGTTGATCGTCGGCGGGATGCGCTGATGCTCCAGCGTCAGCAGCGAGAAGATCGCCTCGACCGCGCCGGCGGCCGAGATGGTGTGGCCGACCATCGACTTGTTGGAGGTGACCGGAATCTTCGAGATGAGATCGCCGAACACGGCCGATGTCGTGTTGTACTCCATCTTGTCGTTCTCGGGCGTCGCGGTGCCGTGCGCGTTGATGTGGTCGATCTGGTCCGGCAACATGCCGGCATCGGCCAGCGTCTTGTTCATGCAGCCGATGATCGGCTTGCCGTCGGGCGAGGAGCGGGTACGATGGAAGGAATCGGTGAGCTCGCCGCAGCCGGCGATCACGCCGAGAATTTTTGCGCCGCGCGCGGTGGCGGCTTCATAGCTCTCGAGTACCAGCGCACCTGCGCCTTCGGCCATGACAAAACCGTCGCGGTTCTTGGAGAAGGGACGGGAGGCCGCCTGCGGCGGATCGTTCTGGGTCGACAGCGCCGAGAGCAGCGAGAAGCGCACCAGCGCCTCCGGATTCACGGTGCCGTCGGTCGCCACGCACAGCGCGGCATCGGTCTCGCCGCGGCGGATCGCCTCGACGCCGAGCTGGATCGAGGTTGCGCCCGAAGCACAGGCCGTCGACAACGAGATCGGCGAGCCCTTGGTGCCGAAAGTCTCGGCGAGGTAGGCCGCGACCGAACCGAACATGAAGCGGTGGTGATAGGCGCTGTACTTGCCGCCCCCGGAGATGCGCAGCAGATCGTCATAATTGAAGTCGAGCTTACCGACAGCACGGCCGAGCTCGCGGCGCTGCGGCCATTCGACTTCGACAGGTGCGACCGCAAGGAAGAGAGGACCCGGGAAATCCGCCTTGGCGCCGATGCCGGCCTGGTCCAGCGCCTCCTGCGTCACCAGTTCGGCCATCCGCTCCGACAGGGCGGTGGAGGAGAACGGATCGACGCTGACGAAATCCACCGTGCCGGCCATCGTGGTTTTCAGGCCGTCGACCGGAAAGCGCGTGATGGTGCGGATGCCGGATTCGCCGGCGACGAGCTTCGCCCAATTGTCGGTCTTGCCGTTGCCGAGCGAGGTCATGATGCCCATGCCGGTGACGACGACGACGGGACGCCCGAGTTTGTCGCGTGGTGCAGTCATGTCGATCCCCGCTTGAGCTGGAGCATGATTCGAAAAAGCGTGACGCGGTTTTTCGAGAAGATCATGCCCAAACAATAACCCGCCAAAGCGCAACGCGCCTTAGCTTACTGCCTCGACCAGCGCCATGCCTTCGCCGCGCCAGTGTCCGGCCCCCACCACCACAATCTGGGTGGGCGCTCCCTGCATTTCAATCTCGGTGCCCGTGGAATCGTTCGGCGGAAACAGCGCGCCGCGAGAGATCGACAGCGCGGCGAGCGCGATGCCGAGCGGGAATTGCGTCTCCATGGTGTGGCCGAACATCGTGCCGGTCGAGCGCACCGGGAACTCGGCGTGGCCCTTCAGGAATCCGCGCTCTTCTGATGTCGCCGGCTCGGCGCCGGTCGCACCGGATATGATCGCGCCCTTGCCGTCGCGCTTCGGCAACTTTGCCCAAAGCTTCTCCAGCGTCGCCGCCATGTCGCCGGGGGTCTTGCGCCGGGCGAGGTCGGCAACGACGCTCGACAGCTTTGCGAACGGCTTTGCGCCGCGCGCTTCCGCATGCGCCTTCGATTCCAGCACCAGGAACGCGCCAGCCGAGCCGAGCGCGAAGCCGGCGTGGTCCTTGCGCGCCCACACGGGGGCGAACTTGTCCTTCAGATTGAAGTCGCCGAATTCGTAGAGGACCATCAGGTCCTTGCGCTCGCCATTGTGCGAGCCGCCGATCAACGCGATGTCGCTCTCGCCGGAGGCGATGCGCGACAATGCGATGCGGGCGGCATCGGCGCCGGCAACCTCTTCACCCATGAAGGTGCGGGAGGTGCCGCCAATGCCGTGCACGATGGCGATGTTGCCGGCGAGCAGGTTGGAGAGCTGGGCCAGGAACAGCGTCGGCCTGAGATCGCTCATCAGCCGCTCGTTGAGGAAGCCCGGCGCGTTGGCGCCCTTGGCCTCGGCCGTGAGCACACCGGTGTCGACGTTGAGATCGCGCTCGCCGCCGCCGGCGGCGACCACCATGTCGATCTTCGACAGGATATCCTTGTTGCCCTTGATCCCGGCGGAGTCGAGCGCAAGCCCGGCCGCATAGGTGCCAATGCGCTGCCAGGCTTCCATCTGGCGCTGGTCGCCCTTCTTCGGAATCTGGCTGTCGAAGGTAACGGGCATCAGGGGGTGCACGATGTAGGGCGCAAACCCCTTCTCGTCGACATTGATGCGCTTCTCCTGAAGCGCGGCCCAGTTGGCGTCCAGGCCCTCGCCGAGCGAAGTGGCCAGGCCAATGCCCGTGATCCAGACTTCCGTCTGGGCGGGCTTCGAAGCAGTCTCGGTCATGGCGATACGGCCTGTTGCGGAAAGCCGACGCGTTTGGCGACCGCGTCCATGTGGGCACGCATATCCGCATGGGGAAAGGGAATCTGCGTGAAGGTCAGCGTCGAATTCGCGCGCAGCTTGCCGCCGACCTTGATCTTGGCTTCGGTCACGGCGTAGCCCGAGCCCTGATGGGCCAGGCTCGCCTCGATGCTCATGAGATCGCCGGGGAAGACCGAGCCGCGGACCTTGGCCTCCTTGACGGCAGCCAGGATCGGCATGCGCTCGAATTTGAGCACGCCAAGCTGAAGCCAGCCCGAGGCCTGCGCCATCGATTCGATCAGGAGCACGCCGGGCATCAGGGGATAGCCCGGGAAGTGCCCCTCGAAGATGGTGCTCTCCATCGGGACCTGAGCCTCGACGACAATCGTCTTCGCGTCGACGTTGAGGTCGACGACGCGATCTATCATGTGGAAGTATTCGAGTTGCATGACCGCGCGCTTAGGCGCTCGCGCCCTTGGCCGCAACCAGTTCGTCGATGCGGGCGCACAGGTTTTTCAGCACGAAATACTGCTCGGTGGTCGCTTTGCCGTCGTTGACCTCCTGGGTCCACTTTTCCAGCGGCAGCTTGATACCGAACTGCTTGTCGATCGCGAACGCGATGTCCAGGAAATCGAGGCTGTCGATGCCGAGGTCATCGATGGCATGGCTATCCGGCGTGATCGTGTCGCGCGGGATGTCGCAGGTTTCAGCGATGATCGTAGCGACCTGATCGAATGTGGAGGACATCACTAAGCCTTTGATATATTGCAGATATTTGTCAGATTTTCCAGAGTGGAACGGTGGGTGGGCATCGCGCCCCGATGACGCCCTCAACCCCCCTCTGGCCGGGTCGAAAGCCCGTATATCGGAGCGCCGCCCTGAGTTCAATGGAGCCGGCGGGTGTGGGCACAGGGCTGGGGATGCCAGGCTGAGCCGTTTCCGCCGAAGCACCGTCGGCGGGCCGCGCCAGACGTCTTGCCTGCCAAATGTTTTGCCTAGATGTGCGGCGTCGTGATTTTGACGCAGTCGCGGCGGCCCATCAGCACGCAATCCTGGGTCCGGCGCAGGTCGGCGATGCTCACCGCGAGCCATATCCCGATCGCGGTCAGTGCAATGGTGAAGGCTAGCGCCGCGATGTTGGCGAGCATGCGATGGCGGAAATCGTCCGGCTCACTGCGGGGCTGCTCGTAGCGCGACAGGTCGAGCGGCTCGGGCGCGACGCGCAATTGCTGCACGCTGCCGTTGCCGCGGTAGCCCGTCGGGGAAGGCGAGGTGCGCGGCCTGAACTGGAGCACCCGGTGCTCGTCATCCGAGCTTATGGGCCGCTGGGTTGTCATGGCGCAGGGATCACTCCGAAGCAGCGATTTTTAGATAGCATACGTGGTGAACGCGTTGCAGAAAATCTTCTCACACGCACGTACATTGCGCGTTTGCACTATCCTGCAGGGCTGCGAACGAAGGACCGCGGAACCCTGATCGTTCCGGCATGCAGAGGGTGCGATGCAATAATCTCCGCCGAGCCGAATGCATTGCCGGCGCGATGCCCATGGCATAGTCCAGGGAACCTGACCACGCAGCTGCAACCATATTAAGGGCCTTTCGATCATGACCAATACGCGCGAACCGAGAGTGCATCCGGTGCCGATCCTGTCGCTGCGGCCGACGCAGATGACGGTCGGGATGCGCGAGGTCAAGGAGAAGCGCAAGCGCTGGCGCGAGCACGACAAGAAGAAGCAGGCCGATCTGCTCGGCAAGCATATGATCCCCGTCGTGCACGGCCCCGACGAGCGCTATTACGTGATCGACCATCATCATCTCGGTCGCGCGCTGCACGACGAGGGCGTCAAGGAGGTACTGGTCACCATCGTCGGTGACCTCAGGATGGTCGAGCGCGAAGCGTTCTGGGGCGTGATGGACAACAAGCGCTGGGTTTACCCCTACGACGCCAAGGGCGAACGGCGACCATTCCGCGATTTGCCCAAATCCGTCGTCGATCTCAAGGACGATCCCTTCCGGAGCCTTGCCGGCGAGCTGCGCCGTATGGGCGGCTTCGCCAAGGACACCACGCCCTTCTCCGAATTCCTGTGGGCCGATTATCTGCGCCGAAAGCTGTCGCGCAAGGCCGTGGATGCCAATTTCGACAAGGCGCTCGAGAAGGCGATGTTCTCAGCCAAGAGCAAGGACGCGATCTATCTGCCCGGCTGGTGCGGACCGGCGGAGGATGATTAGGCGCAACGCTCGCAGCAGTCCGGCATGCGGCCCGGCAAACCGGATCTGATCACAGCCTCTTGAGCGAAACCATCTTCCGTCCGCACGAAGCCGTGCTGAAACAAAGCCGTGCCATCTGTACGAGTGTCGAGCTCACACAGGAGGCCGAAATGCGCCGTCTGGTTTTCGCCGTTGCCCTGCTCGTGGTTGCTTCAGCCGGGATCTCGGCATCATTTGCCGCAGTTCACCATGCCAAGACGTTGACGTTTTCCGAGCGCTTTGCCCCGGCGCTCGAGTTGATGGCGAAGCGCTAGTCCAGCGCCATAGTGCTGCGCAGCCGCTGGCAATGCAGTTGCGACAAACCTGCTGCCCAACGGCGTCGCGCGCTTGACGTATCGCAAACAGACTTTTGGGGCCGGCCGCTAAGGTCCGCCGGCATGACCGCCGAACCAGCCTTGCGCATCCGCGTCGCCAGGTGGCTCCAGATCATGCCGTCTGGAGACATGATGATGAGTCTGATTCTTCGCATTCTGTTTGTGTTCGCCGGAGCTGTCACTGCGCTGTTCGTCGCGCGTGACGCCCTGAACTTCACGATCATCCAAACTTTCGTCGCCGTCCTGCTGATGACCGCCGTCGTGGCTCTCGGGAGCCTTTGGAGCCTGCGGCGCAAGGCGTGAGCGAGGCCCGTCGGTTCAACCAGCAGCGTCGTGATCGATTTTGCGCAGCCGCACAAAGGCGGCCCAGGCCCGCGGATAATCCTTGTCCGTGGGATCAATCGCAAGTAGCGCGCGGCATGCTTCCTTGATCTCCTCAGGCGAAGGACGCTTGGCCGGAGTCCCGGATGACTTGGCTTGCTCCCATCGACCCTCGATATCTTTCGCGAAAGCCAGGGCCTCGGCGCTCGTCCGCTTCTGGGTCGATTTCGCCAGCGGATGGTCCGAGGGGAAATTCGGCCATGCGGCTGGCGGTTGGTCGACACGCCATGTCAGTTCATCTGCTTGTCGCGCCTCCACCGCCGAATTTGAATGCTGTGCTGCTGGCGCCCATCCTGCCCCTGCTGAGGCTGCCGAACCTGACGAGCCGGTTGATCTCCGCGGGACCGCCGAACCTGGCGCGACCGCCGCTGTCTGTCCCGCTAGCTGGCCAAGCTGTTGCTCCATCGTTCCGCCGCTGGACTTGGGGATGATTTTTTCGACGGTCTTGATCATCGACAGCGCGCCTGGCGATATCAGCGTGTTCTGGTCGGCAATTTTGTCATCGGCCGCGCCTGGGCAGGGCTTGTAAGGAGAACGCTGCGACGTTATCCGCCCGTCGTCGTCGATACGGGCAAAATCGATCGCGACGGTGTAAACGAACGCGGCCTCGACATACTGCCTGTCCTGATCCATCGCCTTTACGGAGCCGCATACGTATTTTGCCTGGTCTGCATCGATCGTTCGCAGGCCGTTGAAGTGAGCTGAATTCGGCGCAATGAGGACGCGTAAGACGGCAGCCCGTGCCTTGCCATGCTCCGATTCGAACATGCTCCATATCTCGTTCGCGTTGATGATCTCCGGCTGATAGTTCCATGCGTATCCGGCCGCGAAGAATGCCGTGCCGATACAGGTCGCGATCACAAATGCCCGCACGTTCATGAGAAGCCCCCAACAGGCACGACTCAGCCGCGTCCCCGTTGACGGAAACTGCGCAAGTTGTGCCAAAGCGTTTGTGCTAGTTGAGGGTGAGATTCTTAATTAAACGTGTACGATTGCGAAAACGCAGAGTTCCCGTCAAACGGGAACTCATCCGCTGCTTTTGTCCGCAATGCCGTTCCTTCCGCGCTCGCGGCGGTCGATCATTTCTTCGGCAGCCGTCCCATCAGATAGAATTCGTCGTTCGGCCGCATGCCGGTGAAATTCGCCAGCCGGTTCGACAGCGCAAAGAAGGCGGAGATTGCGGCGATGTCCCAGATGTCGTCGTCGTTGAAGCCGTGCGGCGCGAGCGCGGTGAAATCGTCCTCGGAAATCCGCTGCGCATCGGCCGAGACCTTCATCGCGAAGTCGAGCATCGCCTTTTGCCGCGGCGTGATGTCGGCCTTGCGGTAGTTCGTGGCGATCTGGTCGGCGATCAGCGGGTTCTTGGCGCGGATGCGCAGGATCGCGCCGTGCGCAATCACACAATACTGGCACTGATTGGCTGCCGAGGTCGCGACCACGATCATCTCGCGCTCGGCTTTGGTGAGGCCGCCGTCCTTCTCCATCAGCGCGTCGTGGTAGGCGAAGAAGGCGCGGAACTCGTCCGGGCGGTAGGCGAGCGTCAAGAACACGTTCGGCACGAAGCCGCTCTTCTCCTGCACGGCGAGGAGACGTGCGCGGATGTCGTCAGGGAGCGCATCGAGAGCGGGAGCGGGGAAGCGTTGCGCGGCGGTTTTTGTCATTGGCTTGTTTTCCGGATCGGGGGCACCGAACATTAGTCGATGCTGGCGGTCGCCTCAACGTGCCACACACTCAGTGTCATCGCCCGATTTAATCGGGCGATCCAGTATTCCAGAGACAGCGATGGGATGCGGAGAAGCCGCGGCGTACTGGATGCCCGCTTTCGCGGGCATGACGGCGGAGTTTGCCGAAGCGGTATCCGCCCCTTACCGCAGCGGCTTCTTCAGCAGCGAGAAGCGGTCCGGATCCAGCCCCATCGATGGTTGCAGCATCGGGGCTTCGACGTTGGAGAGCGTTTTCGCGGGCGGCGCCGAGAATACCGGATCGTTCGGCACGTCGCGCTGCGAGGTGGCACCACGCCAGCGCTCGAGCACGGCGCCGACGAAATGCATGTCGTGACCGGAGGTGACGGACGGCACGCTGCTGATGGTGGCTTCGCCGCGCGGCAATTGATGCGGCGGCACCTCCTTGAAGCGCAGCCGCGTCGGCAGCGCGACACCTTCGCCGAAGGCCAGCACTTCGCGGGTGCCGAGCGAGGGCACGAACGAGAGCAGGTTCGCGGCCGCGTCCGACACCGCGGCGCGCAGCAGCGCCTGGTCGCGCTCGTTGGCAAGGCGCATCGTGAACAGCGTGTTGCACTGGGAGATGATGGTGGCGTCGAGCTCGGCCGGACGCTGGGTGATGAGGCCGAGATAGACGCCGTATTTGCGGCCTTCCTTGGCGATGCGCGACACCGCCTTGCGGGTCGGCCCGAAGCCGACATTGCGATCGGCGGAGGCATAACGGTGAGCCTCTTCGCAGACGAACAGCATCGGCGAAACGCCGTCGCTCCACAGGCCGAAGTCGAAGGCCATGCGGCAGAGCACCGAGACGACGGAATCGATGACCTCGGCCGGGAAGCCGGCGAGCTGCATCACCGTCATCGGCTTGCCGTTGGCCGGCAGGCGAAACAGATGACTGATCACCTCGGCCATGGTGTCACCGCCGACATTGGCGTTGTCGAACATGAAGGCGTAGCGCGGGTCGTTGCGGACCGCCTCGATGCGGGAGATCAGCTTGTGATAGATGATGCGCGAGGAGCGGTTCTCGAGCTTGCCCATGCGCTCGTCGATCAGCGACATCAGATCGACCAGGCGATAGGGCACCGGCGTATCGACGGTGTAGCCGATCTGCTTGGGATCGATGCGCTTCAGGCCAATGCGGTCGGCGTTCTGGTACTGGGTGTAGACGCCCTTGGCGAGCGGAATGACCTCGGCGAGGACGTCGAGCTCCTCGGGCACGCCGGCGCGGCCACCGAACAGCACGTCGACGATTTCCTCGAAATTGAACAGCCAGAACGGCAGTTTCAAATTGCGCGGGTTGAGCACCAGCGCGCGGTCGCCGAAACAGCGGCCATATTCGTTGTGCACATCGAGCAGGAAGATGCGCAAATTCGGGCGTGCCTTGAGGATCTCGTTGAGCAACAGCGACACGCCGGTCGATTTACCGACGCCGGTCGACCCCAGCACGGCAAAGTGCTTGGAGAGCATTTCCTCGATGTCGACATAGGCGACGACGGAGCTGTCCTGCTGAAGGAAGCCGACATTGATCTGGTCGGAACCGGTGGGCGCGTAGATCGTGCGCAGCTCTTGGCTCGTGATCAGGTCGACGGAATCGCCGATGGTTGGATAGTTGGTGACGCCGCGCTGGAATTTGGCCTTGCCGGTCGCGTTGAGGATTTCGCCCAGCAGGTCGACCGAGGCGATGGCGATCAAATTGTCGTTGCTCGAGAGGTTCTCGCACGACACCTCGGTAATCATCGCGACGATGACCGAGCTGGCGCAGCGTATGCTGACGAAACGTCCGACAGTGGCCCGAACTTCCGAGACCGGCATCCGGCTTTCAGCCAGCAGCCCGACCCGGGCGAGCGACCCGCGAACTGAAATCACGCGTCCAAAGGATGTCACAATGAATGAACCTGGCAAGAGCAACGGGTTGTCCTGGACTATGCACGGCCGTCGCTGGACAAACGGTTAAACGGCAGGCGCCGGCGCTTCGTTAAATCCGCGACAATTCGGGTGAGAAGTTTGTTCCCAATGCATACTTTCAGGCAGAAGTGGCCGGAAAATGCTGCTTTTTCCCGGCCGGCGGGGCTTGGGAGTGTTTAAGGAAGATTTTACCATTCAGGCAGTCGATCGCCCGGGGGGACGGATCGTCATCCCGAGTGGGCCGTCATTCGCTCAGAGAGGCGACTTTTGATTTGTTGACGAGACCTAATCATTTGTACATTAGTACAAATGAATCGGCGGCCTCGGTGCCGCCCACCGGCGCGTGAGCGGATTGCAGCCTGCGCCGGATCGCGGGGATCCGGTCCAGCGGATCGCAAGCCACGTCTTGGAGGACACCATGCAGCCCGAACCGATCCTCGATCTCGCTCATCTCGGCCACATGGAACTGCTGACGCCAAAGCCGGACGAGAGCCTGAAATTCTTCGTCGACGTAATGGGCATGACCGTCAGCGGACAAAAGGGCGACTCGGTCTATTTGCGCGGCTGGGACGATTACGAGCGCTATTCGCTCAAACTGACGGCGTCGAAGACATCAGGCATGGAGCACATGGCATTGCGCGCGCGCAGCCAGCAGGCGCTTGAGCGACGCGTCGCGGCGCTGAAGGGGTCCGGTTTCGACATCGGCTGGATCGACGGCGACATGGGGCAGGGGCCGACCTTCCGCTGCCGCGATCCCGATGGCCACATCGTCGAGCTCTATTACGAGACCGAATGGTATCAGGCGCCGCCCGAGCTGAAGCCGGCGCTGAAGAACCAGGCGCAGCGCTTTCCCGCGCGCGGCGTCAACGTCCGCCGCCTCGACCACCTCAACTGCCTCGCCACCGACATCAAGGCCAACCGCGAGTTCTTCGAGAACTATCTCGGCTGCCGGCTCACCGAGCAGATCGTGCTGAACGATGGCCGCGAAGCGGCGATGTGGCTGACCATGTCGAACAAGAGCTACGATTTCGCCTATTCGCTCGACCATTCCGGCACGCCCGGCCGCTTCCACCACGTCACCTACGCGCTCGACAGCCGCGAAGAGATTCTTCGCGCCGCCGACATCTTCCTGGAGAACGGCATCCACATCGAGACCGGGCCGCACAAGCACGCGATCCAGCAAACCTTCTTCCTCTATGTCTACGAACCCGGCGGCAACCGCGTCGAGGTCGCTAATGCGGGCGCGCGCCTCATTCTCGCACCGGACTGGAAGCCAATCGTGTGGACCGAAGAAGAACGCAAGAAGGGGCAGGCGTGGGGCCTGAAGACGATCGAGTCGTTCCATACGCACGGCACGCCGCCGGTGGACGTGAAGAAGCACGCTTAATGTGCTGAGGTCCGGAGGCGCGTGACTGTCTCGCGCACGCCGGTCCATGCCGGCCTGTCCGGTGCGAACTGCTTGCGCAGGAAGGTGACGAGTTCCGCGACCTGCCCATCGCTCATGCTGTTCTTGAAGGCCGGCATGTAGCCGAGATCGCTCGACACCGGCTCGGCGATGCCGTGCAGGATGATCTGTACGAGATTGTCCGATGTCGCGCTGTGCAGATTGCTGTTGAGCGCGAGCGAGGGGCGGCTGCCGAACAGCGGCAGGCCGCCGACCTCGTGGCAGACGGCGCAGGCGCCCTGATAGAGTCGCGCGCCGGTTGAGGACGCCATCCCGACTTGCGTTGAAGCTTCAAGCTTCAGAGCAATCGCATCCTGGGCTTTCCCGTCGGTCGCGGCATCATTGAACGAGTTGAGATAGACGGCCATGGCGCGGATGTCCTGCTCGGGCAGGGCCGCGAGATCCCTGACGATCGGCGCCATCGGTCCGGCGGCGACACCATGGTATCGCGAGTGGCCCGTGCGCAAATAGGCGAAAAGCTCGTCCTCGCTCCATGGGATCGGCGCATGCGAGAGCGAGGTCAGCGGCGGCGCCTCCCAGCCCTCCGCAAAGCCGCCGGCGAGATAGGCGCCACGCTGCTCGGCGCCGAGCGCGTTGCGCGGCGAATGGCAGGCGCTGCAATGGCCGAGACCTTCGACGAGATAAGCGCCGCGATTCCAGACTTCGGACTTGGCAGGGTCGGGCTTGAACTCCCGCGTCTGGTGGAACAGCGCATTCCATCCGGCAAGTAGCGGACGGAGATTGAACGGGAAGGCGAGCGTATTCGCAGGCTGCGTCGTGCGCACCGCCGGCTGTGCCATCAGGTAGGCATAAAGCGCCTGCATGTCGGCGTCGCCGGTCTTCGAAAAATGCGTGTAGGGGAAGGCGGGATAGAGTTGCCGTCCGTCGCGATGCAGCCCGTCGCGCATCGCGCGCTCGAACGCTGGATAGGACCAGGCGCCGATGCCGGTCTCGACGTCGGGCGTGATGTTGGTCGCGTAGATCGTGCCGAACGGCGTCTCCAGCGCGCGGCCACCGGCGTTGAGCGCGCCGCCGATCATGGTGTGGCACTCCGCGCAATTGCCGAGTGCGGCCAGTTGTTGCCCGCGCGCGATCGTCGCTGCGGAATAGACCGATGGGTCAGGCCGCGCGATCGGCGCGATGGCGCGGCCAGGCAAAAGAGCCGCGCCGATGCTGATCGCCGCGGTGCAGATCGCCGCGATGGTCGCGAAGATGCCGGCGCGTTTGGCGAACGGATTCTCCCAGATACGGGACGGTTGTGGCGCAGGCGGAGCGGGCAGCGCCTGCGGCGTGGCCGGTGCGCCGCCGTGCAGCCCCTTCAGGATGCGCTCGGGCGTGAACGGCGGCTCGCGAAATCGCACGCCGGTGGCATCGAAGATCGCGTTCGCAATCGCAGCCGCACTCGGGACCGAGGCGGATTCGCCGACGCCGAGCGGCGGCTGGTCCGGCCGCGGCAGCAACAACACGTCGATCTTGGGCACGTCAGGGAAGGGGATGATCGGGTAGGCGCCCCATTCCCGCGCCACGACTGCGCCGCGCTCGAACGAGACCTCCTCCATCAGCGCGCGGCTGGTGGACTGGATGACGTTGCCGTGGATCTGATGGCGCACGCCGTCCGGGTTGATCATGAGGCCGGAATCCTGGCCTGCGACTACTCGCGTGACGCTGACCTCGCCGGTCGCCTTGTTCACGGCAACGTCGGTGACCCAGGCCGACCACGCCGCGCCATAACCGGGAAATTTGCTGTGGACATAGAGCGCATAGGCAAAGCCGCGCCCATGCACGATCTCGCCGTCTTTCTCTTCTCGCACCGGCCGCGGCGTCCAACCCGCCCGCTCGGCGACCGCATGGACGAGATCGACGGCACGCTGGTCCTTCAGGTAACGCAGACGATATTCGATCGGGTCGACGCCGGCCTCGGTCGCGGCTTCGTCGATATAGGATTCATGCGCAAACGTGTTCGGCAGGGCCGAGACGCCGCGAAACCAGGACGCGCGCACGATCGGCGCCATGTCGTGGGCGACGACGCGCATGTGCTCGTAATCGTAAGGCGGGACCGCGGTCCGGTCGCCCATCTGGAGGACGTCCGGCTTCGGCGATATCCGCCCCGTCAGCAACAGCGCCAACGTCGGGGCGGCATTCGACGGATAGCGCGTGGCAAGATCGTAAGCAGCGACGTTGCCCGCGGCGTTCAGGGCGCCATTGACGTCGATGAGCTGCGCGGTGCCTTTGGGCTCCCAAGCGTGCTCCTGCTGCCGCGTCAGCTGCACGCGCACGGGCCGGCCGACCGCGCGCGAGAGCAACAGCGCGTCCGCGGTGACATCGTCGGCGCAGTTGCGGCCGTAGCAGCCGGCCGCTTCCAACCTGATGACCTCGATCTCGCTCTCGGGACGCTCGATCAGCAGCGCCAGGTCGCCGCGCAGCAGGTGCGGATTTTGCGTGCCCGACCAGACGCGGATGTTGCCGTCCTGGAAGTCGGCGACCGCGCAGGATGGGCCGATCGAGGCATGCATCTGATATGGCCAGACGTAAGTGCGCTGCATCGGCTTGGCCGCGCCGGCAATGGCGGCATCGACGTCGCCCTTGTCGATCAGCGTGCGCGGCGTCGACGGGTTGGCGCGAAGCGCCGTCTCGACGTCGGCGAGATCGGCCAGTTCAGGCGTCGGTCGCCAGCTCACCGCAAGCTGCTCGGCCGCACGGATCGCGTTCTCCTCGCGCTCCGCGACGACGCCAACGAAATCGCCGATGCGCACGACGGCTATGATGCCGGGGATGTCGCGCACCGAGGATTCATCGACCGAAATCAGGCTGGTGCCGACGAACGGTCCGGCGTCGACGCCGGCATAGGGCGGACGCACCACGCGGCCGTGCAGCATGCCGGATACTCGGACGTCGTGCACGAAGGTCAGCTCGCCCGTGGCCTTGGCAGGCAGGTCGACGCGGGGCATCGATTGGCCGACAATGGCGTAATCGCCGACCGGCTTGAGGGCGACGTCGTCGGCAAGCTCGAGACGAACGGTCTCTCCGCCGATCAACTCCCCATAGCTGACGCTGCGATTGTCGTGCCCGCGCACGAGGCCATCTTCGATCCTGAGATCGGCTGTCGGCAGCTCCAGGCGCTCGGCCGCACGTGCGATCAGGAAGTGACGCGCCTGCGCGGCGGCTTTGCGCAGGGGAACGGCGGTGATCTGGATGGTCTCGCTGGCGATCGTGGCGCCCTGGTTTGGCACCGTTGCGGTATCGCCGAGCACCACGACGACGCGGGCAAAGGAGACGTCGAGCTCTTCAGCCACGATCTGGCCAAGCGCCGTGCGGATGCCGGTGCCGAGATCGACATGACCATTGTAGGCTGTGACCGAACCGTCCGCGGTGATGCGGACGAAGGTCTCGGATGTGCTCGCGTCCACGATGCGGACGACGACGAGCGAGCCGGATGGCAGCTCAGCTCCGTGCGAGGCAGGGGAGGTCATCAGTCACCGGCCTTGGCGAGTTGGCCAGACGCACGCATGACGGCGCGAAGGATTTCGATGTGCGTTCCGCAGCGACAGAGATTGTAGCGCAGCGCCGCCAGCGCCTCCTGCTCGGTGGGCCGCGGGTTGGTCGCAAGCAGCGCCTTGGTGGTCATGATCATGCCGTTGAGGCAATAGCCGCATTGCGCGGCCTGTTCGTCGATGAAGGCCTGCTGCACCATATCCGGCTTGTCGTGGGTACCGAGCCCCTCGAGCGTCACGATGTCGCGGCCGGCGCAGCCACTGATCGGAATCACGCAGCAGCGCGCCGCCGCGCCATCGATCAGAACAGTGCAGGTACCGCATTCACCGAGGCCGCAACCATATTTCGGACCGTTGAGCGCGAGATCGTTGCGCAGCACGTAGAGCAGCGGCGTGTCTCGCGCCGCAGTGATCTCGTGGATCCTGCCGTTCACGGTGAGGCGGATCGGTTTCTGCGTCATCCTCGTTCCCAAGTCGAGTCGTTGAGCGCCGTGGCCAAAGCTTCGCAAAAATTCCACGTGCGCTCAAAATCTACGTTGCGACGATACCGTTTGTACACAAACGTGCAAGCCGTGCATGCCGCAGTGCAGCGCGAATGCCTTCTTTGTGGACAGGGCGGATAGGCAAATGATTTTATGCGGCAGGCGTATGTTTTGCGCCGCACCCCCGCTTGACAGCCATCGGGAGGGCGCGCAACATCGTTCGTGTACAAATGATAACTGCACTGTCGGCTGGCTTTGACATGGTGACTGAACCTACGAGCGCCGCCATCGACAAGATCCGCTGCGATGCGTGTCCGGTGATGTGCTACATCAAGCCGGGCGCGGCGGGCGCCTGCGACCGCTATGCCAATCACGAGGGCAAGCTCGTCCGCGTCGATCCGCATGTGATCCTGGAGCGCACCGTGTCGCATGGCGGCAAGCTCGTTCCGTTCAGCCGCACCGAGGATTGGGACGGCAAGATCGTCCACGAGCCTTCCACCTTTGTAACGGCGATCGGCGCGGGTACGACCTATCCCGACTACAAGCCGGCGCCGTTCATCGTCTCGGCGGAGGTCGACGGCGTCGACATGGTGACTGTCGTCACCGAGGGCATCTTCTCCTATTGCGGCATCAAGGTGAAGATCGACACCGACCGCTATCTCGGGCCGGAGACCGCGACCGTCCGTGCACAAGGCGAGGCGGTCGGTCATGTCACCACCAGCGAATACGGTTCGCAGATGCTGTCGCTCGGCGGCGTGCACCATCTGACCGGCGGCTCCAAGAAGGAAGGCCGCGTCACCTGCGACACGTTGATGGACCTCGCAAATTGCAAGGCGGTCGAACTTACCATCGACGGCGGCGCGAGCGTGGTGGTGCAGGCCGGCCAGCCGCCGATCGTTAACGGCATGAAAGAAGAGCGCATGCGCGTCGGCTGCGGCTCGGCGACGATCGGCATGTTCGCCAAGCAATGGCACGGCAAGGTCGACGAGGTCGTCGTGGTCGACGACCATATCACCGGCGTGCTCTCGGAGCACCAGGCCGGCAAGCTGCTCGACATCGCCGACACCGGCATCAAGATGAAGGGGCGCCGCTCGACGCCCGGCCGCTATTTCCAGGTCGCCGATCCCGGCACGGGTTGGGGCGGCACCAATATCTCCGATCCGCTCGCAATCCTGGGACCGTTCGATGCGAATGAGGCCAAGCCTGGCCTCTCGATGCTGATGGTATCCACGACGGGCGAACATTCCTCCTATTATGTGCTCGACGAGGCCCTGAAGCCGGTCGAGACCGAGATGCCTGATGTCCTCAAGTTTTCGGTCGAGCGCATTCAGGAGAATTGCGAGCCGGCGCTGTGTACGGTGCTGTTCATGGCGGGCGCCGGTGGTTCCTTGCGGGCGGGCGTGACCGACAATCCTGTGCGGCTGACCCGCTCGGTGAAGGACGCGCTGACGCGCGTCACCAGTGGTGGCGCGCCGGTCTATGTCTGGCCGGGCGGCGGCATCACCTACATGGTCGACGTGACGCAGATGCCGGCGGGGGCATTCGGTTACGTGCCGACGCCCGCGTTGGTCGCGCCGATCGAATTCACGATGAAGCTGTCGGACTATGCGGCGCTCGGCGGGCACATGGATTATGTGAAACCGCTCGCCGAAGTTCAGCGTGGCGACGACGTCCGCCAATTGCCCTGGCAAAACCCGATCCCGGGACCTCGGGCATGACAAGGCTCCCGCAAATCGCGTTGCTGTCAGATGGCCGGCGGCTGCATTTGCAGGATGGACCGATTGATTTGATCGTCGAGGCGAGGGGAGAGCCGAGCGAGGTGCGTGCAGCCTATGAGGCGGCCGCCCGGCGCTTCACGGGATTACTCGACGAGCTCTGCGCGGAACTGCCGGAGTTGCGGGCTGCCGTCGAGGGGCGGACCTCGCTGGTAGGCGTCGTGGCGCGCCGCATGCACGCCGCGGTCGCGCCTTATGCCGCTGATGACTTCATTACGTCGATGGCGGCGGTTGCCGGCGCCGTGGCGGAGGAGATTCTCGGCGCAATGCTGAACGCTGCGGCGCTCGATCGAGCCTATGTCAACAATGGCGGCGACATTGCCCTGCATCTCGGCGACGGCGAGCATTTTTCGGTCGGTCTGATGGACCGGCCCGATGGCGACGGCGTGATGCGGACAATCAGGGTGGATGCCGATGATCCCGTGCGCGGCATCGCGACCAGTGGACGGCACGGCCGCAGCTTTTCGCTCGGGATTGCCGATGCGGTGACCGTGTTGGCCGGAACGGCGTCGCAAGCCGACGCGGCCGCGACGATCATTGCGAATGCCGTCGATCTGCCGGGGCATCCCGCCATCATCCGAAAGCCAGCCAGCGAGCTTCAGCCCGACAGCGATCTCGGCGCGCGGCTCGTGACCCGTGACGTCAGTGAATTGTCGCAGACCGAGATCACCACCGCGCTGGAATCTGGCGCGGAATGTGCACGGCAATTATTCGATCGCGGATTGATCGAGGGTGCCGTGTTGCAGCTTTGTGCTGATATGCTTGTCATCGGGACCAAGGATATTGAACGGCAACGATCGCGCCCGCTTGTGCTGGAGAACGCGGTTGATGCCTGAACAGGGAAGCGGCTTGAGGAAACAATCATGAGCGCGATCATCCGCAAGATCGTCACCGTCGTCGAAGAGACGCAGATGGAGATGGGCCGCCAGGTCTCGCCGCCGACGCGGCGTGCGGCGGCGATCGCCGTGATCGAGAATCCGTTCGCTGGAAAGTATGTCGAGGATCTCTCGCCGCTGATCGCGATTGGCGAGGAGCTCGGCGAGCTGCTGTCGAAGCGTGCGGTGGCGGCGCTCGGCATCGACGGGTCCAAGGCGCAGAGTTATGGCAAGGCTGCGGCCGTCGGCGAGAACGGCGAGCTGGAGCATGCCGCCGCCATCCTTCACCCAAAAATGGGCGCGCCGGTCCGTAAAGTGCTGGGCAAAGGCGCTGCGCTGATCCCGTCGTCGAAGAAGCGCAGTGGACCCGGCACGACGCTGGACATTCCGCTGGGCCACAAGGATGCGGCCTTCGTGCGCAGTCATTTCGACGGCATGGAAGTGCAGATCAACGACGCGCCGCGCGCCAACGAGATCATGGTCGCGGTCGCCGTCACCGACAGCGGCCGTCCGCTGCCGCGCGTCGGCGGGCTGACGGTTGCGGAGATCAAGGGCGAAGACGGACTGCGTTAATCTTTTCAGAAAAGTGGAGGTTGGGATGCGAGCAAAGAACTATTTTGTCGGCGCGGCGTTCGCGCTGTTGGCAAGCGGCATGGCTCATTCGGCCCTGGCGCAGGACATCAAGATCGGCGAGATCAACAGCTATTCGCTGCTGCCGGCGTTCACCGAGCCCTATCGCAAGGGCTGGCAGCTCGCGGTTGAGGAGATCAACGCGGCCGGCGGCATCAACGGCAAGAAGCTTGTCGTCGTCTCCAAGGACGACGGCGGCAAGCCGGCGGATGCGCAGACCGCGGCCAACGAGCTGGTGTCGAGCGAGGGCGTGGCGATGCTGACGGGTACGTTCCTGTCGAACATCGGACTTGCGGTCAGCGACTTCGCCAACCAGAAGAAGGTGTTCTTCCTGGCGGCCGAGCCTCTGACGGACGCCATCACCTGGTCGAAGGGCAACAAGTACACGTTCCGACTGCGTCCTTCCAATTACATGCAGGCGGCGATGCTGGTGGAAGCAGCCAGCAAGCTACCGGCAAAGCGCTGGGCGACGATCGCGCCGAACTATGAATACGGCCAATCGGCGGTTGCCGTATTCAAGAAGCTGATGTCGGAGAAGCGGCCCGACATCCAGTGGGTCGACGAGCAGTGGCCGCCGCAGGGCAAGATCGACGCCGGTCCGGTGGTGCAGGCGGTTGCCGCGGCCAATCCGGAAGCGATCCTCAACGTCACCTTCGGCGCGGATCTCGTCAAGCTCGTGCGTGAAGGCAACACCCGCGGCCTGTTCAAGGGACGCGAGGTCGTCTCGTTCCTCACCGGCGAGCCCGAATATCTCGACCCGCTCAAGGAGGAGACGCCCGAGGGCTGGATCGTCACGGGGTATCCCTGGTACTCGATAAAGACGCCCGAGCATGACGCGTTCCTGAAGGCCTATCAGGCCAAGTACAACGACTATCCGCGCCTCGGCTCGATCGTCGGCTACCAGACCATCAAGTCGGCGGCGGCGATCCTGGCGAAGGCCAATTCGACCGATCCGGAGAAGCTGATTACTGCGGCGGAAGGACTGTCGATGCCGTCGCCGCTGGGCGAGATCACCTTCCGCAAGATCGATCACCAGTCGACGCTCGGTGCCTATGTCGGCAAGACCGCGCTGAAGGACGGCAAGGGTGTCATGGTGGACTCGTCTTACAAGAAGGGCGCGGATTATTTGCCGAGTGATGCCGAAGTCGAGAAGCTGCGTCCGAAGGATTGATCTCCGCTGCCGTAGGGTGGGTTGGCCGGAGGCGTAACCCACCACTTCGGTGCCGCACGACAAGAAGGTGGGTTACGCTTCGCTAACCCACCCTACAAGGTCAGCGCTTCCCGCGGGGTGCGCACTGAAACCCAACCCGGACCGCCGATGGCCTTTTACGTCGTACAGTTTCTGACCGGTCTCGCCAGCGCAGCGTCGCTGTTCCTGGTGGCGTCGGGCCTGTCGATCATCTTTGGCGTGACGCGGATCGTGAATTTCGCGCACGGTGCGTTCTACATGATCGGCGCCTATATCGCCTTCACGCTGACGGAGCGCCTATCGGGGACGTTCGGCTTCTGGGGCGGGATCGTCATCGCGGCGCTTGCCGTAGCGGTGATCGGCGTCATTGTCGAGATGGTGCTGCTCCGGCGCATCTATCACGCGCCCGAGTTGTTCCAGCTGCTTGCGACCTTCGGCCTGACCTTGATGGTCGAGGACCTGGTCGTCCTGATCTGGGGCCCGGACGATCTCGTCGGGCGCCGTGCACCCGGCTTCAAGGGGGCGATCGACTTTTTCGGCCAGAACATCCCGAGCTATGATTTGTTCCTGATCGTGCTCAGTCCGGTCGTGCTCGGCATTCTCTGGCTCCTGTTCCAGCGCACGCGCTGGGGCGTTCTGGTGCGCGCAGCGACACAGGACCGTGACATGGTCGCAGCGCTCGGCGTCAACCAGAAATGGCTGTTCACGAGCGTGTTTGCGGTCGGCGTTTTCCTCGCCGCTCTCGGCGGTGCGCTCCAGATCCCGCGCGATGCCGTGCATCACGCGATGGATCTGCGCATCATCGTCGAGGTTTTCGTCGTCGTGGTGATCGGAGGCCTCGGCAGCATCATCGGCGCTTTCGTCGCGGCGGTGCTGGTCTCTGAGCTCAACGCCTTCGGCATCCTGATCTTTCCAAAGATCTCCATCATCCTGGTCTTCCTGGTGATGGCAGCGGTGCTGATCGTGCGGCCCTGGGGCCTGTTCGGCAAACCTGAGGCCCCCGCGCGCAAGACGCCGGGCCTCACGGTCAATCCGTGGCGACCGCTGACGTCGAATGAGCGGCTGGCTGCGCTTGCAGCGCTCGTCATCGCGGCGACGCTGCCGCTGTTCGCCGGCAACTATGCGCTCACGGTCAGCTCGGAGATCGCGATCTCAGTCATCTTTGCCGTCAGCCTGCACTTCCTGATGTCGGTCGGCGGGCTTGCCTCCTTCGGCCATGCCGCCTATTTCGGCCTCGGCGCTTACGGCGTCGCTTTCCTCGCCAAGATGGCGGGACTGCCGATGATCGTCTGCCTGTTGCTCGGGCCGCTGCTGGGCTGCATGGGCGCTGCCGTGTTCGGCTTCTTCGCGGTACAGCTCTCGGGCGTCTATTTCGCGATGCTGACGCTCGCCTTCGCGCAGATCGTTTGGTCCATCGCGTTCCAATGGGTGAGCGTCACCGGCGGCGATAACGGCATCCTGGGCGTCTGGCCGGCGAGCTGGGCGGCGAGCCCATCGCATTTTTATTGGCTGTCGCTCGGCGTTGCGGCGCTCGTGACGATCGCGCTGCGGGCCATGGTGTTCTCGCCGTTCGGCTATGCGCTGAGGGCGACGCGCGACTCGCTGCTGCGCAGCGAAGCGGTCGGTATCAACGCCAAGCGCATCCAGTGGACGGCCTTCGTGATCGCGGGCACGACCGCGGGCATCGGCGGCGCGCTGTTCGCCTATCTCAAGGGCAGTGTCTTCCCGGACAATCTCGGCATCTCGCTCTCGGTCGATGCGCTTGTCATGGTGCTGCTCGGCGGCGTCGAGACGGTGTCGGGCGCGGTGATCGGCGCCATCGTCTACAAGGCCTTGAACATCTGGCTGGTCAGCCAGACCGATTTGTCAAAACTCGTGCTCGGCGGCTTCATCGTTCTGATCGCCGTCGTCTTCCCCAAGGGCATCGTCGGCATGCTGGAGAGACTGGCGCAGCGCCGCAGGAAGGTATCGCCGCCCGGGTCACCCTTGCTTGCCAAGCCGATCGAGTCCGCCGAATGAGCGTCGCCCCCCCACTTCTCGCGGTCGAAGGCCTGACCAAATCCTATGGCGGCGTCCATGCCGTGCGCGGCGTCTCGTTCTCGCTGCGATCAGGCGAGATCCTGGCGCTGATCGGACCGAACGGCGCGGGTAAGAGCACCTGTTTCGACATGCTCAACGGCCAGAACAAGCCTGATACCGGCCACGTCCGCCTGCTCGGCGAAGACACAACCGGCAGGAAACCGCGCGAGATCTGGCGGATGGGCGTGGGCCGCACCTTCCAGATCACCGCGACTTTCGCGACCATGACGGTGCGGGAGAATGTGCAGGTCGCGCTGATCTCGCACGGCAAGCAATTGTACAATCTTTGGGGCTCGGCGCCGAACTTCGACCGCGGCGAAGCCGGGCGACTGCTCGAGCTGGTCGGCATGGGCGGCTATGCGGATCGCCCTTGCGGCGAGCTTGCCTATGGCGATCTCAAGCGGCTCGAGCTTGCCGTCGCGCTCGCCAACCAGCCAAAGCTGCTGCTGATGGACGAGCCGACCGCCGGCATGGCGCCGCGCGAGCGCGTCGACTTGATGCGACTGACCGCGCAGATCGCCCGGGAAAAATCGATCGGCGTTCTCTTCACCGAGCACGACATGGACGTGGTGTTCGAGCATGCCGATCGTATCATCGTGCTCAACCGCGGCACGCTGATCGCCGAGGGCTCGCCCGCCGAGGTCCGCGGCAATCCGCAGGTGCAGGCGGTCTATCTCGGCGAGGGCCTGCTTTACGAGGCCGGGCATCGCGAGGGAGCATCGGCATGAAGCTCACGGTGCAGGACCTCAATAGTCACTACGGCCCGGCCCATATCCTGTTCGACATCGGCTTCGAGGTCGGCGAGGGGGAAGTCGTGGCGTTGCTCGGCCGCAACGGCGCCGGCAAGTCGACGACGTTCCGTTCGATCGTCGGACTTGTCGCGCAGCGCTCGGGACGGATCATGTTCGAAGGCAAGGACGTCTCGGCACGTCCCACACATGAGATCGTGCGGGATGGGCTTGGCTACGTGCCGGAGGAGCGGCGCATCTTCACTGATTTGACGGTCGAAGAGAATCTGGAGGTGGGCCGCCAGCCGAAGCGCCCGAACGCGCCGCACTGGACCCGCGACAAGCTGTTTTCGTTGTTCCCAAACCTCGGCGAGATGAAAAATCGCCCGGGCGGGCGCATGAGCGGCGGCGAGCAGCAGATGCTCACCATCGCACGCACACTGATGGGCAATCCGTCGCTGGTGCTGCTGGACGAGCCCTCGGAAGGCCTGTCGCCGAAGATCGTGGAGCAGATGGTCGATGCCATCCTGACCATGAAGAAGGAGGGCGTCAGCATCGTCGTCTCCGAGCAGAATCTGCACTTTGCGCGGCTGATCTCCGATCGCGCCTATATCATCGAGCGCGGCCGCATCTGTTTCGGCGGCACCATGGCCGAGCTCGACGCGCGTCCGGATATCCGCGACGCACATTTGTCGTTGTGAAGGCAAAGGGCAAGGGTATCGAGCGGATGGCGAGAAGCGTCGCGGCGAAGAAAAGCGTCAAACCAGCAAAGCCGCCTTACGTGCTCGATGAGCAGATTGGCTTCATCCTCCGCCAGGTCTGGCAGCGCCACAGCGCGATCTTCTCTCGCGAGATCGGCACCAATATCACGCCGACGCAATGGGCGGCGCTGTCGAAGCTTGCCGAGGCCGGGCCATGCTCGCAGAACCAGCTTGGACGCCTGACGGCGATGGATGTGGCGACCATCAAGGGTGTGATCGATCGTTTGACGGCGCGCGGCCTGACCGAAACCAGCCAGGATCCCGAGGACGGACGGCGGCTGCTGGTCAGCCTGACGCGCGCGGGCCAGCAGCTGGCGGAAAAAGTCGCGCCGAATGCGCTCGCGATCACCCGGGAGACGCTGGCGCCGCTCGAGGCAAAGGAGCGCGAGATGCTGATGGCGCTGTTGAACAAGCTGCGGTGAGGCGCGACTAACCTCGATGAAGGTCTTGTCGAGGTTTTTCGGTATGAGAGCGGCGACGCAGTTTGCGATGGTTCTGAATATGAGTGCGGTGCTGGCGGGCCAGTGTGCTCCAGCCCTGGCGGCGCAAGCCTATGAGGGGTTCTGGGCGTCAACCAAAAAGGACTGCCGCGACCAGGACAGCGCCAACCGCATGAGCATCGAGGGCGGCAACCGCCTCTATTGGTACGAGACCAGGTGCCGCGCCAGCGAGATCACCGCCGACGGGAAGCTCAGCTGGAAAATGAAGCTCGCCTGCGAAGGCGAGGGCGAGAAGTATCGCTCTAGTCCCCGGGTCTCCATTGCCGCGGATGGCAAGCTGGTGATGGACAACAGCCCGGTCGGGCCAGGCAAGCGCCAGACCTACGTGCGTTGCGAAATCGCAAAGCGCCGTTGATTGGGTGATCAGCTTTTCCCGAGGGACCGCGCGGAGCGGCGAACCGCTCCGGCTGCGTCACTTCGCCACCACCTCTGGCACCCGGCCGGCCGGCGGGGTGTTGCGGCTGCGCTGCGTGCGCACGATACCATCGATGATGGTCATGCCGATGCCGGGGAGGTCGCCGAGCTGGACGCTGTCCAAAATGTTCTTGCCGGCCGAATGCTGCGCCTTGTCCATGATGACGAAGTCGGCGGAACGGCCGACTTCGATGAGGCCGCAATCGAGCTCGCGCATCCGCGCCGTGTTGCCGGTGGCAAGGCAAAACGCGACCTCGGCCGGTAGGTCGCCAAGCGAGGACAGCATCGACACCATGCGCAGAATGCCGAGCGGCTGCACGCCGGAGCCGGCCGGCGCATCGGTGCCGAGGATGACGCGGTGCAGATCGCCCATCTCGCGCGCAATGCGCAACGTGAACAGCGCCGAGCGCTCATTGCCGTTGTGCACGAGCTCGAGGCCGCGCTTGCAGCCCTCGCAGATGCAGCGGATCTGATCGTCGGGAAGCGCCGTGTGGCCACCATTGATGTGGCCGACCACATCGGTGTCGGCCTCCAGCACCACGTCCTTGTCGATCAATCCGGAGCCGGGGATCGAGGGACCGCCGGTGTGGATGGTGCTCTGGATGCCATATTTGCGGGCCCAGCCGACCATTTTTCGCGCCGTGGGGCCGTCCTTGACGCCGCCCAGGCCGACTTCGCCGAGCAGCTTGACGCCGGCTGCGGCCAACTCCTTGAAGTCCTCCTCCACCATCTCGCATTCGATCACAGGTGCGCCGGCGTGAACCTTCACCCCGCCGGGCCGCAGATTCCAGAATGCGCGCTGTGCGAAGATGGCCATCGCCTTCAACCCGACGACGTCGCGCGGGCGGCCGGGCATATGCACTTCGCCGGCGGAAATCATCGTGGTGACGCCGCCATGCAAATTGCTGTCGATCCAGCCGATCTGGTTCTGGCGCGGCGTCCAGTCGCCCGCAACAGGGTGGACATGGCTGTCGATCAGGCCGGGCGCCACCGTGGTGCCGTTGGCCTCGACGATGGTGGTCGCGCCTTCGGTGTTGAGGTCCTTGAAGCGGCCGATCGCGGTGATCTTGCCGTTCTCGGCGACGATGGTGTCGCCGTCCAGGATCGGCTTTTCCAGCGCGCCGGACAGGATCAGGCCGATATTGCGGATCACGAGCTTCGAGGGTCCGGTGGCCTGGGGTGCGTCATGCGCCATGGAATGGGTCCTTATCCTTAACTGCAACGCTTCCGATCTTGGGCAGCCTTGACCGCGGGATCAAGCCGGATTATTCATTAGTATACAAATGATCGTGTACAAACGACGCATAGCTGCCGCCTTGAAAACCGCCACGACGCGCCACGGAAGGGTGAGATGAGCAATTTCAATCAGGAAGCCGTTTTGAGCGTCCACCACTGGACCGACACGCTGTTCTCCTTCAAGACCACCCGCAGCCCGACCTTCCGCTTCCGCAACGGCGAATTCACCATGATCGGGCTCAAGGTCGGCGAGAAGCCGCTGCTGCGGGCCTACAGCGTCGCCAGCGCCAATTACGAGGACACGCTGGAGTTCTTCTCGATCAAGGTGCCGGGCGGCCCGCTCACCTCCCGGCTCCAGCATCTGAAGGAAGGCGACGAGATCATCGTCAGCCGCAAGGCCACCGGCACGCTGGTCATCGACAATCTGGAGGACGGCCGCAACCTCTACCTCATCGGCACCGGTACGGGCCTTGCGCCGTTCCTGAGCGTGATCAAGGACCCCGAAACCTACGAGCGGTTCGAGAAGGTCGTGCTGCTGCACGGTTGCCGGCACGTCAAGGAGCTCGCCTATGGCGAGATGATCACCGAAACGCTGCCCAAGGACGAGCTGATCGGCGAGTACATCCGCAATCAGTTGATCTACTATCCGACCGTGACGCGCGATCCCTTCCGCAATCGCGGCCGCATCACCGACCTCATCACCTCGGGCAAGCTGTTTTCCGATATCGGCCTGCCGGCACTTGAAGCCGCCCACGACCGCGTCATGATCTGCGGCAGCCCGGCGCTGGTGGCGGATACGCGCGTGCTCCTCGGCGAGCGGGGGCTTGTCGAGGGCAATCACGGCGAGCCGGCCCAATTCGTGGTCGAAAAGGCCTTCGCCGAACGCTAGGCCCGGAATTTTCACGCAATAAGACCGTATTTTCGCCGCCGGACGCCCGTTGCGGCGCCGATTCGGCGCGCGATACACTGCGGGAGCGAATCAGCGGAGTTCCCACATGGTTGCGGACAGCGACAGCAACATCGCCTGGCACCGGGTTCAGTTGAAGAAGAACCGCGCCGAGCTGAAGGCGCTCGAGACCGCGCGCTTCACGATGGGCGAGATCGCGTCTTCGAAGCGGAACGGCCAAACCCAGAAGGCGGTCGGGGAACTCAAGCGCAAGATCGCGCAGTCCGAGCGCGCCATCGCCGATCACGACAAGCGCACGCGCCGTCCGCTCACTACCGACCTGCAGAGCCTCAGCAACGGCAGCTGGAGCAATTGGGACGCTTACACCAATCAGCAGCAGCGCAAGATCGGCCCGCGCTCACCGGGGCGGGGGTAGACTCGTCGTCGCTACGCCTGCGCTGCCGAAGCGAAGTTCCGTACCCCTTGCGCGGGCAATGACGCGCACCATTTCGGTGAGGCGCCATCAACCGCTCCGGTGATCACATGGCACCACGCCTCGATTTCACCAGCGAGGCTTTCTTTCGCGATCCGCCCAAGGCGATCGCAACGTTGCGCATGTCCGGTCCTGTGGTCGCGGCGCGATTTCCGTTCGTCGGGGATGTCTGGATCACCACGACCCATGAGGCCACGGCGCAAGTCCTGAAGGACGGCACCAGTTTCACGCTGCGCAAGGAGGATGGCAACGTCGCAGGTTTGCGCTGGTGGATGCCGAACTCCGTTAGAACCATCGCCAACAATATGCTGACGATGGACGAGCCCGACCACACAAGGCTGCGCAGCATCGTGGACGAGGCGTTCCGGCTCCGCGCGATCGTCGCGATGGAGCCGCGCATCCGCGCCATCGCGGACGGTCTCGCCGACGAGCTGTTCTCGGCGGGAAGCCCGGCCGATCTCGTGCAGCGCTACGCCCGCATCCTGCCGCTCGCGGTGATCTCCGAGCTGCTCGGATTGCCGCTGGCCGATCGCCCTCGCTTCATCGCCTGGGCCAATACGATGTCCTCTCTCACGAACGTTGCCAGCTTCTTCCGCCTGCTGTTCGCGTTCCGCAAGATGCGAGCCTACCTCGAACGGCAGTTACAGATTGCGCGCGTGCGGGGCGGCGAGGGCCTGATCGCGGAGCTGGTCCAGGTCGAGCGCGAGGGCGGCCAGATCACGCCGGACGAAATGGTGTCGATGGTGTTCCTGCTGCTCGCGGCCGGCTCCGAGACCACCACGCATCTCATCAGCGGTTCTGTCTACGAACTCCTCAGAAATCCCGGCGTCCGCGACTGGCTGGCCCAGGACTGGAGCCGCGTCGGGCTCGCGGTGGAGGAATTCCTGCGCTTCGTGTCGCCGGTGCAGTTCTCCAAGCCGCGCTATGTGAGGCGGGATATCGAGCTCGCGGGCGTGCGTCTCAACAAGGGCGATCGCGTCATGGTGATGCTCGCCGCCGCGAACATGGACCCGGCGATGCATGAGCGTCCCGAGAGCCTCGATCTCGCGCGCAAGCCGAACCGTCACATGTCCTTCGGAACGGGCATCCATTTCTGCCTCGGTCATCAACTTGCGCGGATCGAGGCCGCGTGCGCTCTGGAAGCGCTCTTTGTGCGATGGCCAAAACTTGGCTTTGCTGTGGACGTGTCTCAGATCCACTGGCGCAAGCGACCGGGCATGCGCGCGATCGCGAACCTCCCTGTCGTGCCGGACGGTCACGGAGCAGCTGGATCGATGATGGTTCGTTCCCAGCCAGCGGGTTACTGAGCCTTATACCCTTGCGGAATTTCTCTGCATTCGTCGGTAGGAACGGCATGCCGTTGCTCTGGTTGTTTTTGCGACATCAAAAGCCGCGATGAGTTCCTCCGGTCGATGTCGCAGACCAACAACAGGAGACAGCATCATGACCGGCAAGATGCCACCTGTTCCCGCCGAGAACCAAAGCCCGAAGGGAACCGGCGACAGCAAGCAAGTGTCCTCGAGTGCCCCGCGCGGCCAGCAGCGTGCGCAAAATCCGGACCAGCAAGGGCAGCAGGGCAACATCAAGCAGAACACCAGCAACCAAGGTCATCAGCAAGATCGCTGAGGAGCGGATCTTCATGTCGACATCAACCAAAACACCGAACAGCATCCGTCAGGGCGGACCTGGCGCATCGCATGAGAATGCGAAGGCACCGCTCGAAGTGAAGAAGCCACCGGCGGACGACCCGCAGCGGAACCACAGCCGTGTCTCCGGCGGAGGTGGCGAGCACGATTCACACCACAGGCATGACGAGGCCGGAAAAGGCGGAGGCAGGTGAGACATGACCAATAAGCAACCCAAACTCTACGCACCGACCGAAAAGGATCTGCGCGAAAACCCGCTCATCGGCGGATCGAAGGGCGCAACGATGGCCGGTATCTCGCCTGAGGACCTCGAGGACGCGCTGGGCGAGAACACGATCGAAGGCGACGTCGAGAACGATGTGAACGCCGCTGGCGGCATCGACAAGGACGTCGCACGCAGTGGCGCGCGCCGACGAGACCGATAGCTCCGGAGGACGAGCATGCAAGGCAAGAAGACCCACGAGCAACAGGTTCGCATCCTCGAGCGCAAGCCGGATGTTCCAGACGCGCGCGAGCTTGAGCGCGCCCTCGGCCACAATCCGGAGGACACGGCCGTCCATCGCGCGCGACCTGAGGCGCGGCAGAGTGAATTTCCGGTGAGTCGGGGCGGCCTCAACCAGGAAAGCGACCACAACAAGCACAACGATTCCGGCCAGAGCGGCCACAAGCCGCCGAAACCGACGCCGGCACAGCAGAAGCACTGAGCTTCACGGCTATCAAAGCAAGAGGAGAAAAAGATGCCAGGTGGTCATGGCAGCAAGACGCATTTCAGATCGGGCATGCACGGCAAGGGCGACGGCACCGGCGCCATGACGGACGTGCCCAAGGACAAGATCGGCGACAACATGGTCCTGTCCAACCGCGACAAGAAGCGGCATTCCGACATTCGCGGCATGGACGGCAAGGCGATCCAGACAGATCAATATCAGGATCACTCGGCCAACCGGCTCGACGAGGAGCCGGGCACCGACGAGACGTGAGAGCGGCGTTCCTCCCGGCTAAACTCGCGGACCGGTCTTCAGCCGGTCCGCTTTTTTGTCGATGCCATCTCGCGTTCCCAGCCGAACACGGAGCGGCCGTCGAGATCGGGTGAGGCGGCACGCTCGCCGGTGATGAACGCATCGACCGACGGCCCGCGCGCGGTGCGCTCCAGCCGCCGGGCCTGGTCGTCGAGGCGCTTGATGGCCTGCATCTCATCCTCGCGCCCGAGCTTTGCGTTCTGGATCGCCCCCTTCAGCACGCGAATAGTTTCGTCGTAGACCTTGATCGGAACGGGGTAGGGGTGCCGGTCCTTGCCGCCATGGGCGAGCGAGAAGCGGGCGGGATCGTTGAAGCGGTAGGGCGCGCCGTGCACCACCTCGGCCACCATCGCCAGGGAACGGACGGTGCGCGCGCCAACGCCGGGCGTCAGCAGCAGCTCCGGAAAGTCGACCGGGCCGCGCTCGGCCGCGGCCGCGAGTGTGCCGTGCAGGCGACGCGCGAACACATCCTTCGGCCGGACGTCGTGATGCGCGGGCATGATCAGGTGCGGCAGCATCCCCTGCGCGGGCTCGGGCGCAGTCCCGGTCAGCCGCTCGAATTCTGAAAGGATGCGGTCCGGGCCGAGATCGCTCAGAAGCTCGAGCTGCGCGGCGCGCGAGATCTCGGCGCGATGGTCGGTGAGATTGACGATCTCGCCCTGCAGCGGCCCGTCGATCGCGCTGTGCGGGGTATCGACAAAACTCTTCAAGGCCTCGGAATGCCAGTGATAACGGCGGGCCTGCCGCTTGTCGCCGTTCATGCCCTGCTGCACCACAGTCCATTTGGCGTCGGAAGTGACGAAGAACCCGTGGAGGTAAAGGTCAAAGCCGTCCTGGACCGCCGCGCTGTCAACCTTGGCCACGAGGCGACTCGCACGCGTGAGCTTTGCGCCGTCGAAGCCGACGCGATCGCCGAGCTGCATCAGTTCGTCCGGGGTCTTGCGCGAGTGCTGGCCACGGCCGCCGCAGACGTAGATTCCGAGCTCATCCTGGAGCGGTCCCAACCCGCGCTTCAGCGCCCCGATCACGGAGGTTGTGATGCCAGAGGAATGCCAATCCATCCCCATCACGGCGCCGAAGGACTGGAACCAGAACGGGTGCGAGAGCCGCTGGAGGAATGCATCGCGTCCGTAGTGATGCACGATCGCCTGCGTGACGATCGCGCCGAGCGAAGACATGCGGGTCGCCAGCCAGGGTGGAACCCGGCCGGTGTGAAGGGGAAGATCGGCGCTGCCGGTCCGTCGAGTCATGATTGACCAGAAATAGCGCAGTTCGGCGATGATTGCACCAGAGGGATGCTGCATTGCACAGAGCGGGGGAGCGAACCACGCTGTAATGCGTTGAGCGGCAAGCGCGAATGCAAATGCGGGGACTTTAATGAATCGGCAGACCATTTTGGCCGACATCGACAGGATGTTCGGGTGGATACCGTCGTGGTTCGTCGGCCTCTGTCTGGTCGCTGGCGCTATTCTGATGGCCCTGTCGATCTATCGCCTCTCGGTTTGGCTGTTCAACCGCGCCTTCGGAACCCGTCTCCCGCTCGTGAGCGTGTTCATCGCGCGCACGGCGGGCCCTGCTCAGTTGGCCCTCAGTCTTGCCGCCGTAGCCTTGGTGCTGCCGCTCGCGCCGCTGGACGATGCCTTCCGCACGCCGCTGACGCGCCTGTTCGTCGTCGCCTTCATCGCGCTGATCGGCTGGATCTCGATCCGGATCGTCGATATGAGCGCGGCACGGTATCTCCTGAACTTTCGCGACGTCACCGAGAATTTTGTCGCGCGCAAGCACGTCACCCAGGTCCGCGTCTTCAAGCGCGTCGCCGATATCATCATTGTCATCATCACGGTGTCGACCGCGCTGATGACGTTCGACTCGGTCAGGCAATATGGCGTCAGCCTGTTCGCCTCCGCCGGTGCCGCGGGTATCATCGTTGGTCTTGCCGCCCGGCCGCTGCTGAGCAATTTGATCGCGGGCATGCAGATCGCGATCACCCAGCCGATCCGCATCGAGGACGCCGTCATCATCGAGAACGAGTGGGGCTGGGTCGAGGACATCGCCTCGACCTATGTGGTGATCCGGCTGTGGGACTGGCGCCGTATGGTGGTGCCGTTGTCCTATTTCATCGAAAAACCATTCCAGAACTGGACCCGCGACACCGCGTCTTTGATCGGCGTGATTGCGCTCCACGTCGATTATCGTGCCGACGTGCCGCGGATCCGGCGCTGGCTGGAAGAAGCAGTGAAGGAGTCCAAGCTCTGGGATGGCGAGGTGGTCAATCTCCAGGTAGTTGACGCGGATTCGCGCACCATCGAGCTCCGCGCCCTCGTCAGCGCCAGGAATGCGCCGCAGTCCTGGGATTTGCGCTGCGAGATGAGGGAGAAGCTCATCGCCTTCATCCGCGACGAGATGCCGGAAGCGCTGCCGCGCGAGCGCGCGATCCTGATCCCGTCCGGAGGAGGCGAGGATGACGCCGATTTCGTGCGGCGTGCCGCGCCGCCGGAGATGATGCGGGCGAGCGCACGCAATTGACCTACTTGCGCGTCGCCTTCGTAGCGCCGCGCAAGCCTGCCCCCGCTACTGGATCGTGTCCAGCGCGCCGGTCCTCTTGCGAAGCACCTCATTGCGCTCGGATGTCGGCGGCCTTCAGCACCGGCTCCCATTTGGTTGCCTCGGCATGCATGTAGGCGTCGAATTCCCTCGACGAAGAACCGACCGGGGCCGCGCCGATCTTGCCGAGCGTCGACAGTACGTTCGGGTCCTGCAACGCCGCCTTCAGATCGGTTTCGAGCTTTGCCACGATCTCCGGCGGCATTTTCGCCGGGCCGAGAACGCCCCACCAGACGGAGACGTCGTAACCCGGCACACCCGACTCGGCGATGGTCGGAACATTGGGCAGCGCCTTCGAGCGCTCGGCCGAGGTCACCGCGAGTGCGCGCACCGGGCCGCCTTCGATCTGGCTGATGGCCTCCGCAAGTGGATTGATGCTGAGCGGGATGTCGCCGGCGATGACGGCGGTTAGCGCGGGCGCGCCGCCCTTGTAGGGGATCGCGACGATCTTGGTGCCGGACATGTATTTCAATAGCTCACCGGCAAGATGCGCAGAGGTGCCGTTGCCGGACATACCGTAGGAGAGCTTGTCAGGGTCCTTCTTCGCCGCAGCAAGGAGATCGCCGAGCGTCTTGTAGGGGCTGTCCTTGGCGACGACGATCGCGAGCGGTGAGGAGGCGACCTCGGTGATCGCGGTAAAATCCCTAAACGTATCGTAGGGTACGCTCGGATAAATGAACTGATTGAGGGGATGACCGCTCGCGACCAGGATCAGCGTGTAGCCGTCGGGGGCGGCCTGCGTCAGGGCCTGCGAGGCGACGATGCCGCCGGCGCCGGGGCGGTTGTCGACCACCGGCTGCTGGCTCCAGGTCTTCGCCAATGCCTGTGCGAGCGTGCGCGCGAGCACGTCGACCGCGCCGCCGGCCGCGTAGGGCACCAGGATGTGAACCGGCTTGCTCGGATAGTTGTCGGCGGCCTCGGCGCCGCCGCCCGCCAGCAGCAGACCGGCACCCAGCATCAAGCCGCCGATCTTCTTGTTCAAACCCAGCATTTTCCAGCACTCCTTGCGAGCATTGCGTGCCGTCGGTCTTTCGAGCCGTCCGGACGCCGCCCACGGTTTTTGTTGACGAGACCTGATCTTTTGTACGATAGTACAAATCACATGATGCGCAACCCCGCCAGCAAGGAAACGGCCCGCAAGCCGAACATGCGCGAGGCGATTCTCGCCGCGGCCGAGGAGTTATTCGCTACCAACGGCTTCAACGCCGTGTCGGTGCGCGATATCGCGCAGGCCGCCGGCGCCAATCCCGGCAGCGTCACCTATCATTTCAAGACCAAGGACGGCCTGCTGCTGGAGATCTACCGGCGCCATTGCGGGCCGATGAACTTGCGTCGTTCCGAGCTGCTCGCGGCCGCCAAACGCGTGCGTGATCTCCAGGACCGGCTCGAAGCAGTGGTGCGGGCCTATGTCGTGCCGGCCTTCACCTCGGGCAGCGATCTTGCCGGGGGTGGGGCGCGGTTCACGCGGCTGCGCGCGGTGATGTCTGCGGAGGGCAACGAGGTCGCGCGAAAAATCATCGCGCAGACTTTTGACGACACCAGTCACGCCTTCATCGACGCGATCCACGAAAGCCTGCCGCACGTTCCGCGCACCGATATCGTCTGGCGCAGCCACTTCCTGCTCGGCGCGCTCTACTACTCGCTGGTGACGCCGGATCGCGTCTCGCGCCTGTCGCGCGGCGAGGCCGACGGCAGCGATGCCGCAAGCGCGATCGAGCAATTGGTGCAAGCCACCGTGGCCGCGTTCCAGGCGCCGGCGCTCGATCAGGCTGGGCCGGCACGGCGACGGCCGGTCGTCGGCAGCAAGACTTAAAGACACGATCTGGTTCGGCGGTTTATCTGATGGCAATGATGTACACGCCGACCATTCCGCCGCCCGATCCGGACACGCGCACGCCGAAGTTCGAGCTGCCGAAGCTGGCTTGCGATGCGCATTGCCACATCTTCGGGCCCGGCGCGAAATACCCTTACGCGCCGGACCGTTCCTACACACCGCCGGATGCGTCGCTCGCCGATCTCCGCGCGCTGCATGCCAAGCTCGGCGTTGGACGTGCCGTCATCGTCAATGCCAGTGTGCATGGCACCGACAACACGGTGGCGCTCGACGCCATCGCGCAGAGCAACGGCGCCTACCGTGCGGTTGCCAATATCGACGACACCATCACCGAGCCCGGGCTCCGCGTGCTGCACGAGGGCGGCTTCCGCGGCTGCCGCTTCAATTTCGTCCGCCATCTCGGCGGCGTTCCCGACAAGCGGGTGTTCGACCGCATCGTCGCGATGGTCGCGCCGCTCGGCTGGCACATCGACCTGCATTTCGACGCGATCGACCTGCCCGAATACGCCGATATGCTGACCAGGCTGCCGCTGAGCTACACGATTGACCATATGGGACGGGTGAAGGCGTCCGAAGGGCTCGATCAGCTTCCGTTCAGGATCCTGATCGAGCTGATGCAGCGCGACGAGAAGTGCTGGGTCAAGATCTGCGGCTCGGAACGGGTGTCATCGGCCGGTCCGCCGTTCACCGATGCCGTGCCGTTCGCGCGAAAGATCGTCGAGACCGCACCCGACCGGGTCATCTGGGGCACCGATTGGCCACATCCCAACGTCAAGACGATGCCGAACGACGGCGATCTCGTCGACCTGATCCCGCTGTTCGCGCCGGAGCCGGAGTATCAGCAGAAGATCCTCGTCGACAATCCAGCGCGCCTGTTCGAGTTCGACCAATGACGGCGCTTGCGATCGACAAGCCGCGCGGCCGCGTCGCTTGATGAACTTATGACGTTGACGAACAGAAGAGGGGAGTTTGTCCCATGAAAACAGGTCTCGTAGTCACCGCCCATCCCGGCGACTTCGTCTGGCGCGCTGGCGGCGCCATCGCGCTGCATGCGAAGAAGGGCTATCGCATGAAGATCATCTGCATGTCCTACGGCGAGCGCGGCGAGAGCCAGTTCGCCTGGAAGGAGAAGGGCGCGACGCTGGAATCGGTCAAGGCCGGCCGCAAGGACGAGGCGGAGCGGGCTGCCAAGCTGCTCGGCGCCGAGATAGAGTTCTTCGATTGCGGGGACTATCCGCTGAAGCTGACGGAAGCGCATTTCGACCGCATGGTCGACATCTACCGCGAGCTCAATCCGAGCTTCGTGCTGACGCACGCGCTGGAGGACCCCTATAATTTTGACCATCCGAACGCCGCGCATTTCGCGCAGGAGACCCGCGTGGTCGCGCAGGCCATGGGCCACAAGCCCGGCGCGCAGTACAAATACTCTGCGCCGCCGGTGTTTTTGTTCGAGCCGCACCAGCCCGAGCAGTGCAACTACAAGCCGGACCTGCTCCTCAAGATCGACGAGGTCTGGAAGGAGAAGTACGAGGCGTTCCAGATCCTCGCCGCGCAAAGACATCTCTGGGGCTACTACGAGCGTGTCGCGCTCAACCGCGGCATCCAGGGCAGCCGTAACACCGGCGTTCCCATGACGTATGGCGAGGCCTATCAGCGCTTGTTCCCGACGGTAGCGGAGGAGCTGGCATGAAGCCGGTCGTCGTTCGCAACATTGAGCGAGCCGATCCCGCTGCCATGGCGGAGTACGGCGTCTCGACCGTGCACGAGGCCTATGGTCGGCTCGGCCTGATGAAGCCTTATCTGCGGCCGGTCTGGGTCGGCGCGGCGATCGCCGGCCCCGCGGTCACCGTACTGGCGCAACCCGGCGACAACTGGATGATCCATGTCGCGGTCGAGCAGTGCAGGAAGGGCGACATCCTCGTCGTCGGCTGTACCACCGACAACACCGACGGCATGTTCGGTGAGCTGCTCGCAACCTCGTTGCAGGCGCGGGGCGTGCAGGGGCTGATCATCGATGCTGGCTGCCGCGACGTCAGGGCACTGCACGAGATGAAGTTTCCGGTGTGGTCGCGCGCGGTCTCGGCCAAGGGCACGGTGAAGGCGACGCTTGGCTCCGTCAACATTCCCGTGGTCTGCGCCGGCGTCAATGTCGATCCCGGCGACATCATCGTGGCCGATAGCGACGGCGTCGTGGTGTTGCCGAAGCGTTACGCAGCCGAGGTCGCCGAGAAGGCTAAGAAGCGCAACGCGGACGAAGGCGGCAAACGCAAGCGGCTGGCTGCGGGCGAGCTGGGCCTCGACATGTACTGCATGCGCGAGGCCTTGGCGAAGGCGGGACTCGTCTATGTCGACAATCCCGAGGATGTCTGAAGAGAAGCGGAGCGGGCCGATGGATCGTCTCAGGCTGAAGGCCGTGCTCGGCAATCACCCCCACGTCCAGGCGGTGAAGAGCGGCGAGCTGCGCTCCGACCGCTTCGATCTCGACTTCATCGAATACACGCCAACCAACACCGCGTTCAAGCCGATGGTGCGCGAGCAGGCCTTCGACGTCTGCGAGATGGCGATCGTGACCTATCTGATGGCGAAGGCGCATGGCAAGCCGCTCGTGCTACTGCCTGCCACCATGCTCGGCCGCTTCCAGCATTCCTACGCGCTCTATAATCCTGCGCATGGAACGCTCGGGCCGTCCGATCTCGAAGGCAAGCGCGTCGGCATCCGCTCGTTCACGACCACGACGGGCGCCTGGATCAGAGGCATCCTCGCCAACGACTGCGGCGTCAACCTCGACAAGATCTGCTGGATCACGTTCGAGGACCCGCATGTGGCAGAATATGTCGACTCCACCGAGCGCGCGCCGAACGGCAAGAAGATCTTGCAGATGCTGATCGACGGCGAGCTCGATGCCGTCCTCGGCGAGGCCTCCGATGATCCCAAGCTGAAGACGCTGTTCCCCGATCCGGCCGCGGAAGCCGCCATATGGTACGCGCGCCGCGGCGTCGTGCCGGTCAATCATTTCGTGGTCGTGACCGAGCAGCTGGCGAAATCGCGTCCTGACGTGGTTTCGGGCATTTATGATCTCCTCAAGCGGAGCAAGGTGCAGGCGGGACCGGCGGCAATGCCGGACCTTGTTCCGTTCGGAATCGAAGCTAACAGGAAGCCGCTGGAGCTGATCGTGGACTATGCGTTCCAGCAGGCGCTGATCCCGCGCCGCTACGCGGTCGAGGAGCTGTTCGACGAGACGACGCGAGGATTGAACTGATGGCGGGTGATCCGAGACGATGGCAGATCGGACTGGTCGGTTACGGCGAGGTCGGCAGGATCCTGGCCGAGGATTTGCGCCAGCAGGACATCAAGGTTGCCGCCTATGACATCAAGCTCGGAGGCGAGCAGGGCGGTTCGCTGCAGGAGCATGCTGAAAAATTCGGTGTCTGGCTCGCAGCCTCACACGCCGAGCTCACCGCTAAATCCGATTTCATCGTCTCCGCGGTCACCGCCAGCCAGGCCGTGCCGGTGGCGAAGGCCTGCGCGGCCGCGATCAATCAGGGCACCTGGTTCCTGGATTTCAATTCGGCGTCTCCCGGCGCCAAGCAGCGCGCCGCCGCGCTGATCGATGCCGCCGCCGGACGCTATGTCGAGGGCGCGGTCATGACGTCGGTGCCGCCTTATCGGATCAAGGTGCCACTGCTGCTCGGTGGTCCCGGCGCCAGGGAGCTGGAGCCGCTTTTGAACGCGATCGGTTTTGCGGCCAAGGTTGCGAGCGACAAGCTTGGTGTTTCATCGGCGGTGAAGATGTGTCGCAGCATCATGATCAAGGGCCTGGAGGCCATGGTCATCGAAAGCTTCACCACCGCGCGCGCCTATGGCGTCGAGGATGCGGTACTGGCTTCGCTGGCGGAAACCTTTCCCACGATCGATTGGGAGAAGCAGGGCGCTTATTGCTTCCAGCGCGTGATCGAGCATGGCCGCCGCCGCGCCGAGGAAGTGCGCGAGGTCGCCGAGACTGTGCGTGAAGCGGGGCTGACGCCGTGGTCCGCGCAGGGCACCGCCGAGCGGCAGGCCTGGGTGGCGGACCTTGCCGATCAGGGCCTGTTCGGAACGAAAGGCACCGAGGAGTTCGCCCGCAGCGCTGATTGGCGCACCGAGGCGGACCGAATCCTGGCGAAGATCAATCGCGAGAAATAGGGCGGCTCCTGCTCAGGACTTTGGCGTGCGACAGCCCGTGAACTCGTCGCGGGCGCGTTCGATCAACTCCATCAAGTCTTCGGCCTTGCGGGCCAGCCGATCGTTCGCGACTTCGGTCCGGAATTCTGCGCGGATCGATCGAATACACTTGTCGGCCGTATCGAGCGTCAGGAGCATGCGCGTCAGGTCATCCTGTGTCCGGACGCCCGCCAGATCGAGGTCCGACAGGACGTGCCCGATGCCGTCGAGCCGCTTCACCGCGGCCTCGCTGGGCGTTCTCGCTCGAATGGAGTGAGTGTCGATGCCGCTGAATGCGCTGAACATGTCGATGCTTCCCCGTTGAATGCAGACATCAGTGCCGGTCCTACTATGACCGGCACCGCGGGACTTGCAATGCGCGCAGCTATCGGGAATCAGCAGGAATCTACTATCCGGGAATCTACCGGATTCGGAATTGCGGAACGATCAGCGGTAACATCGAACGGAAGCTGCTCGGAAATAAGCCGGCCTTCAATGCAGATATGCACGAGAGCGGATCAGCAGCCGGGGCTGAACAGAGTGGGCCGTTGACGCGCAAAAGTCTGCCGGCCGCTCTTGAAGCCCATCACGATATCCGGCAGTTCGGCGATGGCGAAGCGGCTGTCCTGCGTATCGAGCAGGACGAGATCGGCCGGATTCCCAACCTCGATGCCGTAATCCCCGAGGTTCATCAGCCGCGCCGGCAGCTCGGTCACGAGATCAAGGCAGGTATCGAAGTCGTTGACCGAGGCATGCGCGACGTTGGCGTAGAAATTCGCCATTCGCAGGAGTGAGGCATCACCGAATGGCGTGAAGGGATTGAGCACGTTGTTGGTCGCGATGGAGCACACCACGCCTTCGCCAGCGAGCTTGTGGGCGAGCGTCAGCCCACGCGGCGCGTTGTGGGTCGCCTCGCGCCCCATCAGATAGAGATCGGTTGCCGGCAGCACGGTGACGGCAACGCCGGCCTTGGCCAATTGCGCGGTAGCAGCCTTCAGCCGCTCCGGTGGCAGTGCGGAGAGTTTCGTCGCATGGCCGATTGCCACGCGACCCCCGTAGTTGCGCCGCTCGGTCTGCCGGCAGACCTCGTCGAGGTGCCACCAGGAGGGATCGAGATCGAAATCGAGATGGAGATCGACATCGAAGTCGAATTCCTGCGCTAGCTCGAAGATGCGGGCGAGATGTGCGTTCGGGTCGGTGTCGGTGTAGGGGCAGCCGCCGATCACCTCGCCGCCGTCACGTAGCGCCTGGATCAGAAGCTCCTCGCTGCCGGGATCGTTGGTGAGGCCTTCCTGAGGAAAGACACAGAGCGACAGGTCGATCGCCCAGGCATAGTCACGCTTCAGCGCCTTCACCGCCTCGAAGCCGCGCAACCCGATGCGCGGGTCGATCTCGACATGGGTGCGCATGCGCGTGGTGCCGTGGACGATGGCACGTTCGAGCACCCTGGCGCCGCGTTCATATACGTCCTCTACCGTGAAGTCCTTCTTCATCCCGGCGACGGCGCGGATCGCTTCCGAGACGCTGCCGTGACCATGCCCGCAGCGGCCGAGCAGGCAGGCCTTGTCGAGATGGATGTGGCTGTCAACGAAGCCGGGCAGGGCGAGGCGCCCGCCGACATCGACCTCGACGGCCTCGCAGGCGAGCGTCGGTTCGATAGCGGTGATCCGGCCGCGCGTGACGCCGATGTCCATCGGGTCGGCGGCACCACGCAGCAAGGCGTTGCGAAAAATGAGGTCAAAGGCGGATTGGGTGATCATGGCTCTTGCGGAAGGAATTTAGTGCAGTCAGCCGCGTTTGGCGGCTCCAGATTGTCGGCAGTGTAGCGACGGAAATGTTCAAAATATATGCACGTATTCCCCGAGAGCGGCGTTAGTATTCCGCAAACCGGGGAGAACGAGCCATGTCCGTTGCCGCAAAAGCCGAAGCCGGTCCGTCGTCCGACGCCGAGATCGTGGAAGCCTATCTCACGGCATCGATGATCCCCGATCCGGACGCCGCCGCGGCCTATATGGCGCCGGGCACGGTGATCACCTTTACCGGCGGGCGCGAGTTCGATCATCCGCGCGGCCCGACCGGGTTCAACGCCAAGCGCTACCGCTGGGTCAAGAAGAAGATGGATCGGTTCGATATCTGCCCGGGCGACGGCGAGACCGTGGTCTACAGCGTCGGCACGCTCTACGGCGAATGGATGGATGGGACCGCGTTCGAGGGCAACCGCTATGTCGACCGCTTCGTGGTCCGGAATGGCCAGATCACCAAGATGGATGTCTGGAACGACAGCGCCGAGCGCATCCTGGTCCAGCGCGGTATCGACGCGTAAGCGCCATCCTGGCGGTTGAGCCGCCCTGACTCCACGGAGACAAACGGCCGGTCACCGTATCGCAAGCCGCGATAGCTGATAGACGCAAGCTCGTCTGGCGGCTGTCGCGCGCCTGCGCTATCAACGGCGCGATTGCTGCGCCCGGCATGGAGGCGCGAGCCTCCTCGAGGAGTTCCCGATGCGTTTACCCACCCTTGTCCTGGCCCTCACATGCCTTGCAACTGCCGCCTCCGCCGAAGACCTGTCGGGTACGCTTCAGAAGGTCAAAGAGACCAAGAAGATCACGCTGGGCTATCAGGAGGCCTCGGTCCCGTTCAGCTATCTCGATGGCAACCAGAAGCCGGTCGGCTTTGCCATGGATATCTGCCTGAGAATCGTGGATGCCGTGAAGAAGCAGCTCGGCATGCCCGACATCGCCGTCGACACCATCGCCGTGACGTCGTCGAACCGGATTCCGCTGATGGTCAACGGGACGCTCGACCTGCATTGCTCGGCGACCACCAACAATGCCGATCGCCAGAAGCAGGTCGCCTTCACCAACACGCACTTCCTCAGCGCAACGCGATTTGCGGCCAAGAAAGCCGCAAAGATCAACACCATCGACGATCTCAAGGGCAAAGCGGTGACCGCGGTGGCCGGATCGGTCAATCTGACGCAGCTCGCCAAGGTCAACACGGAGCGCAATCTCGGCATCAACGTGATGCCGGCCAAGGACCAGGCCGAGGCCTTCCTGTTGCTGGAAACCGACCGCGCCCAGGCCTACGCGCTCGACGACGTGCAGCTCGCGGTCGCGATCGCGCGCTCGAAGGAGCCGCAGCTGTTCATGATCAGCGAGGAGACGTTCTCGAAGCCCGAGCCTTACGGGATCATGCTGCGGCGGGAGGACGCGCCGTTCAAGGCGCTCGCCGATCGCGCGACTGCAGAGCTGTACGCCAGCCAGGAGATCGAGGTCCTGTACAAGAAGTGGCTGGAATCGCCGACCCCGCCGAACGGCCTCAACTACAACGTCCCGATGTCGGGCGCCTTGCGCAACGCCTTCAAGAAGCCGAGCTCCAGCTTCGATCCGGATGTGTACGTCGTCAACTGAGGCGAGAGCTGTCGCGGCCGGAGGCGTGTCGCGCGCATGCGGCCCGCCGAGATGTCAGTAGGCCGTCGGGAACGTCCACCGCGCCCCGGGTCCGGCCGGGGGCGGGCCAGCCTGCTGCATGATATCGCTCCCGAGGAACTTGCGGTCGCCTTCGCGACTCTCCTGCGCATAGAACGGTGGGCAAGCCGCCAGAGACCGACGCCGAAGCGAAATAGCCATGCGCGCAAATGAACCGTTCCCGGTCCGCCACGCGGACCTGATTTTCGCTTTGAAGACGTTCGCCGCGTCGATCCTGGCGCTCGTCATCGCGCTGGCAATGGATCTGCCGCGGCCTTATTGGGCCATGGCGACCGTATACATCACCTCGCAGCCGCTGGCGGGGGCGACCAGCTCGAAGGCGTTCTTCCGCGTGATGGGCACACTGGTCGGCGCGATCACGACGGTGGCGCTGGTCCCAAACCTGATCGATGCACCCGAGCTGCTGTGCCTCGCGATCGCGCTCTGGGTCGGGCTCTGTCTTTATCTCTCGCTGCTCGATGGCACACCACGCAGCTACGTCTTCATGCTGGCCGGGTACACGGTGGCGCTGATCGGCTTTCCCTCGGTGTCCGAGCCGGGCGCCATTTTCGAAACCGCGGTGGCAAGGCTCGAGGAAATTTCGCTCGGCATCATCTGCGCCAGCCTGGTTTCGACCATCGTCTTTCCGCGCAGCGTCGCGCCGGCTGTTGCCAATCGGATCGAGAATTGGGTGGCGGACGCGCAGCGCCTAAGTCAAGTCGTCCTGCTGCGCCACGGGACGAACGAAACCCGCCGCGGCAAGCGCATCAAGCTTGCGACCGACATCGTCGACATCGACACGCTCTCCACCCATCTTGCTTATGACCGGTTGACCGACCGCAATGCCGTCGTCGCACTGGGTGAAATCCGGCTTCGCATGCTGATGCTTTTGCCGGTGATCGCTTCGCTCGAGGACCGGCTCGCCGCGCTGGGCGAGGAGGCGTTGAGGCGGCAACCCGAGCTGGGGCGGCTCCTGGAAGATCTCGCGGGATGGATCACGAGCGACGCCAACGAACGGCAGCCGGCCGAGCGGATTCGCGCCATGATCGCACGGCAGCAGGCGGTCCTCGACGACAGCGCGTCCTGGGAGCGGATCATCGTCACCAGCCTGTTGTCGCGGCTGCGCGAGCTGGTCGACCTCTCGCGCGATTGCCGCGCCCTGACGGAAGCGATCGTCGAGAACCGGAACGTCTCGACCCTCGATCTGGATTTCCAATCCGAAGCAGGTGCCGCGCCGGTGCGCCATAGGGATCGCGGCCTTGCCCTGTGGTCGGCTGCCGGCGCGTCGGCAGCCATCCTGATCTGCTGCGCGTTCTGGATCGGTACCGGCTGGCCGGACGGCGCGTCGGCGCCGATGATGGCGGCCGTCGCCTGTTCGTTCTTCGCCGCGCAGGACGAGCCCGCGCGCTTCATCCGCAGTTTTGGCCTGTGGTCCCTGGTCGCCATTGTCGTCGTGGCGATCTACCTTTTTGCGCTGGTGCCCGCGATCTCGCATCTCGAGGTTTTGGTCGTCGCGCTCGCGCCAACGTTCCTCTTCTATGGCTTCCTGATCGCACGGCCCGCAACGACCGGAACCGGCATGGCGCTCGCGGCCAACACGGCGACGCTGCTGGCGCTGCAATCGACCTACAGCGCGGATTTCGCGTCCTACGCAAATTCCGCTGTCGCCTTCTTCGTCGGTGTCATCATTGCCGAGCTGGTGACGCGGATCGCGCGTGGGGTGGGGGCGGAGTGGATCGCCAACCGCCTGGTGCTGTCGAACTGGACGGCGCTCGCGGTCGCCGCCGAACGGCGCGGCAAGCGGGATCGCGCGGAGTTCGCGGGCCTGATGCTGCACCGGCTCGGCCTTCTGGTGCAGCGAATCGCGTTTCTCTCCGAGAGTGACCGCCGCGACGCCGAGAGCCTGGTCCAGCTTCGTATCGGAATCAACATCATCGATCTGCGGCGCGCCCGCTACGGGCTTGCGGCATCCACCATTGCCGTGATCGACGACATGCTCGATCAGCTCGCCATCGCCTGCCGCAGATATGCGGGTGATGGAATGCCGGCCGAACTTCTGACAAGCGTCGATCGGGCACTGGCCCGGGCGGTGAAGGATCCCAACGGAAAGGCGCGCGAGGACGCTCTGGTCGGCCTCGTCGGCATAAGGCGCGGCCTGTTTCCGGACGCACCGGCCTATCGGCCGCGGGCAGGCGAGAGTGTTGCGGCGTGAGATACGTGATCGATATCTACGGTGTGCTCGTGCCAGCGCTGCTGTTGTGGATCATCATCGCCTACGCACTGAGTGCTCTGCTGCGCCGCTTCATGCAGCGCTTTGATCTTTACCGGCTGGTCTGGCACCGCGCGCTGTTCGATTTCGCGATCTATGTCTGCATTCTCGGCGTCGTCGTCTATCTCTCGGAGTATCTTGCATGAAAGGGAATGTTGCCTGGCTCGGGCGCCTCGCGTTGACGCTCCTTGCCGTCGTCGCCGCGCTCGCTGTCGGCCGCGAGCTCTGGGTCTATTACATGGAGCAGCCATGGACCCGCGACGGCCGGGTGCGCGCCGACGTGGTGCAGGTCGCGCCCGATGTGTCGGGCTTCGTGACCGAAGTGTTGGTCAAGGACAACCAGAAGGTCCATCGCGGTGACGTCCTGTTCAAGATCGACCGCGAGCGTTTTGCGCTGGCGCTGCGGCAGGCCGATGCGTCGGTGGCCGGTCATCAGGCTACGCTCGATCAGGCCAATGCCGATTTGAAGCGCTACAGCGCGCTGACGACCGACGCCGTGTCGCAGCAGAAACAGGAGCAGGTGCTGGCCACCCAGCTCCAGGCCAAGGCGGCTTTCGATGCGGCCGTTGCCGACCGCGCGGTCGCCCAGCTCAATCTCGATCGCAGCGAGGTGCATGCCTCCGTGAACGGCGTGATCACTAACATGGATCTGCGTCCCGGCGCCTATGTCACGGCCGGGAAAGGCGTGATGGCGCTGGTCGACAGCGATACGCTGCATGTCGAAGGCTATTTCGAGGAGACGAAACTTGCGCGCATTCGTATCGGTGACAAGGTGCAGGTCCGCCTGATGGGCGAGAAGGTGACGCTGCCGGGCCATGTCGAGAGCATCGCCGCCGGCATCGAGGACCGCGACCGCGTCGAGGGCGCCAGCCTGCTTGCCAACGTCAACCCGACCTTCAGCTGGGTGCGCCTCGCCCAGCGCGTGCCGGTACGCATCGCGCTGGATCATGTGCCTGACGGGATGTCGCTGGTGGCCGGGCGCTCAGCGACGGTGGAGGTGCTGAATTAGGCGCGATTGCCATCGCCCGATTCAAGCGTTCGAATATTTCTTCAGCTCGAACCGCGCGATCTGGTTCCTGTGGACTTCGTCCGGGCCGTCGGCGAGACGCAGCAAACGCGCGGTCGCATAGGCCTGCGTCAATCCGAAGTCGTTCGACGTGCCGCCGCCGCCGTGGGCCTGGATCGCCCAGTCGATGATCTGGCAGGCCATGTTGGGCACGGCGACCTTGATCATCGCAATCTCGGCTTTCGCCACCTTGTTGCCGACGGTATCCATCGCGTAGGCGGCGTTGAGCGTCAGCAACCGGGCCTGCTCGATCATGATGCGGGATTCTGCGATGCGCTCCTGCGTCACCGTCTGCTCGGAAACCGGCTTGCCGAAGGCGACGCGGCTGCGCACCCGGCGGCACATCTTTTCCAGCGTGCGCTCGGAGAGCCCGATCAGCCGCATGCAGTGATGGATACGCCCCGGGCCGAGGCGTCCCTGCGCGATCTCGAAACCACGGCCCTCGCCGAGCAGCATGTTCTCCTTGGGCACGCGCACATCGGTGAAGACGACCTCGGAGGCGCGATCGGGCACGCCGTAGAAGCCGAACACGGGCAGGGGACGCTTGACCGCGACGCCCGCTGTGTCCATCGGCACCAGGATCATGGATTGCTGCTTGTGGCGGTCCGCATTGTCGGGATCAGTCTTGCCCATGAAAATGCAGATCTTGCAGCGCGGGTCGGTCGCGTTGGTGGTGTACCATTTTCGGCCGTTGATGACGTAATGGTCGCCGTCGCGGACGATCGAGCTTTCGATGTTGGTCGCATCGGACGAGGCGACGGCAGGCTCGGTCATGGCGAAGCAGGAGCGGATTTCGCCTGCGAGCAACGGCTTCAGCCAGCGCTCCTTGTCGTTCTCCGTGCCATAGCGCTCCAGCACCTCCATGTTGCCGGTATCGGGCGCCGAACAGTTGAAGACTTCGGGCGCGAGATGCGAGCGGCCCATGACTTCGCAAAGCGGGGCATATTCGAGATTGGTCAGGCCTGCACCGTGCCCGGAGTCCGGCAGGAACAAATTCCAGAGACCTTCGGCGCGCGCCAGCGGCTTCAGCTCCTCGACGACCGGATAGACCTTCCAGGGCCCCAGCTCCTCCGCCTCGCGATAAAAGCGTTCCTCGTTCGGATAGATGTGCCGGTCCATGAAACCGTCGAGCCTGCGCTTCAGCTCGACGACTTTGGGGGACATCGGGTAGAGCATCTTTGGTCTCCTCGATCGATGGACAGGCTGGCGCGCAATCGGCTCAGGCGACGCGATACTCTTTGAATTTCTCGCGCAGCGCCGATTTAAGCACCTTGCCGGTGCCGGTCATCGGGAACTCGTCCATGAACTCGACGGCGTCGGGCATCCACCAGCTCGCGATTTTCGGGCGCATGTGGTCGAGCAGCGTCTTGCCGTCGACGGTCGCGCCCTTCTTGCGGACGACGATGAGCAGAGGCCGCTCCTGCCATTTCTCATGGTTGATCGCGACCACGGCGGCTTGCAGCACATCGGGGTGAGACAAGGCGACGTCCTCGAGCTGGATCGAGGAGATCCATTCGCCGCCGGACTTGATCACGTCCTTGGAGCGGTCGGTCAGCGTGACGTGGCCCTGGGGGTCGATCACGGCCATGTCACCGGTGATCAGCCAGCCGTCGCGGTCCAGGCCTTCGTCGAGTTTCATGTAGCCGGACGCAACCCACGGTCCCCGCGCGCGCAGATGGCCGACGCTCTTGCCGTCGCGCGGCAGCTCGTTGCCGCCGTCGTCGACGATGCGCAAGGCGGTGCCGAAACACGCGCGGCCGGACACCTGGCGGCGGTCGAACTTCTCCTTGTCTTCGAGATGCTCGGAGCCCGGCCGAAGGCCCGGCATCGAGCAGCCCAACGCTTCGGTCATGCCCCAGGCCTGGATGTAGTCGATGTCATACTCACGCTTGAGCTTCTCGACCATCGCGCGCGGCGGCGCCGAGCCTGACGACAATGTTGCGCGAAGTGTCGAGAACCTGTTGCCGGTGCGTCCGAGCCAGTCGAGCAGGATCAGCCAGAAGCTAGGCACGCCCGCCGACAGCGTCACCTTCTCTCCTTCAAGCAATTCGTAGAGCTTGTCCGGCTCGTAATTGCGGCCGGGCAGCACCAGCTTCGATCCGGTATAGGGCGCGGTGAACGGCATGTTCCAGCCGTTGCCGTGGAACAGCGGCGCCATCGGCATCATCACCTCGCGCACGCCTTCCAGGTGCCCGGGCAGGAAGTCGAAATTGCAGGAGACCATGGTCTGCAGGATCGCGGCGCGGTGCGAATAGATCACGCCCTTCGGATTGCCGGTGGTGCCGGAGGTGTAGCAGATCGTGGACGCCGACTTTTCGTCGAACTCCGGCCAGACGAAGCCGGCGTCGTTCTCTTTGTCCAGAAGCTCCTCGTAGCAATGGACGTTGGCAAGTTTGGTCTCCGGCATCCGCTCGCGCGAGCACATCACGACATAGGCTTCGATCGATTTGAGCTGCGGCGCGATTGCCTCCACGATCGGCAGCGTGGCGCGGTCGATGAACAGCAGCCGGTCCTCGGCATGATTGACGATATAGACGAGCTGTTCGGGGAACAGCCGCGGGTTGATCGTGTGCAGCACATAGCCCATGCCCGGCGCGGCGTAGAACATTTCGAAATGCCGGTGCGTATTCCAGGCCAGCGTGCCGACCCTGTCGCCGGGCATCATGCTGAGCCTCTTGAGCGCCAATGCCATGCGCTTGATGCGCGGATGGGCGTCCGCATAGGTGTAGCGATGGATGTCGCCCTCGATCTCGCGGGCGACGACCTCGGCCTCGGCGTGATAATCGGCGGCATACTGGATCAGGCCGCTGATCAGGAGCGGCATATCCATCATCAATCCCTGCATCGTTCCTCCGGATCGCCACGTCGTTGCGCGGCGTGCGCTTGTGATGTGCGCTTGAGGTTAGCGGAACGCCACGCGACGTTCACGTAAAAAGCGAGGGACCTGATTGCATGCGTCTCTTTTTCAGGGCTAAGTGATGCGAGCTGCCGGCGAAGCAGTTTCCGCCGGGGAGGAAACGGATGTCAGCGGAAAGACACAAGACCGGTGCAGCCGGCGAATCTACACTCGACATTGACGCACTCCGTGCGCGCTATCGCGACGAGCGCGATCGGCGCCTGCGCACCGAGGGCAAGGCGCAATATGTCGAGGTGACCGGCGAGTTTGGGCGCTATCTCGACGATCCCTGGGCCAATTCCGGATTTGCGCGCGAGGCCGTCAGCGAACAGACCGAGGTGGTCATCGTCGGCGGCGGCTTCGGCGGCCTTCTGTGTGGCGCGCGACTGCGCGCGGCCGGCATCGATGATTTCCGGGTCGTGGAAAAGGCCGCCGATTTCGGCGGCACCTGGTACTGGAATCGCTACCCTGGTGCGGCCTGCGATACCGAGAGCTACATCTACCTGCCGTTATTGGAAGAGACCGGCTACATGCCGGTGCGTAAATATGCGCGAGCCCCCGAGATCTACGAACATTCGCGCCGCATCGGCCGTCACTTCGATCTCTACGAGCGCGCGCTGTTTCAGACCGTCATCACGCGCATGGAATGGCAGGAGTACGAGGCACGTTGGCTGGTCGAGACCGATCGCGGTGATTGCATCCGCGCGCGCTTCGTCATCCTTGCTGGAGGCCCACTGAGCCGTCCGAAGCTGCCGGGCATTCCCGGTATCGAAAACTTCAAGGGACACAGCTTCCACACTAGCCGCTGGGATTACGCCTACACCGGCGGCACGGCCGAAGGTGATCTTGGTGGTCTTGGCGACAAACGCGTCGGTATCATCGGCACCGGCGCCACCGCCGTGCAATGCGTGCCGCATCTCGGCCGCTCGGCCAAGGAGCTCTACGTCTTCCAACGTACGCCGTCGGCGATCGGCGTGCGCGACGACCGCCCGACGGATCAGAGCTGGGCGCAGGGACTCAGACCCGGCTGGCAGCGCGAGCGCATGGACAATTTCACCACGGTGATCTCGGGCGAGCCATTCGAACAGGATCTGGTGCAGGACGGCTGGACCGGCCTGCTCGGCGAGATACTGCTGGCGCCGCGTCGCCAGACGCAGCCGGTGACCTCGATCGAGGAGGCGCTCAAGGTCATCGAGCAGGCCGATTATCGCAAGATGGAAGAGATCCGGGCGCGCGTCGACGCGATCGTCAAGGACGAGGCAACTGCTTCGGCGTTAAAGCCGTGGTACAAGGCCTTCTGCAAGCGGCCGTGTTTCCACGACGAATATCTCGACACCTTCAATCGTCCCAACGTGCATCTCGTCGACACCAGGGGGCAAGGCGTCGAGCGCATCACCGAGAACGCCGTCGTGGTCGACGGCAAGGCCTATGAGCTCGACTGCCTGATCTATGCGAGCGGTTTTGAAGTCGGCACCGATTACGCCCGTCGTATGGGCTTCGAGATTTATGGACGCGATGGCACGAGTCTGTCCGAGCGCTGGCGCGACGGCGTCAAGACGATGCATGGCTTCTACAGCCGCGGCTTCCCGAACTGCTTCCTGATCGTCATGGTGCAGGCCGGCCAGAGCGCCAACTTTCCGCACATCATCGACGAGCAGTCGCAGCACATCGCCTACGTGATCGCTGAAGCGCGCAAGCGCAAGGCGCGAACTCTTGAGCCGACGCTGGCGGCCGAAAACGCCTGGGTTGAGGAGGTGGTCAAAGCCGCGCTCGGACGCCAGACCTACCTCGCTGAATGCACGCCCGGCTACTACAACAATGAAGGCGTGTTCGATCCGATCGCGGCGAGAAACAGCCAGTATTGGCGCGGGCCGGTGGCATTCCTGCGGCTGCTCAACAAGTGGCGCAAGGAGGGCAATTTGGACGGACTGGAAATGTCGTATGATCACGCCATGGAGTCGGCGCCTTCGTCCGGGTAAGCTCGGGCATTGGATCGCGCCAGAGAGAGGACATTGGACATGATCAGGGGCAGAACTGTAACTGCGGCGGTTTTCGGGGCGATGACGCTGCTCGGCTGCCTCTCGCCCGCCGCCCACGCCGCGCAATGCGGCAGTTCGCCGGCCGGCTTCGAGGCCTGGAAGCGCGAGTTCAGTGCGGAAGCGCAGGGCAAAGGCGTCGGCCAGACCGCGCTCGGGGCGCTGATGCAGACCAATTACGCCAGTGCCACCATCGCGGCCGACCGCGGCCAGCGCAGCTTCTCGCTGACACTCGACCAATTCCTCGCCAAGCGCGGCGCCACTACCATCGTCGCCAAGGGGCGCCAGCTCAAGCAGTCGCAGGCCGCCTTGTTCGCCTCGATCCAGCAGCGCTATGGCGTTCCGCCGGGGCCGCTGATCGCGATCTGGGGCATGGAGACCGGATTCGGCAGCCAGCGCGGCAACCAGAACATGCTCTCCTCGATTGCGACGCTCGCCTACGACTGCCGCCGTCCCGAATTCTTCACCGACCAGCTCTATGCGGCGCTGAAGCTGATCGATCGCGGCACGCTGTCGGGGGCAACCCGCGGCTCGATGCACGGCGAAGTCGGCCAGACCCAGTTCATGCCCAAGAACATCCTGGCCTACGGCACAGGCAATCTCGAAGTTGCCGCCAATGCGCTGAACTCGACAGCGAATTTCCTCAAGGCCCACGGCTGGCGTGCAGGAGCCGGTTACCAGCCGGGCGAGCCGAATTTCGCCGCCATCGAAGCCTGGAATGCCGCCGGCGTTTATCAGAAGGCGATCGCCCTGATGGGACGGCAGATCGACGAGGGCGGAGGTACGGCCGCCTCGCGCTGACCAGAGCCCCGTTTCGAACGGGCTCTAGCTTCTTGTTTTGGCGCGTTTTCCTTATGCGGACCGGCATCCACTTCGCTTGGGCACCCTGCTGCTCAGCAAGGCGTGATGCGCGGGCAAGAGAAAGTTGTTGCCAACTGGAACCGACGGCACGAGGTTTGCTTTGATCGAACAGGGCTGGGCATGAGGAGACTCAACATGGCAACCCAGATCGTGATGGACCAGACTGGCGACACGCGCCACGAGTTTGATCCTGGCAATGCCGAAGCGCTGGCGCGGGCCGAACGGCGCTTTCGGGAGCTGACCGGAGCGGGCTTCACCGCCGCGCTGCGAACCGGACCCGGCGAAGTCACCCGGATCCGATCGTTCGACCCGACCGCGCAGGAAACGCTGTTCTATCCCCGCCTGGTCGGCGGTTGATCTGAGCTGCTCATGATCGCGGCGGTCTGGCTCCGCGCGCCGGCGCGTGCGCGTCTGCATGCGCTACGCGAACTCTATCGGCGCTTCTTCGGCGAGAACACGCCGGATGCCCGCGGCCGGCGGCTCCTGGCCGAATGGCTGTCACCGGCGCAGCGCGCGCAATTCGAGCAGTACCGGCATTTCGATGTCGTCGGCTGCGATACCGGCAAGACCTATCGCATCCACTATGGCACCGCCGCCAATGTCCACGAGATCGACGCGGCCGGAAACGCGACAATGGGGTGGTGCTTTGTCCCGTCAGGCTTTCTCGTCCCCGGCGACGTCATGCTCGCACAGAAGATCGCACTTGAAACCGACGAAAGGGGAGCTCTCGCGCTCGCCAACAGGTTTCCGCCGGCAACGCATTCGGAGCATTTCTATCGGCGGCCGTTCTAGGGCAAGGCTATCAGTGCACGGCTATCAGTAATGTGTGGTGCGATAGGCATCCACCGCGTGCGCTGCAAAAACGCCGACGCTGCAAAGCGCGAGCAGGGCCGAGATCAGCTCGATCATAGCTCGTCCTCCTGCGGCGCCAGGGCGACGAGGTGCTGACAGCAGGAATAATCCCAGATCAGGTCGAGGAAGAATTGCATGGTGGCCGTCCCTGTATGATTTTGACAACCAGATAACCGAGCATCTGTTTCAGGCGTGTTTCGTCGCATCTGGAAACGGGTTTCTTGGGGAACCCCGGGCTGGTTTGTGCGCTGCGGAGCCGCTACATCCCGCTCTTGCTCAATCCCATTAGCCGCGAGGCGGCGCATCACATGGCGAGGCGAAATCATGGCGCAGGTCGAGTGGTTCGACGATCTCACCATTGGAATGCAGTTCAAATCCCCCGAAGTTCACGTCACCGAGGCCGACATCAAGCGGTTCGCGGCCGAGTTCGATCCGCAGCCGATGCATCTCGACCACGAAGCCGCCAAGCAGACCCTGTTCCGGGGTCTCGCTGCCTCGGGATGGCACACCGCTGCGATTGCCATGAGCCTCGCGATCCAGACCCGCCCCTTCGGCCCGCATCCGCTGATCGGCGCCGGCGTCGACGGGCTGCGCTGGACCATCCCGGTACGGCCCGATGACCGCCTGCATCTGGTTGGCGAGGTCATGAGCCTGACGCCGTCGAAGTCGAAGCCGCAGGGTATCGCACTGGTGAAATGGACCATGTTCAACCAGAACGGCGAGGAGGTTTACACCTTCACCCCGATCGCGATCGTGCCGCGGCGGGAGTAGGGCAAGGTCGGGGCCTACGCACCCCTGAAGCCCTTGCGGGTCACCGGCAGAGGTGGTCATCTCGGTCCGGGGAACACGCTGGAGGCTGACATGAAACGATCTCTTCTCGCCGCCGGGTTGCTGGCCGGCGCCTTGAGCGCAGTCGCTTTGACCGCAAGACCGGTGCAGGCGCAACAATCCAAGGTCGGCGACTGGACCATCGAAAAGCGTACGCAAGACGCACATTGCAATGCGAGCCGCGGCTACAAGGACAAGGAAGACGAGAACCGGGACTACGTCATCGTCATTACCTATTCCGAGAAGGCTATTGTCATCGTCATGATCTATGACGGCTGGGAGTGGGACAAGGTTGGTGAGATCCTCCGGGCCGATGTCGGCACCGACGACGCCGATATCATGAAGAAGGCCAAGTGGGAGGTCATGGACAAGACCACCGTGCGCGGCATCTTCGAATACGATCAGTCCATGATGGACCGGCTGTCTAAGGCCAAGCGTCTCTCGCTCGATTTCGAGGACGATGACGACGACAGCATCGAGATGCAGGTGCCGCGTGCCGGTGAAGCGCTGGCGGCGCTGAAATTCTGCGAGGAGAATCGCAAGTAAATTGCCGGAATCGGATGCGACGTCGGCGGGATCGGTGACGACAGGGTTCTGCAGCGCGCGGCGCCTGACGCATCGCGCACGTGACTCATCGCACACAGTCCGCGCGCTGTTCGCATTTATCCTAGTCTTTGGCGAAAACGTCCAAGCCGCATCCTGCGGTTGACGTTACGCAAGGACGATGTTCGATATTCCAGCATTTCGTTGCAACGTTTTCTCCGCGTCGATTGCGTCGTCCGGCCGATGACAATCCTCCACGCAAATCGGTTTTCGTCTCTCGTCGGCGAGATCTACGACGCGGCGGTCGATCCCGCGCTACGCAGCGGGGTGCTGGAACAGGTTTCGCATTTCATCGGCGGATGTGCCGCGACCATCCTGTCCAGGGACAGAGCCAGGCTCTCGATCGAGATCCATGAGCATTTCGGCAGCGAATCCCGCTTCCGCCAGCTATATCGCGACCGATATGTGGAGCTGGACCCTCTGCTCGATCGTCATCTCACGCTCGCGGCGGAACAGACGATCGGCGTAGCCGACATCATGCCTCATGCGGATTTCCTGACAACGAGCTTCTATCGCGAGTGGGTGGAACCGCAAGGAGCGATGGACCTTGCAACCGTCGCGCTCGAGACGTCGGCCACGCGCACCACGATCCTGCAGGTGTTGCGGCACCGGTCGCACGGACTCGTCGACGAGCCGATGCGTGAGCGCATGCGGCTGCTTGCTCCGCACCTCCAGCGCGCCAGGATCATGGGCCGGCAGATCAGGGCACGCTCGCATACCGTGGACGACCTTGCCGATATCTTGGATGGGCTGAGCACGGCGATCTGCCTGCTCGACGCAGATGGCCGCGTCGTGCATTCCAACGCAGCATGCCGCGGGCTGTTCGCGGATGCCAGACTGCTCGCAATGGTCGGCGACCGGATCGTGGCCCGTAACACCCAGACCGAGAAAATATTCCGTGGCCTGTGCGAAATCGATTCAGGGAACGAAACTCGTTCCGTTCCCCGCCGTCAGATCGAGCTTGCGACATCAGTTGATGGGCAGCACTATCTGCTCCACGCTTTTCCCCTGAAGCGCGATCGCACTCCATCGCGAGATGTTGCAGCCACGGTGCTGTTCGTTCAGAAGGCATCGGCGGCGACATGGCTCGCAGCCGATGCGATCGCTGCGGCCTTCAGGCTGACACCGTCCGAATTGCGCGTATTGATGGCAATTATCGAGATTGGCGGCGTTCCCGACATTGCGGCAAAGCTCGGCATCGCCGAAACGACGGTGAAGACGCATCTCGGTCGCCTGTTCGAGAAGACCGGCGCCGGCAGGCAGGCCGACCTGGTCAAGATCGCCACCGGCTTTGCCGTTCCATTCGCGCGTCGAACGAACGACGGTGACGATGCCTTGTGATTTATTTCACATGGTTCGCCGGCTATGTGCCGCAATCTCAATCCATTGTGATGAGCCGAGCTCCGGTGTCCTCCGAATGCAGGACGCGAGTCATTTGAGACTTTCGTATATCGCGTTGCAGAAAAGTGAAAAGCAGCAAGCGCCGCGAAGAGATGCCACGACGGCATCGAACGCGAGTGTGAGGAACGACAGCGCGCGGCCGGCCTGCTCATCGGTTGGAGGATTGCAGTGAGCCAGTTTGATTTTTCCGTTATCAACGTTTCAACGAACGAAATTCCCGAAAACGAGCGCATCCCTCTGCTTCGCGATTTTTACTGCCGCGGGGTGTTGAAAGCGGAGGTCGAGCCCAGGGAAGGAAAGCCGTTCGCGGCGAGCTTCACGTCCCACGTCATGCCGGAAGCCCAATTGCTGATCGGAGGATTGTGCGGAGCGCGGGTCATTCGCACCAAGCACATGGTTGCCGATGGCGATGACAGTCTGGCCCTGATCGTGAATCGATCCGGCGTGCTTGGGATATCCGAGCGAGGGCACGATCTGAGCCTCCGTGCCGGAGAGGCTGTCCTGACGAGCGCGGAGGACGTCACGACGTTCGAGCGATTGTCGCTGGGTAGCTGTTTCTCGCTGCGTGTGCCGAGACGCGTGCTGGCGCCGATGATCGTGGATGTCGATGACGCTGTGATGAGGGTCATACCGGAGAGTTCAACGGGACTTCGGCTGCTGGTCGATTACGCGGTGACGCTGGTGCGGGAGAATGCGTTCGCGATGCCCAATTTGCGCCAGCTCGGGGTCGGGCATCTGCACGATCTTCTGGCAATCGTCCTCGGTGCCACCAACGAGCCGCGGGAACTGGCCGGGCGGCGCGGCCTCAAGGCGGCACGGCTGCAGAAGGCCAAAGCCTCCATCGCCAACAATTGTTGGCGGCAGGACCTGTCGGTTGCCACGGTCGCCCACGAGCTCGGCGTGACGCCGCGTTATCTCCAGCGCCTGTTCGAGGCCGACGGCAAGACGTTCTCGTCCTTCCTGATCGAACAACGCGTCAAGCGTGCACATCGCATGTTGCGCGAACCCGGATACGCCGAGCGGACGGTCAGCTCGATCGCCTACGATGTCGGTTTCGGCGATCTCTCCTATTTCAACCGCTGCTTCCGGCGGACTTATGGCGCCACGCCCAGTGACGTCAGGAGCCGCGAGATGTCGTGACCGCGCGCGATTGAATGTCAGGTCAAATGCCGATTGGAGACGGCACGGGCGTGCGCCGCCCGCAGTTGGAGTGTTGTGTTGCATGCGCCGTTTTTTCTTTGATCTTATGCTCGGCAATATCGTGAAGATCGATCCGGGTGGCATGGTGTTCGAATGCCCCGAAGCGACATTCGTGGTGGCCAACGAGATGGCAAGCCACCTGTTCGTCTGGCGCGACGATTTGCGCGGCCGCGATGCCTGCATCCGGGTCAGAGACAGCGACGGGCGCGAGATCTATCGCGCCGCGGTCTGGTCGGAGAATCTGGAGAAGGTCGGCTGGGACGAGGCGTGAGCGTCCCGGTGCGGTATTGCAACTCCGCATCAGCAGCGCCCAAAACGGATGTCCGTTCGTTCCGGCCGGCTCGATCCGCCGGGCCGGCGTCCTCCGATCGGAGGATGCCGCATGCTGTGGTTGTGGTATGCTTGGTGATATTGATCACCCAGGCCATTTATAGCCATGCACGGACCACGGAAACTGCCCGACCTGGTCGAGGCCATCTACGATGCCGGGCTCGATCCCTCGCTGTGGAATAACGTCGTCACCGGCATCCGCGACTTCGTCGGCGGCCAGGCCTGCGGGCTGTTTTCCAAGGACTCGGTCAGCAAATTCGGCGTCACGCACTATTATTGCGGGGCGGACCCGCACTACATCCGGCTCTATTCCGAGACGCATTCGGAGTTCGATCCGCTGACAGTCCTGCCGCCGCATGGCCAGATCGTCAGCATCCCGGATCTCGTCAATTTCGATGAATATCGGCGAGGACGCTTTTACCAGGAATGGATGCGGCCGCAGGGTTGCAGCGATGCGGCCAACGTCGTGCTTGAGGATTCGAATCCGAATTGCCCGGTGATGATGACGGTGCTGTCGGGCCGCCGGATGGTGGATCCCGTGATGAAGCACCGCCTCTCGCTGGTCGTCCCGCACGCCAGCCGCGCGTTGCTGATCAACCGCGCCATGACCTCGCAACTGACGCTGGCGACAGCGCTGGCGGAGGTCCTGGACAATCTTGCCTGCGGCATCTTCCTGCTCGATGGTTTCTGCCGGGTGGTGCACGCGAATTCCGCGGGGCACGATTTGCTTGCGGCCGACGATCTGGTTCGGTCCGTTGCGGGGCAATTGGTGACCAGCAGTGCGGAGGCCAATCAGACGCTGCGGGAAGCGTTCACGGCCCGCAATGAAATTGCCCTGCTTGCCACAAAGGGGCATGCGTTTTCACTGCTTTCGCCTTCGGGCGAGCGTTACGTCGCGCACATCCTGCCGCTGTCGTCCGTCCTGCGGGACCGCAGCGAGCGGGTGGTCGATGCCGTCGGTGCGCTGCTCCTGCGCAAGGTATCGCTCGGCGGACAGTCCTACGGCGAATTGATCGCGCGGACATTCGACCTTACGCCGGCCGAGCTGCGCGTGTTCGTGTCGATCGTCGAGGTTGGCGGCGTCCCGGAGACGGCGGTCGCGCTCGGTATCGCGGAAACGACGGCGAAGACGCATCTGCACCGCGTGTTCGCCAAGACGGGCGTTTCGCGTCAGGCTGATCTCGTCAAGCTTGCAGCAGGGTTCTCCAATCCGCTCGTCAACTAGACCGTTGATTTTGCCATCGCGATTGAACCTTTCGCTCCCGCGAAAGACTCACGGAAGCCGCCAGGCATGAAGAACATGTCGCCATCTCCATGTGTCACCATTGGCTCTTCCGATGCCCCGACCTCCAAAGCCGTCCGAGTTGATCGAGACTATCTATGACGCGGGTCTCCACCCGGAGTTGTGGAGCGAGGTCGTTGTCAAACTCAATGCCTTCATCGGCAGCCAGGCCTGTGGTCTGATTTCGAAGGACCCGGTCAGCAAATCGGGCGCGACGCATTATTACTGCGGAGTCGATCCGCACTACATTCAGCTCTATGCGGAGACCTACTCCCGGTACGACCCGCTCGCTCGGCTTCCGCGCTACGGCGAGGTGCGCAACATCCCCGATCTCGTGGATTTCGACGAATATCGCCGCGGCCGCTTCTACCAGGAATGGCTGCGCCCCCAAGGTTGCGTCGACGTCGCCAACGTGGTGCTCGAGCAGTCGAAGTCGTCCTGTCCGATGCTGATGACGGTGATCCCGGGCAGGGAGATGCTCGACGCCGAACAACGGGCGCGGATGCAGTTCCTGGTTCCGCATGCGAGCCGGGCGCTGCTGATCAACCGGGCCATCGAACGGAAGCAGCAGCGCGCGATCGCGCTCACCGACGTCGTGGACCGACTCAACGCGGGCGTCATTCTGCTCGATTCGACCTGTCATATCGTCCACAGCAATCTGGCCGCGGAGACGATCCTGGCCGTCGATGATGTCCTGCGGTCTGTCTCGGGCCGGTTGGTGGCAAGCTCCTCCGCTGCAAACTCGGCCCTGCGCGATATCTTCCGCGACACAAGCGAAGTCGCTTTGGCGGCATCTTCGGGGCGGAAAATTCCGCTGATATCGCGTGACGGTTCCTACTACGTCGCGCAAATCATCGCGCTGCCGTCATTGCTGCGCGAGGGGACGGCCGAGCGCAGTTCGGCCGTAGGAGCCTTGTTCATCTGGAAAGCGGAACTCGACGGCCGCTCATGTGCCGGTCTCATTGATCGCACCTTCGAACTCACGCCTGCGGAACTGAGGGTCTTGCAGTCGATCGTCGATGTCGGCGGCGTGCCGGAGACCGCGGTTGCGCTCGGTATCGCAGAGACGACGGTGAAGACGCATCTGCATCGGGTGTTCGCCAAGACCGGCGTTTCTCGTCAAGCCGATCTCGTCAAGCTCGCAGCTGGATTCTCCAATCCGCTCGTGCACTGAGACGCGTTCAAAACGCAGGCGAGTCGCAGCAGCTCGCAATAGGTTCAATCAGAAACATCATTAGAAAGTTATCGCGCGTCGTTCGATCGAATGACGCGATTTTCCGCGCTCTATTCTACTGAACATCACGCGGTCTGTTGTTCGACATGTCAGGCATTGTGTGAAGCAACTCACTGCAGGCGGAAGTGGATCCCGTCAATCTCTCGAACAGATTGAGAGGAGATTGTCATGCGAACGGCGTCACCGGTTCTGACAGGCAGGTTCCGCGATATCGTCGCCCGCATAGGCGCGGTACTCCGCGCGCAGCGGGAAATCGACGCGCAGCGCGTGTTGCAACGCTATCGCCACCTGCTGGACCGGCCGCACGAAGCGCCGTGTTTGAATGAAATTATTCCCGTCTCCCGTGAAGAGGATACTTTTGAAAATGCCAACGGAGTTGATCCGCGCGAGCCCAAGACCGGCCACCCCAAATTCGAGCGTGCGTAACGTCAGCATCGTCGCCATTGCGCTGACCGCGGCGCTCGTTGCTCTCCAACTGGTCGGCCTCGCGATGCTGGAGCGATCGCACGCTTACGCGCATCCGTCGGTTCCACTCGTGCCGGCCGTTTGCACCGAGAGCGCCGATATCCCGGTCTTGCAAATTCCCTACGACTGACCGGAGGGCGGATTGTGCCTGATGTCACGACTGTGATGCTGCTCAGCGCCGCCGTGTTTGCCGGTGCGTTCGTCTCCGGGCTCTCGGGATTTGCCTTTTCCGCAGTGGCGGGCGCCATCCTGCTCCGGGTGTTTCAGCCGCTCGAAGCCGTGCCGCTGATGATGGCGTGCAGCATCGGCGTGCAGGCCACCAATCTGTGGGCGCTTCGGCGCAATATTCGCTGGGAAGGCAGTCTGCTGCTGATCGTCGGTGGCTTGATCGGCGTTCCCATTGCGGTGTCGCTGCTCCAGAGCACCGATACGCATCTGCTCCGGCGCGGCTTCGGCATCATCGTCGCACTCTATGCGGCCTACATGCTGCTGCGGCCGACGCTGGTGACGGCCGGCGAGGCGGTCGGGCGACACTGGGTCGCGTTGATCGGGTTCGGGGGAGGGCTGGTCGGCGGGCTGACCGCGATGCCCGGCGCGATCCCGACGATCTGGTGCGACATGCGCGGCGTGCCCAAGAGCGAGCAGCGCGGTCTGGTGCAGCCGTTCATCGCCGCGATGCAGCTGTTCGCGATCGCGCTGCTGATCGGACATCAGGATCTGTCGTCAAAAGTCTTCGTCGATCTCGCGGTCAGCCTGCCGGCGCTGTTCGCCGGCTCCGCGCTCGGCGTGATCGCGTTCCACAGGGTCAACGAGACGGTCTTTCGCAAGACCGTGCTCGTTTTGTTGTTGCTGTCAGGGATTTCCCTGATCTAGTGCCCGACGGGTTGCACCGGCGCCGCGCTGGTGTCGCTGCCGTGATGCGTCAGCGGCTTCATGCCGGTGACCGTCCGCAGCAGCACATAGAACACCGGCGTCAGGAACAGGCCGAATACGGTGACGCCGATCATGCCGGAGAACACGGCGACGCCCATGGCGCGCCGCATCTCCGAGCCGGCACCGGTCGAGAGCACCAGCGGCAGCACGCCCATGATGAACGCCATCGAGGTCATCAGGATTGGGCGCAACCGCAGCCGACTCGCCTCGATGGCGGCCCGGACCGGCGTGCGGCCTGCGAACTCGAGCTCGCGCGCGAATTCGACGATCAGGATCGCGTTCTTGGCCGAGAGTCCCACCAGCACGATCAAGCCGATCTGGGTGAAGACGTTGTTGTCGCCCTTGGAGATCCAGACGCCGAACATCGCAGCCAACAGGCCCATCGGCACGATCATGAGGATTGAGAGCGGCAAGGTCAGGCTTTCATAGAGTGCGGCCAGCACCAGGAACACCAGCAGGATCGCCAGCGGGAACACCCAGAGGCCGGAATTTCCGGCGATGAACTCCTGATAGGTCAGGTCGGTCCATTCGAAGGCGAAGCCGGGCGGCAATGTCTCCGCCGCGATCCGCGTCGCGACCTCCTGTGCCTGGCCGGAGGAAAAGCCGGGCGCAGCCGCCGCGTTAATGTCGGAGGACAGAAAGCCGTTGTAGCGGATCGCGCGCTCGGGGCCCGCGCTCTGGCGGATCGTGAGCAACGCCGACAGCGGCACCATGTCGCCGGAGGACGAGCGCACCTTCAACTGCTTGATGTCGTCGGCACGCGCGCGGAACGGCGCGTCGGCCTGCACGTAAACGGAATAGGTGCGGCCAAACTTGTTGAAGTCGTTGACGTAGTAGGAACCGAGATAGATCTGGAGCGTGTTGAACACCTCCGTCACGGGGACGCCGAGCTGGAGCGCCTTGGTGCGGTCGATGTCGGCAAAGAGCTGGGGCACGTTGACCTGGAAGCTCGAGAACACGCCGGCGATCTCCGGTGCCTTCTGCATCGCCGCCATGAACGCATTCGTCGCCTGGTTCAGCGCCTCATAGCCGAGGCCGGCGCGATCCTCGATCTGCAGCTTGAAGCCGCCGATGGTGCCGAGACCGTTGACCGGCGGCGGCGGGAACATGGCGATGAAGGCTTCCTGAATCCCGGAGTATTTCTTGTTGAGGTCGGCCGCGATTGCATTGCCGCTCAGCGCGGGGCTCTTGCGCTCGTCGAACGGCTTCAACGTTGAGAACACGATGCCGGCGTTGGAGGAGTTGGTGAAGCCCGAGATCGACAGGCCCGGGAATGCAACCGAGCTCTCGACACCGGGCTGGGTCAGCGCGATGTCGCTCATCTTGCGGATGACGTCTTCGGTGCGGTCCAGCGTTGCGCCATCAGGCAGTCGTGAGAAGCCGACCAGATACTGTTTGTCCTGGCCCGGCACGAACCCACTCGGCACCTGCTGGAACAGGAGCGCGGTCACGCCGACCAACGCCACATAGAGTCCCATCACTGCGGCCTTGCCCGAGATCACCTTGGTAACGGTGCCGCTGTAATTCTCTGACGAGCGTGTGAACACCTTGTTGAATCCGCGGAAGAACCAGCCGAGGCCCTTTTCCATGATGATCGTTAGCCGGTCCTTAGGCTCATTGTGTCCCTTGAGCAGCAGCGCCGACAGGGCCGGCGACAGTGTCAGCGAATTGATGGCGGAGATCACGGTCGAGATCGCGATCGTCAGCGCGAACTGCTTGTAGAACTGCCCGGTGAGGCCGGAGATGAAGGCGAGTGGCACGAAGACCGCGATCAGCACCATCGCGATCGCGATGATCGGGCCGGAAACTTCACGCATCGCCTGATAGGTCGCATCGCGCGGCGACAGCCCGCCTTCGATATTGCGCTCGACGTTCTCGACCACGACGATGGCGTCGTCGACGACGATACCGATCGCGAGCACGAGCCCGAAGAGGCTGAGCGCGTTGATCGAGAAGCCGAACACGTGCATCACCGCGAACGTGCCGACGATCGATACCGGCACCGCGAGCAGGGGAATGATCGAGGCGCGCCAGGTCTGCAGGAACAGGATCACCACCAGCACCACCAGCGCGATCGCCTCCAGCAGGGTGTGGATGACGGCCTCGATCGAGGAGCGCACGAACTGGGTGGGATCGTAGACGATTTGGTAGGACACGCCTTCCGGCATGTTCTTCTTGATCTCGGCCATGGTGGCACGGACGTGATCGGAGATCTCCAGCGCGTTGGAGCCGGGCGCCTGAAAGATCGGGATCGCCACTGCCTGCTTGTTGTCGAGCAGCGAGCGCAGGCCGTATTCGGACGCGCCGAGCTCGATGCGGGCGACGTCGCGCAAGCGCACGACTTCGCCACGCGTACCGGTCTTGACCACGATGTCCCCGAATTGCTCTTCATTCGCGAGCCGCCCTTCGGCATTGACGGACAGTTGCAGGTCGATGCCCTTGATGTTCGGGGAGGAGCCGACTACGCCGGCAGCGGCCTCGACGTTCTGCGCCTGGATCGCCTTGACGATGTCGCTCGCAGTCAGTCCGTGTTCGGCGGCCTTCTGCGGATCGACCCAGACCCGCATCGAGTAGTCGCCAGCGCCATAGAGCTGGACGTCGCCGACGCCGTCGATCCGTGCAAGACGGTCCTTGACGTTGAGCACGGCATAATTGCGCAAATACGTCATGTCGTAGCGGCCGTTGGGTGACAAGAGATGCACGACCATGGTGAGGTCGGGCGACGACTTCTTGGTGATGATGCCGAGCTGGCGCACCACGGCCGGCAGGCGCGGCTCGGCCTGCTGCACGCGGTTCTGCACCAGCTGCGTCGCCTTGTCAGGATCGGTGCCGAGCCGGAACGTCACCGTCAGCGTCATCGCGCCGTCGGTGGTGGCCTGGCTCGACATGTAGAGCATGCCTTCGACGCCGTTGATCTGCTCCTCGATGGGGGTAGCCACCGTCTCGGCGATCACCTTGGGATTGGCGCCGGGATAGGTCGCGCGCACGAGGACGGAGGGCGGCACGACATCGGGATATTCCGAGATCGGCATCGCGAACAGCGAGATCAGGCCGGCGAGGAAGATCAGGACCGACAGCACACCGGCAAAAATCGGACGATCAATGAAGAACTTCGAGAGATTCATGGCTTTGCCCCTGCGCGAGAGACAGCTCTTCCGTCATTCCCGGGCGCGGGCAAAGCCCGCAAACCCGGAAATCCAGAAGCGATGTCTTGGTAGTTCAACGAATTCGACATTCCGGCTCGCGCTGCCCGCGCGCTCCGGAAGCGGAGAGTGCTAGCGCTGCGCGACGTCCTGATTGCTGTGGTTGGAGGCCTGCTGCGGCCCGCGCGCGCCCATCGCCGCGATCTCCGTCTTGAGGAGGGCACCCGGGCGCACGCGCTGGAGGCCGTTAACTACGATGCGGTCGCCGGACTTCAGGCCCGCGGTGACGATGCGCAAGCCATCGACCGCGCCGCCGAGCGTGATCGGCCGATAGACCGCGCGGCTGTCGTCGCCAACCGCCATCACGAACTTCTTGTCCTGGTCGGTGCCGATCGCGCGTTCGTCGATCATCACCAGCGCCTGCTGCTTCGGTTGGCCCATGCGCACGCGGGCGAACTGACCGGGGATGAGACGCCCGTCCTCGTTGTCGAACACCGCGCGGACACGGATGGTGCCGCTCTGGCCGTTGACCTGGTTGTCGATGAGCTGGATGTGCCCCTTGGCCGAGAGACCGCCGGAGGTCGCCATCGCGACCGGGATCTGGTCGAGATTGCCGCGCTTGCCGGAGTCCTCGGAAATCGAGTTCAACGCCCGCACCACCAGCTCTTCATCCGCATCGAATGAGGCATAGATCGGATTGACCGAGACCAGCGAGGTCAGCACCGGAGAGGCGGTGCCGGCGGCGACGAGATTGCCGACGGTGATTTCGATCTTGCCGACGCGGCCGTCCACGGGCGCACGTACCTCGGTGTAATCGAGATTGAGTTTTGCGGTCTGGAGCGTCGCCTCGGCCGCCTTCACGTTGGCGATGGCCTCGCGATTGGCATTGTCGCGCTGGTCGTAGTCGCGCCGCGTGACCACCGCGTTGCCGACCAGTTGCGCGCCGCGCTCGAGCTCATTCTGCGTGAACACCACGCGCGCTTTCGCGGCTTCGAGTTGGGCCGCGGCCTTGTCGACCTCGGCCGCGTAGGGCGCCGGGTCGATCTTGAAGAGGACGTCGCCTGCCTTCACCAACGCACCTTCGGTGAAGTTGGTCGAAAGGATCGCACCGGCCACGCGCGGGCGTAGCTCGACGCGTTGGATGGCCTCGAGCCGGCCGGAGAAATCGTCCCACAGCACCGTCTGCTTTGGTTCGATCAGCGCGATAGTGACGGGAACGGCTTGCTCGGCCGCGGCGGTCGCGGTCGCCTGCGCGGCACGAAAGTAATGGCCCGTCGCGATCGAGCCGGCTACGACGAGAGCGCCCACGATGGCGACGCCGCCGAGAAGGCGGCGAACACGGCCAGGGCGAGAGGTATTTTGGGAGGGGGGCATTTGCGCGCTCCAGATATGTAGTGTTCACTACAGATGTGGAGCTGGATACCGCAGCGCAAGATACTTATGTACCGTCCGCTAAGAAAATTGTAGCCGCTTACCGCAAGAGTTGGCAAGCGGAAGAGAAAATAAAGCGAGAACAAAGAGATAGGATCCGGCGTTAGGTTGAGAGACGATGCCGATTTCGAGGAGAACAGGCACATGGGCATGGGACGCCCCCGCGAATTCGACGCCGAAACGGCGTTGGACCAGGCGATGGAAGTGTTTTGGCGCCATGGCTACGAGGGTGCCACGATCGCTCAGTTGACCGAGGCCATGGGGATCAATCCGCCCAGCCTCTATGCCTGTTTCGGCAACAAGGAAGGGCTGCTGAAGGCCGCACTCGACCGCTACACCAAATTGCGCAACGTCTGGATGGATGAGGTGGTGGCGGCACCCACCGCCCGCGACGTCGCCGAGCGGATGCTGATGGGCATCGCCGACAAGCAAACTGATCCGGCCAACCCGCCGGGCTGCCTGCTTGTGCAGGGCGGCATTGCGTGCGGCACCGGATCAGAGAGCGTCCCTTTTGAACTCGCCGCCCGCCGCGCCGAGAACGAAGATCAGCTCCGCGATCGCTTCATTCGCGCAAAGGCCGAAGGCGATCTCAAGGAGAGCGCCGACCCCGCGGCACTCGCACGCTATGTCTCAGCGGTATCCGTCGGTATGGGCGTGATGGCGTCTTCGGGCTCGGACCGCGAAGCGTTGCAGCAGGTCGCGAGTGTCGCCGTACAGGCGGTCGAGGCGCAATCGACTGAAAGAACCTGACGACCGTTGCCGCCTTCCTCTATCATCTCACCGATTGCGTGGCAGCCAGCGACGGCGGCGGGACGAAGCCGCCGAACGCGTGTTCGATCAGTCCGGCGAAGGCAATTGTGGTGCGGTCCTCGAGATAAGGCCCGATGATCTGGATGCCGATCGGCAGGCCCGATGGCGTGCGCTCGATCGGAACGGCGGTCGCAGGCAGTCCGCAGGTCGAAGCGGGGTCTGCCCAGATGAAGCACGCATCGGCATAGTTGTAGAGCTGTCCGTCGATATCGAGTTGCCGCGCGTCGAACGGCTCTGACTGGTCCTGTGGAAACGCCGGCACGGCCGCGGCCGGATAGATCACTGCGTCGAAATCTCGGAACAGTTCCTGCCACCGTTGTTGGAGCCGCAAGCGCGCCGCATCGGTCGCCAGCCATTCGCGATGGACCATCGCCCAGCCGCGCGCGCCCTCTGCCTGCAGGCTGCGGTCGTCGGGCGAGAGTGCCGCGGCAACGCCTTCCGCCTCTGCGAGGGCGGCCGGTGTCAGGCGTGGACTTCGCGCCGCGTTCAACAGCTTCATGTAGAGCCGCGCGGATTCGGCGAGATCGGGCAGCGACGTGCTTGAGCGAGCGACCCGTGCGCCTGATCGTTCGAGCCGGTCCGACAGCCGCCCGATGGCGGAACGCACGGCATCGCCCGTCGGCATCAACGGATGCGTATCGATCACGAGGATCCTGAAATCCCTGAGCTGGTCGTGGCGCGGGGCCGGCAGCGCAAGACGATAGCCGATCCCGTCGCGCGTCTCATCCGGCCCCGCGATCACGTCGAGGGCGAGCGCAAGGTCCGAGGCGGTGCGCGTCATCGGCCCGACGACGGCCAGATCGCCCTGGCCAGGCGCGGGCGGTGCCGGCGGAAGGCTGTATCCGCGCAGCGGGACCAGGCCGAGGCTCGGCTTGTGTCCGAACACACCGCAGAAATGCGCCGGGACCCGGATCGAGCCGCCGATATCCGAGCCCATCGAGAGCGGACCGAATCCCGCGGCCAGCGCCGCGCCCGATCCGCCTGAAGAGCCGCCGGGCGATCGGCCGAGGTCCCACGGATTGTTCGTCGTCCCGTGGATATCATTGTAGCTCTGAAAATCCCGCAGACCGATCGGGATGTTGGTCTTGCCGATGATGATGGCGCCCGCCGCCTTCAACCGCGAGACGACAAGGGCGTCCTCCGCCGGTTGGAAATCTTTGAAATGCGGAAAGCCCCATGTCGTCGGCAGGCCGGCGACGTTGAACGGTTCTTTCAACGTCACGGGGATGCCGAGCAATGGCAGGCGCTCGCCGCGGCCAAGCGCGGCATCAGCGGCGCGTGCGGCGTCTCTTGCGCGATCGAAATCGCGAGCGATGACGGCATTGATCCGCCCGTCCAGCGCCTCGATCCGCGCGATCGTATGATCGATCAACTCCGACGCAGAAAGTTTGCGTGCGTGCAGGGCGCTCAGCAGTGTGCTGATCGAACCATAGTCCCAGTCAGTGGCGGTCAATCCGGGCGGCATCACGATCTCCATTGCCTTGCATCGCCGCGCTGATGTCGTTCGGCTGCAAATCAATCCGAGGATTGAGCATGCAGTTTGGCAGATGGGATGAGGAGGCCGCGCAACGGGAACCAGATCTGTCCGCCGGTCGGGGTCCGAAGGCGGCGCCTGGCAATCAGATCGCGGGATACGCACCTCTTGCCGCGATCTACGCGCGATCGATGGGCTCTGTACGCGCTGCTGCTCACGTGGCATTGGGGGCGGTGAAGCCTGGATACTGACGAGCATGTTCGCCCTGACATTCCTTGGCACTTCGGCGAGCGTTCCGTCCGCGGAGCGCAACCATCCCGCTCTCCTGGTGGAGGCAGCGGGCAAGCGCGTTCTCATCGATTGCGGCGAGGGCACACAGCGCCAGTTGCTGCGCAGCGGCGCGGGCTTTCGACGGCTTGACCGCATCCTGCTGACGCATGCCCATCTCGATCACGTGCTCGGCATCCCCGGTCTCTTCTCGACGCTGGGGTTGCGTCAGCAATCGGACGCGATGACCGTTCATGGAGGGCAGGGCACGCTCGACATCGTCATCCGCATGCTTGCTGGCCTGTGGGGCGCGGGCAGGGCGCCGATCCCTGTGGAGTTCGCGCCGCTGGCCGAAGGACAGGTTATCGACGCCGGCGACTTCACCATCGATTGCTTTCCGGTTCGCCACCGCGACACCGACAGCTTTGGTTTTTGCTTCCAGAGTCCCTCACGTCGCCATCTTGAGCGGGCGCGCCTCGCCGAGTTCGGTGTTCCCGATGGGCCGATGCGCGGAGAACTGGCCGCGGGACGACCAGTCGTGATCGCCGGCCGCACGATTGATTCCGAAGACGTCATGGGGCCGCCGAGCGGCGGCAGGAAACTCGTGGTGATCGGCGACACCGAAACCACCGAGGGGCTGTCCAAACATGTGGCCGACGCCGACCTGCTGGTGATCGAGGCGACCTTCCTCGATTGCGACGCCGCGACCGCACCGGACTATGGCCACCTCACCGCACGCGAGGCGGCTTCATTTGCCGCCGCGAACAACGTCGGGCAACTCGTGCTGAATCACATGTCCGGGCGTTATCGCGACGAAGAGATTCTGGCCGAAGCGACGATAATTTTTCCGAACACGCGGATCGCCGCCGACTTCGATCGCATCGTGATCTAGCGGCAGCGCTCAAAGAGAGCGCAACCTCTGACGGTCTGATTGTGAGCCGCTTAACCTGCGGTGGCTGGGGAACTAGGATTCGAACCTAGACAAACAGAGTCAGAGTCTGTTGTGCTACCGTTACACCATTCCCCAACGGAATAGCCGAACAAATTCAAGGACTTGTTGATTTGTCCGGCTGCGGCCGATGGCACTTATCGCGCAAATCACGGCTCAGGCGTGGAGGGTTTCTACCCGCTCGGCTGTGGGCTGGCAAGCGCTGCGACGCAGGGATGTTTTGCGGTTCACCTGCGGCCTGCGGGCCGTGGGGTGGAGGCTCCGGCGGAGCGCCGCGGCGGCGCGCGACCGTTTGCCTCATCCGAAATCACGCTTCCCGGTCGGATCGTTACGCGCCCCATCGTCCTTCGGACACACAACAAGGAGATCCGTGATGCCCTATGTCGATGGTTTCGTGCTGGCCGTGCCGAAGGACAAGATCCAGGCCTACAAGGCGCTGGCGACAACGGCCTGCGCGATCTGGATGGAGCACGGTGCGCTCGATTATGTCGAAAGCATCGGCGACGACGTGCCCTATGGCGAGCTCACCTCGTTTCCGCGTGCGGTGATGGCGAAGGAGGACGAGATCGTGGTGTTTTCCTGGATCGTCTATCGCGACCGGGAGACTCGCGACGCCGTCAACAAGAAGGTGATGGCGGACCCGCGGCTGAAGTTGGACGGCATGCCGTTCGACGGAAAGCGCATGATCTATGGCGGCTTCACGACGCTGCTGACGGCGAGCGACCCCGTGGGGTGAGGCGCTGACCCAGCCCACACGTCGGTGCTTGTCTATGCAGCATCGTGGCAAGCCGTTTTGCTTGCCGGTACCGGGCCAGCATGCCATCCTCTCATCGCCAGGCATAAACAACGGAAGCGGGCGCTTAGCCGAGCTTCCAAAAAATCTGGTTGGGGAAACCCTTTGGGAGGTCTGATTTCATGAGATTGAAGCACGTCACCGGGCTGCTTTGCGCGGCCGCGATATCCGTTGCGTTCGCTTCTGGCACGCAGGCCCAGGACAAAATCGTCAAGATCGGCGCGATCCTGCCGATGTCCGGCGGCACCGCCTCGATCGGGGCGCACGCCAAGGCGGCGCTCGAGGTCGCCATGGATATCATCAACAACGCTCATCCCGAACTCGGGACTCTGCCGCTGGCCAAGAACGCAGGCCTTGCGGGCCTCGGCGGCGCCAAGATCGAGATCGTGTTCGCCGACAACCAGGGCAACCCGGCAACAGGCCAGAACCAGGCGCTGCGCCTGATTACGGAAGACAAGGTGGCCGCCGTGTTCGGCTCCTATCAGTCTGGCGTCACGCTGACGTCGAGCGCGATCGCCGAGAAATACGGCATTCCCTTCCTGAACTCCGAGTCGGTCGCTGCCAATCTCACCGAGCGCGGCTTCAAATGGTTCTTCCGCACCACGCCGATCGCCACCGACTTCGCCAAGGCCTATGTCGATTTCCTCGCCGACATCAAGGCGCAGGGCGCCAAGACCGATGCAATCGCGCTGGTTCACGACAACACCGAATACGGCACCTCGGTCGCCAACACGATCAGCGCCGCCTTCAAGGAGAAGGGCCAGGCCATCGCAATTGACGTCGCCTATCCCGTCAACGCGACCGATGTTCAGGGCCAGGTGCTCCAGCTCAAGGACAAGAAGCCCGACGTGATCATCATGATCAGCTACACGTCGGATGCGATCCTGTTCGCCAAGACCATGCAGTCGCTCGACTACAAGCCGGCGGTGCTTTTGGCCGATGACGCCGGCTATTCCGATCCCTCCTTTATCAAGGCGGTCGGCAAGATATCGCAAGGCGTCTTCAACCGTTCGTCATGGTCGGTGGGGCCGGCCGGCTCACCGTCGGCCATCATCGCCGACATGTACAAGAAGAAGAGCGGCGAGGAGATGGACGACACCGTCGGCCGTCAGATGCAGGGCTTCTTCGTGCTGACCGACGCGATCGACCGCGCCGGCTCGACTGAGCCTGCAAAAATCCAGGCCGCGCTGAAGGCGACGGATCTGAAGCCCGAGCAATTGATGATGGGCTACAAGGGCGTGAAGTTCGACGACAAGGGCCAGAATATTCTCGCGTCCGGGCTCATCATCCAGCTCCAGGACGGCGAGAACTACACCGCGGTGTGGCCGAAGGCCAACGCCGCGAAGGCGCCGGTGCTGCCCTACAAGGGCTGGTGAGATTTGAAGGCGGGGCTGCGCGCCCCGCCACTCCCGAAATGATTTGATCAGAGCAACACTGGCTCATGTCCTTTGTCCTCGTACAGGTGATCGTCGGCGGGCTTCTGCTTGGCGCCGTCTACGCCCTGTTTTCCTCAGGCCTCACGCTGGTCTGGGGCATGATGAACATCGTCAATTTCGCGCATGGCGATTTCGTCATGCTCGGCATGTATGTCGCCTATGTCGTCTACACCCTGATGGGGGGAGGGCCGCTCCTCGGTGCGCCGCTGGCGACGCTGGTGCTCGCGACCGTCGGCGTCGTCGTCTATTTCGCCCTGATCCGCGATATCATGAAAGGGCCGATGCTGGCGCAGATTCTCGGCACTTTCGGGCTTGCGCTATTGCTGCGCTATTCCGTGTTCTGGTGGTTCGGGGCCAACTTCCTGTCGATGCCTCCGAACATCGTGGGGGGCACTTATGCGTTCGCGGGCCTGCGCATCGAGGCCTCGCGGCTGCTTGCCGGCGTGGTCGCGCTGCTCGTCACGTTCGGGCTGCATCTGCTGCTGACGCGGACGTCGCTCGGTTCGAAGATGCTGGCGGTGGCGGAGGATCAAACCGCAGCCCAGCTGATGGGCATCCGTCCCGACACCATGCAGGCAATCGCCTGGGCGATTGCGGCCGGCGCCACCGGGCTTGCCGGCGCGCTGATCGCGAACTTCTTCTACATCGTGCCGACCGTCGGCGAGACGCTCGGCATCGTCGCCTTCGTCACCGTGTCGCTCGGCGGTTTTGGCAGTGTGCCGGGCGCCCTTGTCGCAGGCCTGCTGATCGGCGTGATCGAGTCGCTGTCGGGCTATCTGATCGGCGCGATCTACAAGGACATCGTCGTCTATGTCCTGTTCCTGCTCTTCCTCTGGTTCCGGCCACAGGGCCTGATGGGGAAGATGTGATGAGCAAGCTGTGATGCGGCGCTTGATCTGGCTCTCAGTTGTCGCGGCGATTGCGATCGCCTATCCGCTGCTGCTGTCCTCGCCGTTCCAGCAGCGCGTGGGCGCGCTGGTGCTGCTTTATGCGATTGCGGCATCCGCATGGAATATCGTCGGCGGCTATGCCGGCCAGGTTTCGGTCGGCCACGTCGTGTTCTTCGGCTGCGGTGCTTATGCCGCGATGGGATCTTACGCAAAGTTCGGCCTGTCGCCCCTGTTCGGCATTCCCGGCGGGATCGTGCTCGCCGTGGCGCTGGCCGCGATCATCGGCGTGCCGACGCTGCGCCTGTCGGGCCATTATTTCAGCATGGCGACAATCGCGGTCGCCGAGACGATGCGGCTGATCGTAACCAACACCGACTGGCTCGGTGCGGCGGTCGGGCTCTCCGGGCCGACGGTGCCGCGCAACATCTTCGATCTCTCGTTCCTGTCGTCGCTGCCGTACTACTATCTCTTCCTCGCAATCCTCGCGATCACTTTGTTGATCACCTGGTGGATGACCAACAGCCGCATGGGATTTTACCTGCGCGCGATCAAGGATTCCGAGCGCGCGGCGCGCTCGCTCGGCGCACCCGCCAGCCGCACCAAGCTCTACGCCTACATGCTGAGTGCGGCGCTGACGAGCGTTGCCGGCGCGCTCTATGCCATGATGTTCGGCTTCGTCGATCCCGAGTCGGGATTCGGCATCCTGATTTCGGTGAAAATTCTGATCATGGCGGCGCTCGGCGGGGCAGGGCTATTGTTCGGACCTTTGGTCGGTGCCGCGATCCTGGTGCCGCTGGAGGAGATCTCCAACAGCTGGCTCGGCGGCAAGGGCGCCGGGCTCACCTTCGTGCTCTATGGCGCGATCATCGTCGTGATCGCGCGTTTCCAGCCGGGTGGCTTGCTCAGCCTGCTCACGCGGCGCAGCAAACCGACCAAGGACACGGGAGCTGGCCATGCTCCTTGAGGCACGCGCAATCACTAAGGCGTTCGGCAGCTTCAAGGCGGTGGACGACGCCTCCGTGACCTTGGAGCAAGGCGACATCCTCGGCTTGATCGGCCCGAACGGCGCGGGCAAGTCCACCTTCTTCAATTGCCTGACTGGCGATCTCAAGACCACCTCGGGCCGCGTCCTGTTCGAGGGCCGCGACATCACCGACTTCACGCCGGAGCTGCGCGCCGGACTTGGGCTCGCCCGTACCTTCCAGGTGCCGCAGACCTTTGAGGGCATGACGGTGCTGGAAAACGTCATGATCGGCGCCTTTCTGCGCACCTCGCATCGCAAGAACGCCGAGACCAAAGCGCGCGCGGTGCTTGAGCGCGTTGGCATGATCAGGCTTGCGGATGCGCCGGCACGCTCGCTCGGCACGCCCGGCCGCAAGCGGCTGGAGATCGCACGGGCGCTCGCGACCGAGCCGAAGGTGCTTCTGCTCGACGAAGCCATGGCCGGCCTCAACGCCCATGAGGTGAGGCTCGCCATCGATCTGGTGCGCGACATTCACCGTTCCGGCATCACCCTCGTGATCGTCGAGCACATCATGGAAGTTATTATGTCGCTCGCCAGCCGCGTGATGGTGTTCCACCAGGGCAAGGAGATCGCCCGCGGCTCGCCGCGCGAGGTCACCTCCAACCCGGCGGTGATCGAGGCCTATCTCGGCAAGCGTGCAGCGAAGGCAGCCGCCGGCCACACGCCAGTCGAGCTGATGGGCGGGCCGGACCTATGAGCGAGCCGTTGCTGCGGATCGAGCACCTCGAGGTGCGCTACGGCGATCTCATCGGCGTGTCCGACGTCTCGCTGGAGGTTCCCGAAGGCAGCGTGGTCGCGCTGCTCGGCTCCAATGGCGGCGGCAAGACCACGACGCTGAACGCGATCGCCGGCCTCATTCCCGTGCATTCCGGATCGATTCGCTTTCGCGGCGAGGACATCGCGGGCGAGAAGGCGTTTGCGATCGTGCGCAAGGGGCTGGCGCTGTCGCCGGAAGGTTGGCGGCTGTTCGTGCAGCAGAGCGTCGAGAACAATCTTCTGCTCGGAGCAACGCCGCTGCGCGACAAGTCGCGTCAGGCCACGCTGCTCGAACGCGTCTACGAGATCTTTCCGCGCCTGAAGGAACGCCGCAACCAGCGCGCCGGCACCATGTCCGGCGGCGAGCGGCAGATGCTCGCGGTCGGGCGCGCGCTGATGAGCGACCCGAAGCTGTTGATGCTGGATGAACCGTCGCTCGGTCTCGCGCCGGCGGTGGTCGAGTCCATGTACGAGACCTTCGGCCGCCTGCATCGCGAGGGCCTGACCATTCTGCTCGCCGAGCAGTCGATCGAGCTCGCACTGGAGGTCTCGGATTTCGCCACGGTGCTCCAGGTCGGCAAGAGCGTGCTGTCAGGCACGGCGGCCGCGCTCGCGGAGGATCCGCAGGTGCAGAAGGCTTATCTCGGGGTGGACTGATCGGCGTCCGTTCGCAGCAACCGCGGGATGTCAGCGAATGATGTTATGCTTGCAGTTTGCGAGCCTGCCGGGAGATTGGATCGTGTTCTCAGACGGGCTCGGATTCGATGTTGGGGTCGCCCGACAACTTTTGAAGGAAGTCGGGGACGGCGAAGGCGTCGCCTATCTGGAGGCGTTCATCGCGAAAGGCTCTGTCATGGCCATGATCGAGATGGCTGAATATCTGCATGACAAGGGCGATCAGCCAGCCAGTCTGGCGCTGATGGCGCGAGCCGGGGCATCGATCGCTGCCGACGATTGCGAGTCATGGCTCTAGCTCGCCGGAGCCTTGCGAAGAGGGCTCGGGGCCGGAACCCCCAGGGAGCGCTACTTCAGGGCCTTCGATCTGAAGGAGCGGGTGGCCGAGTCAGGTCATTTGGCGACGATCCGAGAGATGATCGTGAATTGTTTTGACGGCCTCAACGGCACGCCGAAAGATAATGAGCGTGCCGTGTATTGGCTCAGCAAAGCCGCGGAGCTCGGGGACGAGGAGGCGAAGCAGATCCTTCGCGAGGAAGGACTGTCATAGCTCCGCCTGAAGCAGCAGCAACAGGCAGCCGGCCAGCCGCGTCTCCATCTCTTTCGACGAAAGCGACAGCGGGCCGGGATCGTTGAGGATGGCGTTCACCAGCGTACCGAGGACGATTTGGAAGCCGAAGGCGATGGTGCGGGTCTTGGCAACCTTGCGTCGCTTGCCCATGGCCGACAGCAGGAGAGGGGTGGCGCCCATCGTGGTGGCTTTCGCCAGCGCCTTGAACGCCGACCATTTGTCCGGGCGGTTGTCGTCATGCTGGAGCGCGGCGCGCAGCACGCCCTCGTGGTTGCGCATCCAGGCGATGATGCCTTTGACAACGATTTGGCAGAGCTCGCCAAGGCCTGTCTCGGGCGACGGCTGCCTGATCTCGCCCAGTCGGTGCTCGCCGTCGCGCGCGGCCAGCGCCATCAACGCGTTGAAATAGGCCTCCTTGCTCTCGAAGCGGCTGTAGAAGGCGCCAACGGTGGCGCCGACCTCGGTGCAGAGTGCTTCGATCGAGAGCTCGGCGAGGCTGCGCGTCCGCAGCATCTCGGCGCCGGCGCGCAGCAGCGCCAGCGTCGTCTCTCTGCTGCGCTTCTGGCGCGACGGGGCGACGCCGGGCAGGTCGAAATCGCGAACCCCGGGGTCTTCGGAACGTGGCTGCTTCCGTGCTTGCATCGCGGCTAAATGATAATCATAATTCTTATTATAATTTAGGTGGGGACGAGCTGCGGGTCAACCGTGGCCGTCCGCGGCCACCCAGGCCGGCCGAACAGGGAGGATCAGATGAGTGCAGGCAGCGATACGCGGTTTCGCGGCACCGTCGGCAGGACGGTTGCGGACTCAAAACCCTGGTGGCCGGATTCGCCAAGGCCGCCCGAGGGCGCGCCGAACATCCTGGTGGTGCTATTCGACGACGTCGGCTTCTCCGATTTCGGCTGCTACGGCTCGGCGATCCGGACGCCGACCATCGACCGGCTCGCCGCCGAAGGCTTGCGCTATTCCGGCTTCCATACCACAGCGATGTGCTCGACGACGCGGGCTGCGCTGCTGACGGGGCGCAACCATCACTCGGTCGGCGTCGGGTGTCTTGCCAATTTCGATTCCGGGTATCCTGGCTACCGCGGCAAGATCGCGCGCGAGGCGGGGACACTCGCCGAGATGCTCCGCACCCACGGTTATCGCAACTACATGGTCGGCAAATGGCATGTGACGCCTCTGACCGAGAGCGGCGCCACCGGCCCGTTCGACGGTTGGCCGCTTGGCCGCGGCTTCGATCGCTTCTACGGCTTCCTCGACGCCGAGACCGACCAGTACGCGCCGGAGCTCGTCTCCGATAACACGCATGTCGATCCCCCGGGCACCTATGCCGACGGCTACCATCTGACCGAGGACCTGATCGACCAGTCGATCCGCTTCATCGGAGATCACGTCGCCGATCGACCGGATATCCCGTGGCTGACCTGGGTCGCGCTGGGGGCCTGCCACGCGCCGCACCAGGCTCCGATGGATATCATCAGGAGCTACGACGCCTCGTTTGCGCACGGCTGGGACGTCGAACGCGAGCAGCGGCTCTCGCGTCAGAAGGCGTTGGGACTGGTGCCGGAGGGAACGCGGATGCCGGCGCGCAATGACGGCGTGAAAGCCTGGGAAGATCATTCGGCCGACGAGCGTCGCGTCTTCACGCGCCTGCAGGCGGCCTTTGCCGGAATGCTCGACCATTCCGATCGTCATCTTGCACGCCTCGTCTCATTTCTGGAGAAGGCCGACATTCGCGACAACACCATGATCATCGTGATGTCCGACAATGGCGCGAGCCAGGAGGGCGGGCCGCTCGGTTTCGTCAACGCGATGGGCCCGTTCAACTTCAAGCCGGAGCCGATCGCGGAGAAGCTGAGCCGCATCGACGACATCGGCGGGCCGGACACCCACAGTAATTTTCCGCATGGCTGGGCGATGGCCTCGAACACGCCGCTGCGCCGCTACAAGCAGAACACCCATGGCGGCGGCATCCGCGATCCCTTCGTCATCAACTGGCCGAAGAAGATCGCGGGCACGGGCGAGCTGCGGCGCCAGTTCGTGCACGCCTGCGACCTCACGCCGACGCTGCTGGAGCTGATCGGCATCGAGGCGCCCACGACGATCGCTGGCTGCCGGCAGATGCCGCTGGAAGGCGATAGCTTCGCGCGCTCGATCATGGACGCGTCTGCTCCTTCAAAGAGCTCGCCGCAATATTTCGAGATGTTCGGCCATCGCGGCCTCTGGAAGGGCGGCTGGAAGGCGGTCGCCTTCCATCCATCGGGCACGCCGTTCGAGAGCGACAAATGGGAGTTGTTCCATCTCGATGAGGATTTCTCCGAGACCGATGATCTCGCGGCGAAAGAGCCGGAGCGGCTGGCAACGATGATCGCAGCATGGTGGGCGGAGGCAGAGAAGCACAACGTGTTACCGCTCGACGACCGGTTCGGGCCGCGCTTTGCGGAGAATGCTGCGCGCTTTCACGGTGCTCGCCATCGTTTCGTCTTCCATGCTGGCATGGGCCATGTGCCGACCGATGTTGCACCGGACGTACGCAGCCGTAGCTATACGATCGAGGCGCATGTCGAGCTCGACGAGGCGGGTGCCGACGGCGTGCTGATCTCGCATGGTGATGCGACGTCAGGCTATAGCCTCTACGTCAAAGGGGGGCATCTCGTGCACGACCTCAACATCGGCGGCAGTCACCAGATCATCCGCTCGGACCGCAAGGTGCCGTCGGGCGCGCGGCGGCTCGGCGTTCACGTGAAGCGTCTCGTGCGCCAAGAGCCGCCGGCGAAGGGCTCGCGCACCGGTATCACCGACTACACGCTTCTGATCGATGGCGAGAAGGCGGGATCGCTGCAGACCCAGCTGGGATTCCACACGCTGATCTCGTGGTCGGGCCTCGACATCGGCCGCGACCGCGGCAGCCCGGTGTCGCATTACGAGGCGCCGTTCGAATTCACCGGACGGCTCTCGCACGTCAGCGTGACCATGCACGACGACCAGAAGCTCGACGGCGACGCCGTCGGCAATGCGCAGATGGCGCGGCAGTGACGACGATACGGCTACTTGATCTTGTCGTAGGCGGCCGCGAAATCGCCCAACGGCATCGGGATCGCGATCGTTTCCTTGGCCATGTTCTGGAAGGAGACCTTCAACTGCTTGCCCGAGCGCAGGGCCGCGAGCAGGTCCGGCGCAATCGGCGTCGAGGCGTAGCAGCCGCGATTCTCGCAGGTCTGGATTGGGAGATCGACCGTCTTGCCTTCGTCGACCTGGAGCTTGGCGCCGATGGGAAGGTTGAGGCCGAGCGGCAATTGCAGCAGCGCCACCGGCGTGCGGGTGTCGGACGCGATGCGGATGTTGATCAGGACGATGGTCTGGCCAGTCTTGGTCAGCACTGCGTTTTGCTCCATCGCGCATTCGAGCGGTGCGTCGCGGCTGACGCTGGTGCAGCGCACGACCCAGCCGGGCTGCTGCGCCGGAGCGCCGTCAGCCTGCGGTTGCGTCGGAGCCGGTGCGGGCTGTGCCACCGGGGCAGAGGGAGCCGCGTTCTTCTTGGCGCCTTGCTGGGCATGCGCGGTGCCCGCCGACAACAGGACAGCGGTGGCAAGGGCGACAAATCTGGATTGCATGGGCATGGCAAGACCGCATTGACGTGAACCGAGGGCCTCGCTGTAACGTCGTGAGACGCGCGGTGCAAGCTGCTACTCGGCAGCTTCCTTTACGGTGCCGTGCTCGACCCTCTCGTCGCCTTCGCCGTCACCCTTACGGCCCCAGCCGGAGAACCAGTTGTTGAGCTCGTCGAGATAGAGATAGACGACCGGCGTGGTGAACAGCGTCAGCGCCTGGCTGACGATTAGACCGCCGACCATGGCGTAGCCGAGCGGCTGGCGAATCTCGGCGCCGGTGCCGTGGCCGAGCATCAGCGGCACGCCGCCGAGCAGGGCAGCCATCGTCGTCATCATGATCGGACGGAAGCGCAACAGCGCCGCCTGCCGGATCGATTCCGCCGGCGTCTTGTGCTCGTCGCGCTCCGCGGCGATGGCGAAGTCCACCATCATGATGCCGTTCTTCTTCACGATGCCGATCAGCAGAATGACTCCGATCAAAGCAATGAGGCTGAACTCGAAGCCGGCTGCCATCAGGATCGCGAGCGCGCCGACGCCGGCCGAGGGCAGGGTCGACAGAATCGTGATCGGGTGGATGTAGCTCTCGTAGAGGATGCCGAGGATCAGATAGACCACCACCAGCGCGGCGAGGATGAGGAGCGGCACAGTGCCGAGCGACTGCTGGAACGCCTGTGCCGTGCCCTGGAAGCTCGAATTGAGCGTCGGCGGCGCGCCGAGATCGGCCATCGCCTTCTGCACGGCCTCCGTGGCCTGGCCGAGCGCGACGCCCTGGGCGAGGTTGAAGCTGATCGTGATCGCCGGGAACTGGCCCTGGTGGCTGATTGAGAGCGGCCGCACCGGGTCGGTGCTCCAGGTCGCAAACGTCGACAGTGGCACCTGGTCGCCGGTCAGCGGAGATTTCAGGTAGAGCTTGTTCAGGCTCTCGAGGCTGCCCTGCATCTCCGGCAGGATCTCAAGGATCACCTTGTAGGTGTTGAGCTGGGTGAAATACTGCGTGACCTGACGCTGTCCGAACGCGTCGTACAACGTATCGTCGATCAGCTGCGGCTGGATTCCGTAACGCGCTGCCGTATCGCGGTTGATCTTGAGCTGGACCGTGGTGCCCTGGGTCTGCTGGTCGGTCGCGACGTCGCGCAGTTGCGGCAAGGTCTGCATCTTGGCGAGGATCTTGGGCGCCCAGTCGTTGAGCTCGGCGAGATCGGCGTCCTGCAGGGTGAACTCGAACTGCGTACGGGTCGGCCGGCCGCCGAGCCGGACGTCCTGGGCCGCCTGCATGTAGAGGCGGGCGCCGGACACCTTTTCGAGCTTGGGACGCAGCCGGGCGATGATCTGCTGCGCGGAGGCATTGCGGACGCTGAGCGGCTTCAGCGTGATGAACATGTTGCCGTTGTTGCCGGCGCGGCCGCTGCCGCCGATGTTCATTGCGATCGTTGCGACGTCGGGATCGTCCATTACGATCTTGCCGAGCTCGACCTGGCGGCGCTGCATCTCCGCGAACGAGATGTCCTGGGAGGCTTCCGAGGTCGCGGTGATCAGGCCGACGTCCTGCTGCGGGAAGAACCCTTTCGGGATCAGGACGAACAGATAGATCGACAGGGCGAGGGTCGCGAAGAAGATCGTGAGCGTCGTGCGGCGCCAGGCCAGGGCATGGTCGAGCACCCATTCGTAACCGCGCAACATCCGGTCGAAGCCGCGCTCGCTCCACTGGTAGAACTTGCCGTGCGTGACCTCGCCATGGGCGCGCAGGAAGCGCGAGGCCATCATCGGCGTCAGGGTCAGCGACACGAACATGGAGACGAAGATCGTCATCGCCAGCACGACGGCGAATTCGCGGAACAGGCGCCCGATGATCCCGCCCATCAGCAGCAGCGGAATTAGCACTGCGACCAGCGAGATGCTGATCGACACGATGGTGAAGCCGATTTCCTTGGAGCCCTTGAAGGCGGCCGCCATCGGCGATTCGCCTTCCTCTATATAGCGGGTGATGTTTTCGAGCATCACGATGGCGTCGTCGACGACGAATCCGACCGCGATGGTGAGAGCCATCAGCGACAGATTGTCGAGCGAATAGCCGACGACCCACATCAAGGCGCACGCGCCCAGCAGTGCCAGCGGCACCGTGATGGTGGGAATGACGGTCGCCCAGAAACTGCGCAGGAAAATGAAGATGACCATGACCACCAGCGCAATGGTCAGCAGCAGCGTGAACTGGACGTCCTCGACCGCGGCGCGGATCGTCGTGGTGCGGTCGCTGATGAGCTCGATCTTGATCGCGGGCGGGATCGCGGCGACGAGGCGAGGCAGAGTGGCCTTGATCCGGTCGACGGTCTCGATGACGTTGGCGCCTGGCTGCTTGAATATCACCAGGAACACGCCGCGCTTGCCGTTGGCCCAAGCCGCCTGTTTGGCGTCCTCGGCGCCGCTGACCGCCTGGCCGACATCGCGGATTCGCAAGGGACCGCCATTGCGATAAGCGATGATGACGTCGTTCCAGTCCTTGGCCTGGGTGAGCTGGTCGTTGGCGTAGATCGTGTAGGCGCGCTTCGGACCGTCGATGTTACCCTTCGGGCTGTCGACCGTGGTGATCGCAATCTGGCTGCGCACGTCCTCCATCGACAGGCCCTTGGCGACGAGTTTCGCCGGGTCGATCTGGATGCGGATGGACGGTTTCTGCTGGCCGCCGATGAAGACCTGCGCGACGCCGGAGAGCTGGCTGATCTGCTGGGCGAGCTGGGCGTCGACCGCGTCGCTGACACTGGTCAGCGGCAATGTCTCGGAGGTCGCCGACAGCAGCAGGATCGGGGCGTCGGCCGGGTTGACCTTGCGATAGGTCGGCGGCGAGGGCAGGTTCTTCGGTAGCTGACCGCTCGCGGCGTTGATGGCGCCCTGCACGTCGTTGGCGGCGCCGTCGATGCTGCGGTTGAGGTCGAACTGGATGGTGATTGACGCGGTGCCCAGATAGCTCGTCGAAGTCATCTGGGCGATGCCTGGGATCTGGGCGAATTGCCGTTCGAGCGGCTGGGCCACTGACGAGGCCATGGTCTCAGGGCTGCCGCCCGGCAGATTGGCGGTGATCTGGATGGTCGGGAAGTCCACCTGCGGCAGGGGCGCGACCGGCAGCAGGGGATAGGCGACGAGACCGACGAAGAGAATGCCGGCCATCAGCAGCGACGTGCCGATGGGATAACGGATGAAAGGTGCCGAAATCCCGCCCGCGTTCATTCCTGTCGAACCTTGTTCTGGGCCGGATCCGTACTCGCCACGGCCGTGGAGACGAGGCTTCCGGGCTGGACCTTGAATTGGCCGCCGGTGATCACCTGTTGCCCGGGCGTGAGCCCTTCGTCGACGACCGAACGTCCGTCGATGGCGTAGCTGACCTTGATCTTGTGCACCTCGGCCTTGTTGTCCTGATTGACCGTATAAGCGTAGAGTCCATTGGTGGAGTGCTGGACCGCGTCATCCGGAACAACGGTCGCATCTTTCAGAGTACGCACCAGAAGGCGCGTCGACACGGACTGCCCGGGCCACAGCGCATGGTCCTTGTTCTCGAAGACCGCCTTGAGCCGGATCGTGCCGCTGCTGGTGTCGACCTGGTTGTTGATGACCGCGAGCTTGCCCTCGGCCAACGTCTTCTTGCCGTCGGTGGTGAAGGCGATCACCCTGAGCGCGCCGGCCTTCTGGCCCTCGCTGATATAGGGCAGCTGATCCTCCGGCGCGGTGAAGATCACCGAGATCGGCTCGACCTGCGAGATCGTGACGATGCCGGTCTGCGTCGAGGAATTGACGATGTTGCCGATGTCGACCTGGCGCAGGCCCGCGACGCCGGTGATCGGCGCCTTGACCTGGGTGTAGTCGAGCTGGGTCTGCGCATTGGAGATCGAAGCTTCGTCGGCGGCGATCTGGGCGTTGAGCTGGGCGACCGTGGAACGCTGGGTGTCGACCCGCTGTGCGGTGGCGAATTCGCCGAGCTTCATGGCGCGCTGGAGCTCGAGATTGGCATTGGCCAGATTTGCCTCGTCCTGGGCCTTCTTGGCCTTGGCCTGGTCGAGCGTGGCCTGATAGGGGCGGGGATCGATCGAGGCGAGGAGCTCGCCCTCCTTGACGATCTGACCTTCGGTGAAGGCGATCTTGTCGATCTGGCCGTCCACCCTGGTCCGGACTTGGACGGTATTGAAGCCCGCAACCGTGCCGAGACCGGTCAGGTAAACCGGAAAGTCCACCTTCTGGACCGGCGAAACGCTCACGGGGACAGCGGGCGGGCGCTGCGGCCCCTTCTGTGCGGCCTGGGTTTTTCGGGCGTCGGGCGAGCCGAATTTCTGCCAACCATAGTAACCCGCGGAGGCCACGGCCGCGATGATCAGAATCCAGAGGATCGGCCGGGACTTGTTCATATCGTCTCGTGTCGGCTCTTGTGCCTTAAGTACGAATTATGAGGCAATCATAGGGTTCCAGGGCGCTTGTATAATACACGCCAAGTTCCAGTGTAAACAGCAGTATCGGTTGAGAATCCTAAACAATTGGAAAGCTTTGCACTGCTTAGGCAGCTCCGTGTCACTACGGTGTGCAGTGCTGCATTTTCCTGTCGGGAACGATCAGCGTGCAAAATCTGTGCAATGCTCGAAAGCGGTGTGCTCTGGACAGAGCGGCGCTGCGCATGGGCCGCAAGGCGATGGCCCGCAAGAACGGTTCTAAATCGTGGGACGGCCGTTTCGGTTGTCAGGAAAACCGGCATCGGTCATATCGGCGCGCCACAACGGGAGCGCAGCATGGACGAACTGAACGGCAAGCTGATCGCGTGTCAGATCCTGATCACGGGACTGATCGCGCGCGTCGCCAACGAGCAGCGCGATCCCTTGCGCTTTCTCACCGACTTCCGCGACGAGATCAGAGCCGTCGTCGGCGGCGTCAACATTGCCGGCATGGACAACAGCGATCGCGTGCGCGCGGTGGCGCAGAAGACCGTCGATGAATTGTTCTCGCTGATGAAGCCGCCGAGCAGCGATTGACGATGCGCGCGCGACCGCCGGATTTCGCAGCATTTTCGCGCTCTCTTTAGAACTAATCCAATCTCGATTTAGAACGGTTTCAAACTGCAATTTAGAATCGCTTTGATCTGGACTTATTCAAGCGTTCTCGCGGCTTACTCGCATTGACCCGATATTTTACGGCCGATACCAACACTCCAATCGCTCATCGAAGTGAATGGGCGAACAGGAATATGGGGCGTGTTTGGTAATGGGGCAGGTGGTCGCACCGAAGTCGTTGCGTTCGGTCGCAGCATTCGATGAAAAGTTCACGGGCGTTTCCGGCAAGAAGGTCTCGGCTGTCGCGGGCCTGATCGCGGCAGCATCGGTGTCGAGCGGCGCGGAGGCGCAGCAGTCGAACCTGCCGCCGGTAACAGTCGATGCGCCGGTCGCGCGTCCGCGCCCGGTGGCTTCGAAGCCGACGGCGGATCAGGTCCGCGCGCGCAATGCGCTTCGCCGCGCCGCGCAGCGGCAGCAGGCGGCGCAGCAGACCGCTCCCACCCCGCTGTCCGGTCCCGCCGACGCCAATCCGTATGCGGATCCGGTCGCGCCCTACAAGGTCGATCACGTGCAGGCCGGCGGAAAATTCCCGGAGAAGCTGGTGGATACGCCGAAATCCATCACGGTTCTCAGCAAGGAAGTGCTCGCGGACAAGAACGCCACGTCGCTGAAGCAGGCGATTCTGAGCACGGCCGGCGTGACGCTCGGTTCAGGCGAGGGCGGCAATGCGTTCGGAGACCGTTTCTTCATTCGCGGCTTCGATGCTCGCAACGACATCTTCATCGACGGCGTTCGCGATTCCGGCGTGAGCGTTCGTGAGAACTTCTTCACCGAGCAAGTTGAGATCCTGCGGGGCCCCGGCTCGACCTTTTCCGGCCGCGGTGTCGCTGGCGGTGCGATCAACATCGTCACCAAGCAGGCAAATTCGGACAAGAGCTTCTACAACATGGACACGACGTTTGGCACCGACCAGACCAAGCGTGTCACGCTCGACGTCAACCAGGTGATCAATCCGACGCTCGCCGTTCGCGCCGGCGGTCTGTTCCAGGACGCCAATGTCGCCGGTCGTGACTACGTCAAGGACGACCGCAACGGCGCCTTCGTCGCGACGACCTGGAAGCCTGTCGACGCCGTCAAGGTCACCGCTGGCTACATCCATACCGAATTGACGGGAGTTCCGGACTTCGGTGTGCCCTATTATCGGCCGAGCACCTCGACCACCGCCGGCGGTCCATTCCCGGACTTCGGTGCCAACCGCAACAATTGGTATGGTCAGATCAACCGGGACTTCTTCCGGACCGGTCAGGACATCGGCACGCTCAACGCCGAGGTTCAGATCACCCCGGACCTGATCGTCAGCAACAAGTTCCGCGCGTCGCGTTCGACGCAGAATTATGTCGGAACGCTGCCGGAGAGCCCGGTCATCGCCACTCCGCTCTCGGCGTCGACGCTCACGATGAATCCGCAGAGCCGCCTGCAGATCACCGACGTGCTCGCCAACCAGACGGAGGCGACCTACAAATTCCAGGATGGGGCCGGCTTCAAGCATACCGCGCTGGCAGGAATCGAAGTCGATCGCGAGAGATCGTCGATCGATAAGTACCTCGGGCTTACCTCGGAGGGAAATGGTGTTCTCGTAACGCCAGGTGGCTCGCCGACGGGCGTCAGTGTGTTCTCTCCCCAGGACACTTATCTGCCAGGCAAAGCGCTCGCACTGGCAGGTCTGCCCATCAGCGTCGGCATCGACACCGTCAGCGGCTACGTCATGGACAGCGCGAATTATCGCGACCTGCTGATCCTCAACGGCGGCTTTCGCTACGACAATTACAGCATCAATTCATCCGGCTATGCGGCAAATGGCACGCTCGGCCAGCAGTCGGCGGAATTCCTGATCCCCAACTTCAATCTCGGCCTGACGCTCAAGCCTGCTCCGAACGGCAGCGTCTATGTGGCCTATGCCACTTCGGCGAACCCCGTCGGTGCCGAGTTCGACGGCACCAGCACGCCCTATGGCGCCTTCAATCCGACTCTCGCCGGCGGCAACACCCAGATCTTCGGGCCCGAGAAAAACAAGGCGATCGAACTCGGCACCAAATGGGAGCTGTTCGATCGTCATCTTTTGCTCACCGCGGCGCTGTTCCAGACCACCAAGGACAATGCGCGCGAGTCGCAGAACGTCGGTAGTGCGGCCGCCGCTGCGCCCTTGGGATGCGTCTATCCGACCGGAACGACCGGCAACATATCTTGCATTACCGCCGGTGCAGCCTACCGCATCCGCGGCATCGATCTCGGTATCGGTGGCAAGATCACCGACAAGTGGAGCGTGTTCGGCGGTCTCGTGCTGATGCAGTCGGAGGTGACGCAGTCGCTGGCGCCGTCGGCGAACAAGGCGCTGTATCCGACAAATGTCGGGCGTCCGCTCGCCAACGTCGCCCATGAGTCCTTCAGCTTGCTCACGAAGTACCAGCTCACCGACGTCTGGGAACTGGGTGGACAGGCGGTCTACCGTTCGAAGATCTACGGCGGCACTTTGCTCGCGGCGAACGTGGGCACGTCGCTTCCGAGCTATTGGCGTTTCGACATGTTTGCTGAGGCCAAGATCAACAAGAACTGGCAGGTCAAGCTGTTCGTGAACAACATCTTCGACAAACGCTATTACGACGCGCTGTACCAGAGCGCTGCGCCCTTCGTGCTGGAAGCACCGGGCCGTGCCGCCTATGTGGTGCTCTCGGCGCGCTACTGATGGAGCGACAGCCAGTTTCATGCTGACATGCATAGAAAACGTTCTGAGCAAGGATGATGTGGCGGATTTCCGCCGCATCATGGACGCCAGCGAATGGGAGGATGGGCGCTCCACCGCCGGCTCGCAGTCGGCGATGGTCAAGCGCAACGAGCAATTGCCGCCGGACAGCGAGGTTGCGCGCAAGCTCGGCAACCGCATCATCTCGGCTCTGACGTCGAACCCGCGCTTCATCGCGGCGGCGATCCCGCTCCAGATCTTCCCGCCGCTGTTCAACCGCTATGCGGCCAGCAGCGGCCACCATTTCGGCCTGCACGTCGACAATGCGATCCGCGGCGACCGCCTGACCGGCCTTCGCATCCGCACAGACGTCTCGGTGACGCTGTTCCTGGCCGAGCCGGAGGAGTACGACGGTGGCGAACTTGTGATCGAGGACAGCTACGGTTCGCACGAAGTCAAGTTGCAAGCCGGGGACTGCGTGCTCTATCCCTCGACCAGCCTCCATCTGGTCACCCCGGTGACGAGGGGAACGCGGGTTGCGTCTTTCTTCTGGCTTCAGAGCATGATACGGGACGATCAAGCCCGGAGCATGATCTTTGATCTCAACACCGCGATACAGGCGCTGGTGGAACGGCTCGGGCGTGACGATCCCGAAACGGTCAAATTGACGGGTATCTATCACAACCTCATTCGCTACTGGGCCGAAGTATGAAGATCATGTCCTTCCAAGCAAGCCTCGCCGCAGCTCTGGTGCTGGCGGCCGCCTGGCTTGCATCCCCTGTTTCTGCCCAGACACAGGCCGCGCCCCCGGCACCGGTCCAGTCGACGGCTCAGCCGTCCGCGGTCAGCCCGGCCCCGGTTGTTGCTCCGCCTGCGGCGCCCCAAGCTGCCGTGCCCGCGGCTGCAAAGTCCGATACGGCAGCCGGCATCGCGCCCGCCATGAAGGAATTGTCGCCCTGGGTGATGTTCATGTCGGCGGACGTCATCGTGAAGGCGGTGATGATCGGGCTCGCCTTTGCATCGCTGATGACCTGGACGGTACTGATCGCCAAGTCGATCGAATTGTCGATTGCCGCGACCAAGCTCCGTTCGGCGCTGAAGAAGATCGCGGAGGCGCGCTCGCTCGCGGAAGCGCAGATGGCGCTCGGCGCCAAGGAGGGCATCCTGCCGTCCTTCCTGGCGGCGGCGCTGCGCGAGGCGCGGATGTCGGCCGGCCTGTCCAGCGATACCGGCATCAAGGAGCGGGCGGCTTCGAGCTTCTCCGAGATCCTACGCGCGGAAGCGCGGCGCATCCGCGTCGGCATGGGCGTGCTCGCGACCATCGGCTCGACCTCGCCCTTCGTTGGCCTGTTCGGCACGGTGTGGGGCATCATGAACAGCTTCATCGGCATCTCGAAGTCGCAGACCACGAATCTCGCCGTCGTCGCGCCCGGTATCGCCGAGGCGCTGCTCGCCACCGCGATCGGCTTGGTCGCCGCCATTCCCGCCGTCATCATCTACAACTACTTCTCGCGCGTGACGAAGAGCTACCTCGAACTCGTCAGCCGTGCCTCGGGCGCGGCGGGGCGGTTGCTCTCGCGCGATCTCGACCGCAGCCACGGCGGCGCGCATTCGCGCGCGGCGGAGTGAACCATGGGCGTTTCGCTCGCAGACAATGATGACGACGACGATTTCGGCGAAACGCATGAAATCAACGTCACGCCGTTCATCGACGTCATCCTGGTGCTGCTGATCATCTTCATGGTCGCAGCGCCGCTGTCGACCGTCGACCTGCCGATCGATCTGCCGACGTCGAGCGCGACGCCGCAGAAGAAGCCGGACAAGCCGACCTATCTCAGCATCAAGCCCGATTTGACGCTTGCCATCGGAGAGAACCCGGTCAACCGCGCCGAGTTGATCGGCACCCTTGACGGCCTATCCGACATGAGCAAGGACAAGTATGTCTTCCTGCGCGCCGATCGCTCGGTGCCGTATGGCGAGTTGATGGGCGTCATGGAGCTGTTGCGCTCAGGCGGCTATTCGCGGGTGAAGCTGGTTGCGCTGGAAGGCGCTCCGGGGGCGCCTGCGGCAGGCGCCGCTCAGCCTTAGAGGCCCGCGATGTCGGACGAGTCCAGACCAGCCCGGACGCTTTGGATTTTGGCAGCGCTGGCGGCGCTCGCGCTGCATCTCGGTGGTGCCGCGCTCGCGCTGGCGCACCTGCGAGCCGATGACGGCGACGATGGCCTCGGCGCGGCCGGCGCGGAGTTCGCTGTCGAGATGGCCTCGCCGAAGGCGCCTGACACCGACCTTCCGCCGGGACCGGATAGCGAAGCGATGCAGGAGCAGCAGGCGCTTCCTGAGCAAAAGGCCGAGACCAAGGAAACCGAGCTTCCAAAGGATCAGTCGCAACAGGTCGACGATCCCGATCGGGTCGTCACCGAGAACATCTCGAAGAAGCCGCAGGACGAGGATCCGAAGATTGCGGCGGTCGAAACGCCCGCTGCGGAGGCCTCGCCGAAGTCCGTTGCGACGGCGCGGCAGACGCTCGACGAGGACGCGCGCGAGGCCGAGAAGGCGCTGGCTCCTGTGCTGGGCATTGGCAAGGACATCTTGAAGATAACGGCCGACTGGAACCGCAAGATTAGCGCGCACCTCACGGCCCACAAAGTCAATCCGGAGGGCAAGGAGCCCAACAATCAGAAGGTCAAAGTCAGCTTCGCGATCAACCGACGGGGCAACGTGCTTTCAGTCGACGTTGTCGAGTCGTCCGGGGACGCAGCTTACGATGCGGCCGCGATCTCGATTGTCCGCAAATCCGATCCCATCCCGCAACCGCCTGCCAGCCTGACCGACGACCGGTTCGAGCGCACCGTCGACATCATCTTCACGCCGCCGGACGCAAAGAAAAAGAAGAAGACGGCTCAGCGCCAGTAGAGCCTGATCCCGACATAGACCGCGACCAGGCAGGCGAAGATCAGCGCCACCGGAAGCGGCCGTTTCTGGGTCGCGCCTCCGGTCGCTGCCCCGAAGAAATTGGCCTTCTTCGGCTTCGGTTCTGGGCGGCGGAAAGCGGTAACATTGTCCGCCGCCGGTTCGGCCGCCCGGGGCCGGACGTCAGGCGGGGTTCCCGCGCCGCCCATCTCCGCATAGTAGGCCTTGTAGATGGCGCCGATGGTGGCCTCGGTAGCCTCACCCTCGTTCATCTGCGCCTGCAGGTTCTTGTAGCTCACGAGGAATTCCTGCGCCCCCGGAGGCAGCGCCGATGACCCGTTGAGCTTGGCCATCATCTTCCAGGTGGCGAAATCCGCGCGGGCGCGGGTATCGGCGCGTCGCGCAATCAACATATCGGCAGCTTTGACCAAGTCGGCCTCGAGCCCTTCGGCTTGTGTTCGGGTGTGTCGCTGTTCAACTACGCATTGCCGGTCAGAATGAGAACACCCTGAATCACATAACCGGTCAACGTTCGCAGTATTGCTGAAATAACATCAAGATTTAGACCGAACTGGGAGCCCGCCAGCGGTAGCAGGATCAGCAGACCGATCAGGATCAGCATCCCGAACGGCTCGAGCCGCGCCAGCGGCAGGGCGAGCGGCCGGGGCAGCAGCCCGACCGCGACGCGCCCGCCGTCGAGCGGCGGGATCGGCATCATGTTGAACACCGCGAGCACCGCGTTGATCAGCAGTGCGTTCTTGAGATTGTCGAAGACCCATTGCGCCGAGTTCGCCGGAGCCCAGGGCAGGGCGTGCAGGGCAAGAGCTGCGGCCAGCGCCAGCAGGATGTTGGTGGCGGGCCCGGCCAGCGCCACCCAGACCATGCCGAGCCTGGGGTCGTTGAGTTTGCGGAAATTCACCGGCACAGGCTTGGCATAGCCGAACAGGAACGGCGAATGCGCGAACAGCAGCATCGCCGGCAATATCAGCGTGCCGAACGGGTCGATATGGCGGAGCGGGTTGAAGCTGACACGGCCGAGCTGCCATGCGGTGTCGTCACCGAGACGATATGCGACGAAAGCGTGCGCAGCCTCGTGGAAAGTGATGGCGAGCACCAGCGGCAGCACCCACACCGAGAGGTCATAGAGAGAGATATTCACGGTTCGTCCGTCCCGGTTTGCCTGCGGTCTTGCAGCCGACCCAGCCAAACCGGTGGTGCAGCAGCGCTTCACCTCACATAGGGTGGCCAGCTCCGAAATGCCACGCCGCAAATGATTGGCGCGACCGGCGGCCTTGACACCGAGCCTTGCCGCCGCATGAGCTACGTCGGGATCGTCCCCTCATATCGGATCATGCCGTCTTCGATCGTCACCCAGCCCATCTTTTCGCTGACCCAGATGTGCTCGGTCGGCACAAACGCGTTGCGATCGTCGAAGGTCGCCAGTGCGACGCCCGCCAGCGTGCCGTTGCGCCGCCAGGCGAACAGCCGCGTGCCGCAGCGTTTGCAGAACACGCGGTCGATGTGCTCGGACGACGCATAGCGCTCGGTGTCGCCCTCGACGGTCAGCGCGCGTTGGTCGAACTGCGCGCGGGCGAAGTAGGGCGAGCCCATCGCCTTCTGACACATGCGGCAATGGCAGATGCGAACGTTGAGCGGCTCACCTTCCGCCTTGAACCGCACCGTCCCGCACAGACATCCGCCTTCTCTGATCATGACGCCCTCAGTAAGTTGCGCGCCCGCCAGAGATGTCGAACACCGCGCCGGTCGAAAACGCGCAGTCCTCGGATGCGAGCCAGCTCACCATCGCGGCGAGCTCTTCCACCAGCACGAAGCGGCCTTTTGGAATTTTCGAGAGCATGAAGTCGATATGCTGCTGCGTCATCTGGTCGAAGATCGCGGTCTTGGCCGCGGCCGGCGTCACCGCATTGACGAGGATGTCATGCGTCGCCAATTCCTTGCCGAGCGACTTGGTCAGCGCGATCAGGCCGGCCTTGGAGGCCGAATAGTGCGAGGCGTTCGGATTGCCTTCCTTGCCGGCGATCGAGGCGATGTTGACGATGCGCCCGTATTTCTGCTTGAGCATCGCGGGCACGATCGCCTTGCAGACGATGAAGGGGCCGTCGAGGTTGATGCGCAGAACTTTCCGCCATTCCTCGAGATCGGTCTCCCAGACCGGCTTGTTGACCCCGGCGACGCCGGCGTTATTGACGAGGATGTCGATCTTGCCGAAGGCGGCCAGCGTCGCGTCGCGCGCCTGCTCGACGGCCACGGTATCGGTGACGTCGACCTTGAAGACGCGGGCGTTATCGCCGATTTCCTTTGCCGTCTTCTCGGCCAGCGCGGCGTCGAAATCCCAGATCGCGACCTTGGCGCCGGAGGCGACGAAGCGCTGAACGATGGCGCGGCCGAAGCCCTGTGCGCCGCCGGTGACGATGGCGAAGCGGCCGTTGAGATCGATCTTGTTCATGCTGGATGCCTTGGCGTCAGAGCATGTAGCCGCCGTCGACGACGAGGTCGACGCCGGTGGTGAACGCGCTCTCGTCACTGCCGAGATAGACCGCCATGGACGCGATCTCGTCGGCGGTGCCGAGCCGGCCCATCTTCTGGCGGGAGACGAACATCTCCTTGCCCTGCGGCCCTTGCGCTGCGGCCCGGTCGAGCATCGAAGGCGTCTCGACGGTGCCCGGGCAGATGCTGTTGCAGCGGATGCCCTTGGTGATGAAGTCGAGCGCGACCGCGCGCGTCAGCAGCGACACCGCGGCCTTCGAGGCGCTGTAGACGTAGCGGTTGGCCGGCGGCCGCAGCGCCGCGCAGGAGGAGATGTTGACGATGCTGCCGCCGCCACCCGCGAGCATGTCCGGCAGGAAGGCCCTGATGGTCCGGTGCATCGATTTGACATTGAGGTCGAACGAGAAATCGAAATCCTCTTCCGAGCATTCGAGGATGGTGCCGTGGTGCACGAAGCCGGCTGCGTTGAGCAGGATGTCGACCTTGCCGATGCGCTTGGCGAAGGCGTTGACGTCGGCGGTGTTGCGGACGTCGAGCTTGGCGACCTCGGCGATGCCTTCCTTGGTCAGGCCCGCGATGCCGCTCTCGTTGATGTCGGTGGCGATGACGGTTGCGCCTTCACGCGCGAATGCGATGGCGCATGCGCGTCCGATGCCTGCCGCTGCAGCCGTGATGACGGCGCGCTTTCCCTTGAGGCGGTCTGCCATTTTTTCTTCTCCCTTGCCTGAAAGTTCTATCGGCTCGTCATTGCGAGGAGCACTTGCGACGAAGCAATCCAGACTGTCTCCGCGGAGATATATCTGGATTGCTTCGCTGCGCTCGCAATGACGATGTCGCTGCTAGTGATTGTCCCGCGCCACACCGAAGCTGCCGGCGACGTTCTGGTAGCGCGTGGCGAGCTCCATGCAGGCGCCGGTCGACTGCTGGCCGACGGTGTTGCGATAAAGCTCCTGCCACGGCGTCTGGTTCGGCGGATGCTTGAAGCCGCCATTGGCCTTGAGCTCGGCGTGGCGCTTCTTCACCTCGTCGTCCGAGATGAGAATGTTGGCGCTGCCCTTGTTCAGATCGACGCGCACCTTGTCGCCGTTCCTGAGGATCGCGAGCCCGCCATTGGCGGCGGCTTCCGGCGAAGCATTGAGGATCGAAGGCGAGCCCGAGGTGCCCGACTGCCGGCCGTCGCCGATGCAGGGCAGGGACATGATGCCGCGTTTGATCAGCGCCGCAGGCGGCTGCATGTTCACGACCTCGGCGCCGCCGGGATAACCGATCGGGCCGGTGCCGCGGATGAACAGCACGCAGCGCTCGTCGATCTCGAGCGAGGGATCGTTGATCCGCTCGTGATAGTCCTCAGGACCCTCGAACACGACGGCGCGGCCCTCGAAGGCATTGAGATCGGTCGGATTGCTGAGGTAGCGATCACGGAATTCCTTGGAGATCACGCTGGTCTTCATGATCGCGGAATCGAACAGATTGCCCTTCAGCACCAGGAAGCCGGCGTCCTTCACCAGCGGCTTGTCGTAAGCCCAGATCACGTCGTTGTCGGGCTTTGGCGCATTGGCGCAGTTCTCGCCGATGCCGCGGCCGTTGACCGTGACAGCGTTCTCGTGGATCCGCTTGTGCTTCATCAATTCGCGCACCACGGCTGGCACGCCGCCGGCGCGGTGGAATTCCTCGCCGAGATAGAAGCCGGCCGGCTGCATGTTGACCAGCAGCGGCACGTCGTGGCCGACCTTCTGCCAGTCGTCGATCGAGAGCTCGACGCCGATGTGGCGCGCCAGCGCGTTGATGTGGATCGGCGCGTTGGTCGAGCCGCCGATTGCCGAGTTGATCACGATGCAGTTCTCGAACGCCTCGCGGGTCAGGATGTCCGAAGGCTTGAGGTCTTCCCAAACCATGTCGACGATACGCTTTCCCGTCTCGTAGGCGATCTGGCCGCGCTCGCGATAGGGAGCGGGGATCGCCGCACAGCCCGGCAGGGAGAAGCCGAGTGCTTCCGCAAGCCCGTTCATGGTGGAGGCGGTGCCCATGGTGTTGCAATGGCCGACCGAAGGCGCCGATGACGCCACAATCTCCATGAACTCTTCATAGTCGATCTCGCCGGCGGCGAGCCGCTCGCGCGACTTCCACACGATCGTGCCGGAGCCGGTGCGCTCGCCATTGTGCCAGCCGTTCAGCATCGGGCCGCCCGACAGCACGATCGCGGGCAGGTTGACGGTCGCGGCCGCCATCATGCAGGCCGGGGTGGTCTTGTCGCAGCCGGTGGTCAGCACCACGCCGTCGAGCGGATAGCCATAGAGGATTTCGACGAGGCCCAGATAAGCTAGGTTGCGGTCGAGCGCCGCGGTCGGCCGCTTGCCGGTCTCCTGGATCGGATGAGTCGGGAATTCCATCGCAATGCCGCCGGCCTCGCGGATGCCTTCCCGGACGCGATGAGCAAGCTCGATATGGTGGCGGTTGCAGGGGGAGAGGTCGTTGCCGGTCTGTGCGATGCCGATGATCGGCTTGCCGGACTGGAGCTCGGCGCGGGTGAGACCATAGTTCAAATAGCGCTCCATATAGAGCGCGGTCATGCCCGGATTATGCGGATTGTTGAACCATTCCTGCGAGCGGAGGTGGCGGCGAGCGCCGTTGCCGGCGGGGGCATGCCCATTGGTTGGTTTTTTTGTCATTGGTTTCTCCTGCAATGCAAACGCACTGGCGTCCGTTTTAGGGTATCGGCTTGTGCGATGCCCAACGGCGCGAGCGACGATTTGCCTGCCCGCTGGCGGGTCGTTTCCTCACAAATCCGATACTAGTCATGGCCACTTGGTAACGCTACCATTTTGTTCGCAGCGCCTGTGCCTGAAGCGGCTGGCCGGTTGTCCGACCGCCGGGCCAACGAGCTTTGCCGCTCGATCACCTTGAAGCCGAGATCGAGCACCGGGTGCTCCGGGCGCCGTCCGTCGATCGCGTCGATCAGCATGCTGGCGGCCGTGTTGCCCATCTCGTAGCGGTTGGTGCGCACGCTCGTCAAAGTCGGGACGGCGGAGGCCATGAATTCGAGATCGTTGAAGCCGACGATCGCGATCTGTTCAGGGATGGCGATCTCGCGGCGCTTGCATTCGAACAGCACACCCAGCGCGAGGTCGTCATTGGCGCAGAACACCGCGTCCATGCCGGGCTCACGCGCCAGGAGATCGGTGAACAGGGCGCCTCCGAGCGTTACCGAGGTCGGAGTCGCCGTCGTGACGACGAGGCGTTGCTCGAACAGTCCTGCGTCCTTCATGGCCGAGACGTAACCGTCGAGCCGCCGCTGCACTCGCGGATCCATCCGCGCGCCGACGAAGCCGATCTTGCGGTGACCTTGCACGAACAGATGCGCAATCGCCGCACGGGCTGCGTCATAGTGCGAAAAGCCGATCATCATGTCGATCGGATTAGGTCCGATCTCCATGATTTGCACGATCGGGCAGTCGGCGGCATCGAGCATCGCGCGCGATTCCGTGGTCTGGTCGATGCCGGTGACGATCAGCCCGGCCGGCTTCTGCGCAAGAAACAGGCGGAGCAGCTTCTCCTCCTGGAGAATACTGTAGCGTGTGTTGGACAGCTGGATCGAGTAACGGCTGTTTTCGGAGGCGTCGTAGATGCCGCGCAGCACGTCGGAGAACACGTTATTGGTCAGTGACGGGATCAAGACACCGATCACCTCTGTACGCTGCGAGGCCAACGCGCGTGCCGCCAGGTTCGGCACATAGCCGAGCTCCCTGGCCGCGCTCTCGACCCGGGTCCGCTTGGCGATCGACAGCGCCTCGGGATTGCGGAAGAAGCGCGACGCCGTGATCGGGCTGACGCCGGCAAGCTCGGCGACTTCCGCCAGCCGGATTTTGCCTGACTTGGTGCGGTTTCGACCCATTCGCTGCTCTTAACACACTCATTGTCGCAAACAAAGGAACGTTGACAGCGCTACCAGCACGGACTAACCAAAGACAAATTGCCAAAACCGCACAAACTGCCGACAATGTCGCCCGCTAAGGTTGGGCTTCGTTCGGTGAAGTCTGAAAAAACAAGACGGTCGCGGCGCAAGAGGCGTCGTGGACTTTCGAGGAGGGAGCTAGATGTCGTCTGTGCAAATTCGCGACGTGCGGAAATCGTTCGGCAATTTTGAAGTCCTGCACGGCGTTTCGATTCCGATCGAGGACGGCCAGTTCGTCGTCCTGGTTGGCCCCTCCGGCTGCGGCAAGTCGACGCTTCTGCGCATGCTCGCCGGTCTCGAGAACATCACCTCCGGCACGATCTCGATCGGCGACCGCGTCGTCAACAATGTCCAGCCCAAGGAGCGGGACATTGCGATGGTGTTCCAGAACTACGCGCTCTATCCGCACATGACCGTCGGCGAGAACATGGGTTTCTCGATGAAGCTGCGGGGCGAGAGCACCGAAGAGATCAACAAGCGCGTCAAGCGCGCCGCCGAGATCCTGGCCCTCTCACCGCTGCTCGAACGCTATCCGCGCCAGCTTTCCGGCGGCCAGCGCCAGCGCGTCGCCATGGGCCGGGCCATCGTGCGCGATCCGCAGGTGTTCCTGTTCGACGAGCCCTTGTCGAATCTCGACGCCAAGCTGCGCGTCGCGATGCGCACCGAGATCAAGGAGCTGCACCAGCGGCTGAAGACCACGACGGTCTACGTCACCCACGATCAGATCGAGGCCATGACCATGGCCGACAAGATCGTCGTCATGCATGACGGCATCGTCGAGCAGATGGGTACGCCGCTCGAGCTCTACGACAAGCCCGAGAACCAGTTCGTCGCCGGCTTTATCGGCTCGCCGTCCATGAACTTCCTGAAGGGTCATGTGCGCGTCAACGGCGTTGCGACCTTCGAGGGGCCGAACGGCGTCAAGCTGCCGCTCAAGAACGCGCCGGCGGCGTCCGACGGGCGTCCTGTCGTTTACGGCGTGCGTCCCGAGCATTTCACCATCGCTGACGACGGTGCCGATGCCGAGATCGTCGTGGTCGAGCCGACCGGCTCGGAAACGCAGGTGTTTGCGAAGCTCGGCGGTGAGCAGGTCGTCGCGGTTTTCCGCGAACGTCACCAGTTCAACCCGGGTGACAAGGTCAAGCTGAAGCCCGATCCCTCCGTGATTCATCTGTTCGACGAGGCGACGGGCAAACGCGTGTAGCGAGGCCGAAGAACGGCCCAAGCAGAACTACCCAATACAAGACGACCCAATACAAATATAAAATTAGGGAGAGAACGATGAGCGATTTCGACAGGCGAAGTGTGCTTAAAGTCGGTCTGGGCGGCGCGGCGCTGCTGGCCGGCCCGGGTATCGTCCCGGTGCGCGCGGCGGAGTGGACCAACACGCCCGAGCCGAACGCCTCCATCCGCGTGCTGCGCTGGAAGCAGTTCATTCAGGCGGAGTTCGACAAATTCGCCGAGCAGACCAAGGCGTTCTCGGAGAAGACCGGCGTCAAGGTCAAGCTCGAGGCCGAGAGCTGGGAGGACATCCGCCCGAAAGCCGCGGTCGCCGCCAATGTCGGCGCCGGTCCCGACCTGATCATCGGCACGCTCGATGATCCCCACAAGTTCCCGGAAAAGCTCATCGACATGACTGACGTCGCCAACTATCTCGGCGCGCAATATGGCGGCTGGTATCCGGTTGCCGAACGCTATGGCAAGAAGGGCAACAGCTGGATCGCCATTCCGCAGGGCGCGACCGGCGGCTGCCTGAACTACCGCGTCAGCCACGTGAAGGCCGCCGGCTTCGATGAATTTCCCAAGGACACCGCCGGCTTCCTCAAGCTCTGCCAGGCGCTGAAGAAGAACAACACGCCGGCCGGCTTCGCGCTCGGCCACGCCACGGGTGACGCCAACGGCTGGTGCCAGTGGGCGCTGTGGGCCTTCGGCGGCAAGGTCGTCAACGACAAGAACGAGGTCGTGATCGACTCCCCGGAGACGATCGCCGCGCTCGAATACGTCAAGCAGCTCTACGAGACCTTCATCCCCGGCGTGCTGTCGTGGAACGACTCGAATAACAACAAGGCGTTCCTCAACGGCGAGCTCAGCCTGACGCTGAACGGCATCTCGATCTGGACCGTCGGCAAGAACTCGACCGATCCGAAGCAGCAGGAGATCGCCAAGGACATGAACCACGCGCCGATGCCGATCGGTCCCGTGGGCGTGTCGACCGAGCAGCAGAACGTGCTCGTCTATTACGGCTACAAGCACTCGAAGTATCCCAAGGCGGTCAAGGAATACATCAAGTTCATGATGGACAAGGCGAACTACGATGCCTGGGAGGTCTCGTCCAACGGCTACGTGTCGCCGCCGCTTCCGGCTTACAACGACAACCCGGTGTGGACGTCGGATCCGAAGATCACGCCGTATCGCGACTGCCTAAAGCGTTGCCGCGATAACGGCTATGCCGGCGATCTCGGCTATGCCTCGGCCGCCGTGATGGGCGATTTCGTCGTCGTCGACATGTTCGCGGAAGCCGCGTCGGGCTCCGTGACGCCGAAGGCGGCAGCCGCACGCGCAGCCGAGCGCGCCAAGCGCTACTACCAGGTCTGATCAGCTCCATTCTGCGCGGCGTCCGGTTCGCCGGACGCCGCGACTTTTCGTCGAGGGGAATCCGACATGGCAGTTATGGCCGAGTCCGCAGTCGCGCAGGTCAAGCGCCCCAGCTTGTGGACCAGAGCATTCGAAAGCCGGCATTTTCTCGGCGCGATGTTCATGGTGCCGGCAATCGCGATCCTTATCCTGTTTCTGGCTTACCCGCTGGCGCTGGGCTTCTGGCTCGGCATGACCGACACCAAGATCGGTGGCGCCGGGCGCTACATCGGCTTCCAGAATTTCGTCTCGCTCTCGAAGGACTCGGTGTTCTGGCTGTCGGTGTTCAACACCATCTTCTACACGGTCGCCGCCAGCGCGGTGAAATTCGCCATCGGACTCTACCTGGCGCTGCTGCTCAACGAGCGGCTGCCGTTCAAGTCGATGGTCCGCGCCATCGTCCTGTTGCCCTTCGTCGTGCCCACGGTGCTCTCTGCGATCGCGTTCTGGTGGATCTATGACAGCCAGTTCTCGATCATCTCCTGGGTGTTGATCAAGGCCGGTCTGATCACACGCTATATCGACTTCCTCGGCGATCCCTGGAATGCGCGCTGGTCGGTCGTCGCCGCCAACATCTGGCGCGGCGTGCCCTTCGTGGCGATCACGCTGCTGGCGGGACTTCAGACCATCTCGCCCTCGCTCTATGAGGCCGCCAATCTCGACGGCGCCACCAATCTGCAGCGATTCCGTCACATCACGCTGCCGATGCTGTCGCCGATCATCGCGGTGGTGATGACGTTCTCGGTGCTGATGACCTTCACTGACTTCCAGCTCATCTACACCATCACGCGGGGCGGGCCGATCAACGCCACCCATCTGATGGCGACGCTGTCGTTCCAGCGCGCCATCACCGGCGGCAATCTCGGCGAGGGCGCGGCGATCTCGAACGCGATGATTCCGTTCCTGGTCGCGGCGATCCTGCTCAGCTTTTTCGGGCTTCAGCGTTCCCGCTGGCAGCAGGGCGGGAGGGACTGACCATGACCACGGCGGACGACCAAAGCGTCGGAATGGACTACCTCGAAAGCTTCCCGCGGAGGTTTCTCCGCGTCTACTTTCCGCTCGGCCTGATCATCTTCTTCCTGCTGTTCCCGTTCTACTGGATGGCGATCGCGACGTTCAAGCCGGACGCGGAGATGTACGACTACGAAAAGTACAATCCGTTCTGGATCGTGCATCCGACGCTGGAGCACATCAAGAAGCTGTTCTTCGACACCGACTATCCGCTCTGGATGTGGAACACCGTGATCGTCTCGGTGTCCTCGACCTTCATCTCGTTGTTCGCCAGCGTCTGCGCCGCCTACGCGATCGAGCGCCTGCGCTACAAGGGCTCGCGCTATGTCGGTCTTGCGATCTTCCTCGGCTATCTCGTGCCGCCCTCGATCCTGTTCATTCCGCTGGCGGCGATCGTGTTTCAGCTCGGCCTGTTCGACGGCAATCTGGCGCTGATCCTGACCTATCCGACCTTCCTGATCCCGTTCTGCACTTGGCTCCTGATGGGTTATTTCCGCACCATCCCCTATGAGCTGGAGGAATGTGCGCTGATCGACGGGGCGACGCGGCTGCAGATTCTGATGAAGATCACGCTGCCGCTGTCGCTGCCGGGCGTGATCTCGGCGGGCATCTTCGCCTTCACGTTGTCCTGGAACGAGTTCATCTACGCGCTGACCTTCATCTCCTCGTCCGAGAACAAGACGATCCCCGTCGGCGCGATCACCGAGCTCGTCAATGGCGACGTTTATCATTGGGGCGCGTTGATGGCGGCGGCTCTGACCGGCTCGGTTCCCGTAGTTATCCTTTATTCCTTCTTCGTGGAGTACTATGTGTCGGCGATGACCGGCGCCGTGAAGGAATGATCGCGGGGCCTGCCTTGAGAACGCGCCAGGACGAATCGGCAAAATCGGCGCGTTCCGGCCAATAAAAAGGAGTAGGCTCTTGCACATTCTGGTTCTGGGCGCCGCCGGCATGGTCGGCCGCAAACTATGCGAACGGTTGTTGCGCGACGGCCGGCTCGGCAAGAGCGACATCACCAAGCTGACTATGCATGACGTGGTCGAGCCGAAGGCGCCGGAAAAAGCCGGTTTTGCCGTCGAGACCATGTCGAGCGATTTCGCCGTGCCGGGTGCGGCCGAAAAGCTGATCGCCGGCCGTCCGGACGTGATCTTTCATCTCGCCGCGATCGTCTCGGGCGAAGCCGAGCTCGATTTCGACAAGGGCTACCGCATCAATCTCGACGGCACGCGGATGCTGCTCGATGCCGTCAGGCTCGCCGGCGGCGGCTACAAGCCGCGCGTGGTCTTCACGTCCTCGATCGCGGTGTTCGGCGCGCCGTTCCCCGATGCGATCGGCGACGAGTTCTTCCACACGCCGCTTCTGAGCTACGGTACGCAGAAGGCGATCGGCGAATTGCTGCTGGCCGACTATTCCCGCCGCGGTTTCCTCGACGGTATCGGCATCCGCCTGCCGACCATCTGCATCAGGCCCGGCCTGCCCAACAAGGCGGCATCGGGCTTCTTTTCCAACATCCTGCGCGAGCCGCTGGCCGGCAAGGAAGCGGTCCTTCCCGTGTCCGAGGACGTCCGCCATTGGCATGCCACGCCGCGCTCCGCCGTCGGCTTCCTGCTGCATGCAGGCACCATGGACCTGGCCGCAGTGGGGCCGCGCCGTAATTTGACCATGCCGGGCCTGTCGGCGACGGTTGGCGAGCAGATCGCTGCGCTGAAGCGCGTCGCCGGCGACAAGGTCGCCGCCCGCATCAAGCGGGAGCCGGATCCCTTCATCGTCGGCATCGTCGGCGGCTGGCCGCGCAACTTCAATGCAAAGCGGTCGCTCGAGCTCGGCTTCACCACCGCCGAGAAGACTTTCGACGACATCATCCGCATTCACATCGAAGACGAGCTCGGCGGCAATTTCGTCGCCTGATCCCTGACTGAGCGGGTAAAGTGATGGCGAGCGTTGCTTGCATCGGCGAATGCATGGTCGAGCTCCGGCAGGCCCAGGGTGGACAATCCGCCGGACATTCCAGCGGGCAGGGTGGTGGCCTCTACTCGCGTGGATTCGGCGGCGACACTCTCAACACGGCCGTGTACCTCGCGCGGCTCGAGGTCAAAGTCGATTATTTTACCGCGCTTGGCGACGATGCCCTGAGCGATGAGATGATCGCGGCCTGGACTGCGGAGGGCGTCGGCACGAGGCGCGTCGCGCGCCTGCCCGGCAAGCTGCCCGGCCTCTACATGATCCAGCTGGATGCGAAGGGGGAGCGCCAGTTCTTCCACTGGCGCGACAGTGCGGCGGCGCGACAGCTGATGAATCTGCCGGAGACGGACGATCTCCTCAACTCCTTGATGAGCTACGACATCGTCTATCTCTCTGCGATCACGCTCTCGATCTACGACGCGGCCGGGCGCGAGCGGCTGTTCGCGGCGATCAAGCGCGCGCGCCTGCTCGGCACCCGCTTCGTGTTCGACACCAATTTCCGCGCGCGGGGATGGCCGGATCGCGATGTCGCGCGCGAGGTGTTTTCAGCGGCCTTCGCGGCTGCCGACATCGTGCTGACTTCGACCGAGGATCTGCTCGCCCTTTATCCCGGCGAGAGCCACGAGCAGCTGATGGCGCACATCCCGAGCCCCGAGCTGGTGTTCCGGCTCGCCGAGCCGGTCAGCCTGCTGCGTTTTCCCGGGGGGCCTTACGAGGTCCGCGCCGAGCCCATGACCAAACCCGTGGTCGACACCACCGCGGCCGGCGACAGTTTTGCCGCGGCCTATATCGCGGCGCGGCTCGCTGGGTCCGACCCGGTCGAGGCCGCCCAGGCCGGGCACCGGCTCGCCAGCCTCGTGATCTGCTATTCCGGTGCCATCATTCCGGGGTATGCCATGCCGCCGAAGAAACGGCACCGGCCGGCGACGACGCGTCAAGCGACCAAGTGAAACGAAAGCCAAGATGACCACCACTGCCCAGCAGAACCACCTCGTCGCGCTGTTCAAGGCCGCGACCGTCATCCCCGTCCTCACCATCGAGCGTATCCAGGATGCGGTGCCGCTGGCGCGTGCGCTGGTGGCCGGCGGCGTCCGCACGCTGGAGGTGACCATGCGGACCCCTGTTGCGATCGAGGCGGCGAGGGCGATGATGGCCGAGGTGCCCGAGGCGGTGGTTGGCATCGGCACGATTCTCAATCCGGCCGACTTTACGCGTGTCGAGAAGCTCGGCGTTGCGTTCGGCATCAGCCCGGGCTTGACACCGGACCTGTTGGCGGCCGCGACCCATAGCTCCTTGCCGTTTGCGCCGGGTATCGCCACGGCCTCCGAACTGATGATGGCGCTGTCCTACGGCTTCGACGTCGCAAAATTCTTCCCGGCCGAGCAGGCCGGCGGCATCAAGGGGCTGCGCTCGCTGGGTGGTCCGTTCCCGAACGTGCGGTTCTGCCCGACCGGTGGGGTCGGCGAGACCAATGCGGCAACCTGGCTCGCGGAGCCCAATGTGATCGCGGTCGGCGGTTCCTGGCTGTGCCCGACGGCGGAGATCAGGGCCGGGAACTGGGCCGGCATAACTGCCATCTGCCAGCGCACCCTCCAGGCCCTTAAACCCGCGTGAAGTCTTGCCATCGCTGAGCTAAGACTTAGCTCAGCAAGAGAGCGCCAGGGAGAATGACCATGACCGCCAGCATCGTCGGATGGGCGCATACGCCGTTCGGCAAGTTCGACACCGAGACCGTGGAAAGCCTTGTGGTGAAGGTCGCCAATGAGGCGCTGGCGGATGCCGGCATTTCGGCCGGCGATGTCGACGAGATCGTGCTCGGCCATTTCAACGCCGGCTTCTCGCCCCAGGATTTTACGGCGTCGCTGGTGCTCCAGGCCGACCCGAAGCTGCGCTTCAAGCCGGCGACCCGGGTCGAGAACGCCTGCGCCACCGGCTCCGCCGCCGTCCATCAGGGCGTGCGCGCGATCGCGGCCGGCGCGGCCAGGATTGTCCTCGTCGTCGGCGTCGAACAGATGACGCGCACGCCGGGGCCGGAGATCGGCAAGAACCTGCTCAAGGCGTCCTATCTGCCTGAGGACGGCGACACCGTCGGCGGCTTCGCCGGCGTGTTCGGCAAGATCGCCAGCTCCTATTTCCAGAAATACGGCGACCAGTCCGACGCACTGGCGCTGATCGCGGCCAAGAACCACAAGAACGGTGTGGCCAATCCCTTCGCCCAGATGCGCAAGGACTTCGGCTTCGACTTCTGCCGCGCCGAGAGCGAGAAGAACCCCTACGTTGCCGGCCCCCTGAAGCGCACCGACTGCTCGCTGGTCTCGGACGGTGCCGCTGCCCTGGTGCTGGCCGACGCGGAAACCGCCAAGGGCATGAGCAAGTCGATCGGCTTCCGCGCCACCGCGCACGCCCAGGATTTCCTGCCGATGTCCAAGCGCGACATCCTCCAGTTCGAGGGCTGCACGGTCGCCTGGCAGCGCGCGCTGGAGAAGGCGGGCATTACACTGTCCGATCTCTCCTTCGTCGAGACCCATGACTGCTTCACCGTCGCCGAGCTGATCGAGTACGAAGCGATGGGCCTGACGCCCAGGGGGCAGGGTGCCCGCGCCATCAAGGAAGGCTGGACGCTCAAGGACGGCAAGCTGCCGGTCAATCCGTCCGGTGGCCTGAAGGCCAAGGGCCATCCGATCGGCGCCACCGGCGTCTCCATGCACGTGATGACCGCGATGCAGCTCGCCGGCCAAGCGCCCGAGGGGATGCAGCTCAAAAACGCAAAACTCGGCGGCATCTTCAACATGGGCGGCGCCGCGGTCGCCAACTACGTCTCCGTACTGGAGCCGCTGAAGTAAGGCTCCACGGTGGGCAAAGGCGAGAAGCGCCCATGCCCACCTTCTTCTTGCGCTAGATCATGGTGGGCCCGCCCGGGGCCCTTAAAGCTCTTGATCGATTTGCAGGGAATACATCATGAGCAATGACTACGAAGACTCGCTGTCGATGGACACACTCAACGACCGCATCGCGATTCTCGAGGACAATATCCGCCAGCTCATCGAGCAGGCCGCGGCCGCCTCGGGTGAGCAGAGCGAGTCGCGGATCGCGGACCGCATCAACCAGCAGAACGAGGAGCTCGACCGTCTCCTCAAGGTTCGCGAATCCCGTCAGAAGAAATAGCGGCCTTTCGCCGCCGGCGCATGCGGCCATACGCCAGCCGCCCTTGCGCACGCGCCGCCGCTGCCGTTAGCTGAACCGAAATCGCAGGGCCGCGCCTTGAGCCCGCGCAATCGGGAGTGAACGATGGGGCCGCTGAAGGGCATCAAGGTCGTCGACATGACCACCGTGCTGATGGGTCCCTATGCGACCCAGATGCTCGGCGACTACGGCGCAGATGTCATCAAGGTGGAGTCTCTGGACGGTGACGTCACCCGCCTGATCGGTCCGATGCGGCACGCCGGCATGGGCCCGGTGTTCCTCAACACCAACCGCAGCAAGCGCTCGATCTGCCTCGACCTGAAAAAGCCCGCCGGCCGCGAGACCGTGCTGCGCTTGCTGAAAGACGCCGACGTTCTCGTCTACAACGTCCGCCCGCAGGCGATGGCGCGGCTTCAACTCGGCTATGACGTTGTTTCCAAGATCAACCCGCGGCTGGTCTATGCCGGCGTGTTCGGCTTCGGCCAGGACGGGCCGTATGCTGCAAAACCGGCCTATGACGATCTGATCCAGGGCGCCACCGCGCTGCCGACCTTGATGGCGCAGACTGGTGACGGTGTGCCGCGCTATGTGCCGAACGCGCTGGTCGACCGCATCGTAGGCTTGACTGCCGTGGGCGCGATCTGCGCCAGCCTCGTGCATCGCGACCGCACCGGACGCGGCCAGCGCGTCGACATCCCGATGTTCGAGACCATGGCCGGCTTCGTCATGGGCGACCACATGGGCGGATTGACCTATGAGCCCCCGCTCGACAAGGGCGGGTACGCCCGCCACCTCTCGCGCGACCGCCGGCCCTATAAGACATCAGACGGCTATCTCAGCGTCATCGTCTACAACGACAAGCAGTGGGAGAACTTCTTCAAGGCGACGGGACGCGACGATCTGCGCGCCGATCCCAAGTTCGCGAGCTTCGCCGGTCGCGCCGCCAATATCGACGTCGTCTATGCCGAGCTCGCGCGCATCTTCGAGACGCGTTCCACGGCAGAATGGATCGACCTGCTGACCAGGGCGGACGTGCCTGTGATGCCGATGCACGACCTTGCGTCGATGCTGCACGATGAGCATCTGGAGACGACCGGCTTTTTCCCAGTGGTGAACCATCCAACTGAAGGGCCGATCCGGAGCATGAGGGTGACGGCGACCTGGTCGGAGACCGAGGCCGAACCGGTACGGCTTGCGCCGCAGCTCAACGAGCACGGCGCGGAAATCCTGCGTGAGATCGGCTATTCCGCCGACGAGATCGACGCCATGGTCCGCGATGGCGTCACCCGTTCGCCGCCCCGGAATGACGATGCACTGGTGCGCCCATGAGCTTCATCACCGGCGTCGGCCTCACGCCTTTCGGCAAGCACGAAGGCTCGTCCTCGCTCGACCTGATGAGCAAGGCCGCGCAGGCCGCACTCGATGATGCCGGGCTCAAGCGCGCCGAGATCGACGGCATCCTCTGCGGCTACTCGACCGTCTCGCCGCACATCATGCTGGCGACCGTCTTTGCCGAGCATTTCGGCATCCGCCCCAGTTACGCCCACGCCGTCCAGGTCGGCGGCGCGACCGGCCTCGCGATGACCATGCTCGCCCATCATCTGGTCGAAGCGCGCGTCGCCAGCAATGTGCTTGTCGTGGCCGGCGAAAACCGCCTCACCGGGCAGAGCCGCGATGCCTCGATCCAGGCGCTGGCGCAGGTCGGCCATCCCGACTACGAGGTGCCGCTCGGACCGACCATTCCCGCCTATTACGGCCTCGTCGCTAACAGATACATGCACGAATACGGCGTGACAGAAGAAGACCTCGCCGAATTCGCGGTGCTGATGCGCACCCACGCCTGCACTCATCCCGGTGCGCAATTCCAAGATCCCATCACTGTTTCCGACGTCATGGCCTCGAAGCCGGTGGCGATGCCGCTGAAGCTGCTCGATTGCTGCCCGGTGTCCGACGGCGGCGCCGCCTTCGTCATCAGCCGCGAGCGGACCGGAGAGGCCGGCGTGCGCATTCGCGGCTGTGCCCAGGCTCATACCCATCAGCACGTTACTGCAGCGCCCGCCCTGAGCGAACTCGGCGCCGAGATCTCCGTCGCCCGCGCCAGGGAGGCCACCGGCCTCGCGATTTCCGACGTGCGCTACGCCGCGATCTACGACAGCTTTACGATCACGCTCGCGATGCTGCTGGAAGACCTCGGCCTCGCTGGCCGGGGCGAGGCAGCCGCGCGCGTGCGCGCAGGCCATTTCAGCCGCGACGGCGCAATGCCGCTGAACACCCATGGCGGCCTGCTCAGCTACGGTCATTGCGGCGTCGGTGGCGCCATGGCGCATCTGGTCGAAACGCATCTGCAGATGACGGGGCGGGCGGCGAATCGTCAGGTGCGTGACGCCTCGATCGCGCTGCTGCACGGCGACGGCGGCGTGCTGTCGTCTCACGTGACCATGTTCCTGGAGCGGGTGCGATGAGCGAGCGAATCGCGGATTGGACCCAAGGTGAGCAGGTCATCACCTTTCAGACCTGCACCTCATGCAAACATGTGCAGTATTTCCACCGCGCCTTCTGCGCGGCCTGCGGCGCGTCCGATCCGCGCGAGCAGCACGCCAGCGGCAAGGGCAGGGTCTACGCGGCATCGCTGGTCTGCCGCGCCGCGACGCCTGAGACGCGGTCCCACGTGCCCTACAACATCCTGCTGGTCGATTGCGCCGAGGGTTTTCGCATGATGGCGCATGGTGAGAATGATCTCGCCATCGGCGATGAGGTCAGTGCGAGCTTCAAACTGTTCGCTGGGAAGATTGTGCCGTTTTTCACGAAGAGATCATAGTGGGATTCGTCATTCGGGGGCGGTCCTGAGAGACCGAGCCTGGAACGGGAATTCTGGGCCTGGCTTGTGCGAGGGCCACCCCGGAATGACGAAAACTCCTACGCGACTCTTAACTAACGCCCGTAGAACAAGATGCTGGCGATGACGAGCATCGCCATCACCGCCAGCATATGCGCGAACGCTTCCGAGGCCGCCCCCTTGGTGGCTTCCTTCATGCCATTTTCTCCCTAGACTTGGGCGTGACTCATCGATGCGCGGTTAGCGCCCAATGGCCAATTGTTTTTACTCGGAACACCCCTTGCGAGTATCCGCCGCGATCAAGTCCCCACGCGGCGAATATCGACTGTGCCAAGGTCGTTCAGCAATGCGGCGGCATTTTGACTCGATGTTGTTGCTCCTGCGGACGCGCAAGAATACAGTTTCGTGGAACTTTCGCCGCTAGCGACAAAAAGCATCAAAGGCCTAGGGAAAAACTTCAGGAAAATCATGGCCCGTATCAACTACAGCGACCCGTCCAAGGCATCCGACCGCACCCGCGAGATCCTCGACAAGAACCGCAATGCCAACATCTTCCGGATGATGTCGCATTCGCCGAGCTATTTCGAGCAGTACTGCCGGCTCGGCGGCGCCATCCGCCACAAGGGGGAGCTCGATCCGATCGTGCGCGAACTCGCGATCACCCGCACCGGCATTTTGTGCGAGGCGCCGTACGAGATCGTCGCGCACAAGCGCATCGGCAAGAATGTCGGCGTCACCGACGAGCAGAACGAAGCGATCGAGAACTGGCAGGATGCCAAGTGCTTCGACGAGGTGCAGCGTGCCGCGCTCGCCTTCACCGACGAGATCGTGAAATTGAACAAGCCGACTGATGCGACGTTCAAGGCGATCTCATCGAAGCTGACGCCGGCCGCGCTGGTTGAACTGCAGCTCTCGGTCGGATTCTACATCATGACGTCAAAGTTTCTGGAGACCTTTGAGATCGACCTTCAGCCGGTCACCGAAGTGGTAGGCTGATCGAGCAATTGCTGTGAGGGATGCTCATGACAATCGATGAATATGCGGCCTGGGCCGCCACCGTTGCAAAAGTCGATGAGCATCCGTCCAACGAACGGCTGTCCTATCTGGGCCTCGGTCTCGCCGGCGAATCCGGCGAGGTCGCCGAGCACATCAAGAAGCTGCTGCGCGATGACTGGCTTGACCAGGCAGGCCTCGTCGAAGAGCTCGGCGATGTCATCTATTACTGGGCCTGCCTGTGCGCCGCGACCGGCCAGCAGCCATCCGAATTGCTCAAGGCGAGTGCGGCCAAGATCAATCGGCGGATCAGCGAGGCGGCGGGCCGCTAGGCCGCTCAGGTCGACGTCAGGATATCCACCCTGGCGTTGGCGACGATCAGGCGGTCGGCGAGAAGCTGCGCAAGATTGCGCATGATGCGTTCGCTGGCGTGCGGGTGTTGCTTGCGGAAGCGTTCGAACGCTTTCAGGGGCGCTTCGAACGCGGTCGCCGCCATGTCCGCGAACACGTCGGCGGAGCGAGTGGTCTCGATCAGGGCCATTTCGCCGAAGGCCATGCCGGCGGTGAGCGTCGCCAGCCGCACGCCGTCGGGCAGCGTGACATGCACGGCGCCGCTGCGCAGGAAGAACAGAGCATCGGCGGGATCGCCCGTGGTGAGGATCTTTGTCCCGGATTGATAGGTCCGGATCGTGCAGATCGAGGCGAGGTCGGTCAGCTCTTCCTCGCTCATGCCGTCCAGCAGCGGCTGTTCGGCAAGCTCGGTGGTCTCGTGGAAATCGATCGAACCTCCGTACCGATAGATGATCTGGTCTTCGGCCCATTCGATCGCGGTGTCGAGCAGATAGAAGTCGCGGACGTTCTTGAGCTCGGCGGTCCATTCCCGCAGGCTGTCCCATTCCTTGGAGGCGCGCCTGACGCCTGACAGGACGACAGTCACATTCAGCGCCGCCAGCTCCTCGAACGCTTCGGCCACCAGCCGCGCTCCGGCGCGCGTGGTGGAGGTGACGCGGTGGAGATCGAAGATCACGAATTGCGGCCGCGGCCGGCCCGCAAGCCGGCGCGAGACATAGTCGACAGCCGACAGCGACAGCGTGCCGACCAGCTCGATGATCCGCACTTCCTGTTCGTGGGCCGCGAGAATATCGCGCTCCTGCGGGCGGCGCACGCGCCGCGACGGACTTTTGCCGATGTCGTAATCGGCGATGACGGCGTTGCGCGCATCGTCGCTGCGGTTGAGCATATGCAGATCGTAATGCGAGGACAGCGCCTCGCAGACCTTGATGCCGCGCACGCTGTTGCCGTGCTTGTCGAGCCTTGGCGAATAGCTGCCGAGCCCGAGGCGGGCGGGGAGGGCTGCGAGAATTCCGCCGCCGACGCCGCTCTTGGCGGGGATGCCGATCCGGTAGATCCATTCGCCGGCATAGTCGTACATGCCCGACGACGTCATCACCGACAGCGTGCGCGAGATTGCGTAAGGCGTCAGCACCTGCTCGTCTGTGACCGGGTTGACGCCGCGGTTCGCGAGCGTTGCCGCCATCACCGCGATGTCGCGCGCGGTGACCAGCACCGCGCATTGCCGGAAATAGACGTCGAGTACGGCGGCGACATTGTCCGAGATCACCGCATTGGTCTTGAGAAGATAGCCGATGGCGCGGTTGCGGTCGCCGGTCTGGCTTTCGGAAGCGTAGACGGCCTCGTCGACGGCGAGGTCGCGGCCGGCAAAACGACTGAGCGCGAGGCGAATTTGCTCGAAGGCATCTGGACCCTTGCTGTCGTGGATCAGCCCGGTGCAGGCGATCGCGCCGGCATTGACCATCGGGTTGAAGGGATGGTTCTCCGAGTTGAGCCGGATCGAGTTGAAGGGATCGCCTGAAGGCTCGACGCCGATCGCGCTCTCGACCCTGTTTGCGCCGAGCAGGTCCAGCGCCAGTGCGAACACGAACGGCTTTGACATCGACTGGATGGTGAAGGGCACCCTGGAGTCGCCGACCTCGTAGACATGACCGTCCAGGGTCGCGAGGCTGACGCCAAAACAGGCAGGATCGGCCTTGCTCAGCTCGGGAATGTAATCGGCGACTGTGCCGGAGGTCTCCGCCGAGAATTCGTTGAGGCAATTGTCCAGAAACCGCAGCAAAGGCGGCTTCGAGCGGGTCCAGGCGGTGGCGAGAGGCGAAAGCGGTTTCATCGCCTCTCTTTGTGCAACGCAATCAGGGCACGCGCAACCCGTCCGGCACCACGGTCTGCCGCCGGACCAGCAGCAGGGCGAGCAAAACCGTAGGGACGAGGATGGCGAGGCCGAGCAGCGTCACCTGAATCTGCGACAGCGGCATGATGCCGCCGCCGGGGGTAGCCACCACGAACCCGCCGATCACGAGCAGCACGCGGATTGGCCATTCCAGGGCACCGGCGCCGCGGAGATCGCCGACGAAGGGCTGGTAGCCCTGGATGCCGCCGCAGATGAACAGCGTGCCGAACGCCGCGAGCGCCATCAAGCCGAGGCCGGCGAAATAGGGGCTCGGCCCCTGCAGCACCAGCGCCGGATTGAGCACGAAGAAGAACGGAATGAAATAGATGATGCTGCCGACCCACATCGATTCCCAGCCCGTCTTCATCGCCGGCGAGCCGGCGATGCCTGCGGCCGCGAACGAGGCGATCGCGACTGGCGGGGTGATCGAGGACAGCATGCCCCAGTAGAAGATGAACATGTGCACGGCCATCCTGTTCAACCCGAGCTTCTCCAGCGCCGGCGCGACCAGGATGGCGAGAAAGATGTAGCAGGCCGTCGTGGTCAGGCCGAGCCCGAGGATCAGGCTGGTCAGTGCGCACATGCCGAGCAGCAGGAACGGATTGTCGCCGGCGATGCGCAGCAAATCGTTGGCGAGGCTCGACACCACGCCGGTCATCGAGAAGGCGCCGATCAGCAGGCCGCAGCCGGCGAGGATGCCGACGAGCTCGACGAAGGTGCGCCCGTTGACCTCGAGGAATTTGCCGATGGTCGCGACAGTCCAGCGCGTGTCCTTCGCGAACAGCTGGTTGAGGACCAGAAGCAGGGCGGTGGCGTAGAACGGCGCATGGCTCTCGCGCTTGAAGTAGAGCAGCATCACGATCAGCAGCGCGATCACGAAGACGTAGTACCAGCCATCCTTGATCGTATCCATGACGCGCGGCAACTCCGCGCGCGGAATGCCCTTCAGCCCGTGTCGTGCGGCGTAGGAATCGACCTGCATGAACAGGCCGATGTAATAGAGCACCGCCGGAATGATGGCTGCGAGCGCGACATCGGCGTAGCTGACATTGAGGAATTGCGCGATCACGAAGGCGGTCGCGCCCATTACCGGCGGAGCCAGCACCGCGCCGGTCGAGGCACAAGCCTCGATCGCGCCGGCGTAGGACGCGCGAAAGCCGCTCTTCTTCATCACCGGAATGGTCATCGTGCCGGCGGTGAGCACGTTGGAGATGATCGAGCCCGACATCATGCCGAGCAGGCCGCTGGCGAAGATACAGACCTTGGCCGCGCCGCCGCGGAACGTGCCGCACAGCGCGAAGGCGAGATTGATGAAGAACTTTCCGGCGCCCGTCATCATCAGCGCGGTGCCGAATACCAGGAAGCCGATTACGGTGTCGGCGAACGCCTGGATGGGAATGCCGAGCAGGCTCTCGCCCGACAGCACGTGATAGGCGGTCGCCTGCTCCAGAGTCGATTGCGTGCCGCGGAACGGACCTAACCAGCTGGATTCTGCGAACAGCGGATAGACGGTGAAGGGAAGTACGCTCAGTAACAGGCTCCAGCCGCCGGTCCGGCGCAGCGCCTCCATCAGCATCACCCACATCACGAGACCCGCGGCGGTCACGCTGTTCGGCGCGCCGCCGAATTCCCAGCCGGCCTCCGCGGCCTTGCGGACGTTCGACATCAACACGAGCGCCGCGGCAAAGGTCACGACGAAGCAGACAAGGTCATACCAGGGAATGCGGTCGAGCGGCGCGCGCGAGGTCCCCGGGAAGATCAGGAACGTGAACGGCAGCATCAGCGCGATCAGGAGATAAAAGTACTCCGTGTTGAGCTGGGTGTAGCCGACGAAGAAGCGCAGCGAGAATTGCTGGTTGATGCAGAGCAGGATGGTCGCTGCGGTGGCGACGACGAGCATCCAGCGCCAGGCACCGCGCAAGCTTCGCACGCGCGTGACCTCCGCCTCCTGCATGTTGCCGGCCGCGCCGTGCGGATCGTCGAACACGATCCGCTTGGCCTCGTCCTGCGGGGCGGTGGAGACTGAAGCAGACGACATGATCGACCCCGCGCGTGGGCAATTGACGCTGAGAACTAATCCTCGAACCCGTTCGGCATGTTGGCCTTCGCAAGCGCTGCGGCACGCGCCTTCATCCAGCCGTCGAGGAACGCCTTGTCATCCGCAGGCGGATTGGACTTGCCGTAGTCGGTCCACGCTGCGCCAAGCACCTCCTGGCGCTTGATCAGCTTGTTATTGTGCACGTCCTGCGCGTCACTCCATTGCCCGGCTTCCTTCAATGCCTTCACCGCGCCGGGATGCACCGGCACCACCCAGTTCTTGGTCTGGCGATCGGCCGCAAGACCGCCGGCGCCGGGCGCGGAGTCCTTGTAGGAATCGTAGTTCACGATCATCGCCTTGGTGATCGCATAGACCTGGTCGGCCGGCTGCGAGGCGTAGGCGACGAAGATCGGATAGGGATAATTGCCGAGCTCGATCGGCTTGTCCGGCGAGATACCGGCGCCGCAGGTCGCGGTCTGCGGGAAGAAGAACGAGCCGACCTTCTGCATCCGTGCCCAGCCTTCCTTGTCCTTGGCGGGCAGCGGCGGCCAGACCAGCCCGCGCGGCGAAGTCTCGGCTTCCTTGGCGGGGCCGGTGATGGTGGTGCCGAAGGCTGCGTCGGTGTCGTTGTTGATCAGGCCCTTCCACATCGCGCCGTAGCTTGCGAACTCGACGACCTTGACGTCCTTCTGCGTCAGGCCGGCGAAGGCGAGCACCGCGAGCGAGTTCTGGTTCAGCGCCGGCGAGCCGACGACGAATCCAACACGCTTTCCCTTGAGGTCCTTCAGTTCCTTCACGCCTGTATCCGCGGCCACGCCGAGCGTGCCGCAATTGCAGTCGACGGATGAGAGCATGATCTGCAGCGGTTGCGGGCCCCATTCCCTGGAGCCGAACTCGAACACGCCTTCCTGTGCGAAATAGGTGCCCGATCCCATCGCCGCGGAAACCGCACGCTTGGCGCGCAGCGGCGCCAGACGCGCGACGTCGTTGCCTGCGGGGAGCACGCGCACGTCGCTCGAGTATTTGTCCTTCATCATCTTGCCGACGCCGACCGCGATGTTGAAGCCGGCGGTGCCGGTGTCATAGGCGGTGAACGTCAATGTCGCCGGCAGCTTGATGTCTTCGGCGGACGCATAGCGTGTAGACGCAAAAGAAATGCCCGCCACCAAGGCAGGCGCGAGCATGATCAGCCCACGAAGCATGTTTCCCTCCAATGATCCTCGCGTTTGCCGCGACGATTTTCTTTCTTTGTTTGAAACAGGTTTTGTTTGAAACGGATCATGTCATTGCGATCAGGCGATGGCAACGACGTACCGCGATCGTAGCAATGAGGCTGACAGAATGTCGCGGAAAACGACGGATAATGCGGTCAGTTCGCGACGATCGCGATCGTCTGTCCCTCGGCAACGACGTCGTCGAGCTTCACCAGAAGCGATGTGATCTCGCCGCTCACAGGAGAAAGCACGGGTATCTCCATCTTCATCGCTTCGACCACCACAATCTCCTCACCGTCCGCAACGGTTCCTCCAACTTGCACGGGAGTTGCGCAGACGCGTCCGGCGATCTCCGTGACGATCTTAATTTCTGGCATGCCATCGCCTTTTTGTTGTGGTCGCAAAATGCCTGAGGTAGTTTCTTCTGCAAGCGGAATTTAATTCCGCACAGCGGAACAAGCGGTAGGGATCATGGGACGACGTTCGGAGCGGTTGAGTAGGCAAGGTGCGCTCGCTGGCGAAGCCGGCGAGGGTGATGTCATCCAGGTGGTGTCGCGCGCGTTCGACGTGTTGCGATGCTTCGAGGGCCACGATAGCAGGCTCGGCAATCTCGAGATTTCAAATCGCTGCGGCCTGCCGCGCTCGACGGTGTCGCGGCTCACGCACACGCTGACGCGGATGGGGCAGCTGGTCTATCTGCCGCGCGATCAGAAATATCGCATCGGGCCGAGTGCGGTAGCGATGAGCGCCTCGATGATGAAGGGCGCGCAGCTGCGCAGCATGATCCGCCAGCGGCTCCAGGAAGTCGCCGAGCAATTGCCCGGCACGGTCGGCTTCGTCGTCCCCGATCGCTTCCATCTGGTCTATCTCCAGTTCGCGCGCTCGGCCTCGGCACTCGGCCTGCATGAGGGCACCGGCAGCCGCATCTCGATGGCCTCGACCGCTGCGGGCGCAGCCTACACCGCGGCGTTGGCGCCCGAGGTCGGCGATGCCTTCATCGCGGACATGGAGCGGGAAGCTCCCGAGGCCGCGAAAATCCTGCGGCCCCGCATCGAGGCCAACCGGCAGTCGCTGCATGAGCGCGGCTATGTCGTGGCCTGCGGCCTGTGGAGCCCGCATATCAACGGGCTCGCGGTGCCGATCTGGTCGCCGCAGTACCAGACCTTTGTGGTGATCACGATCGGTCTTCTATCGTCGATGTACGACGAAGAGCGTCTGCATGCCGAGGTCGCCCCGTTGATGGTCGCGCTCGGCCGCTCGCTCGGCAGCCTGATGGACGGCGCGGAAGGCGACGTCTTCAACGCCCGCATCCCGCGCAAACCGGTCGCCATGGCCGTGCACAACAATAACAAGCCGATCAATTCGGAGGGAGTGAATGAACTGGAAGTCGGAACTCGACGAGCTCGCCCGGCGCGAAGCCTTCGCGCGGGAGATGGGCGGCGTTGACAAGGTCAAGCGTCAGCATGACCAGGGCCGACTGACTGTTCGGGAGCGTATCGACAGACTGACCGACAAGGGCAGCTTTCACGAGATCGGTGCCGTCTCCGGCGTCGGCGAGTACGATTCCAGCGGCGAGCTGCAGAAATTGACGCCGGCGAACTGCGTGTTCGGCCGCGCGCGCGTCGAAGGCCGCACCGTCGTCGTGGTCGGCGACGATTTCACCGTGCGCGGCGGCTCGGCGGACGCGTCCATCTCCGCAAAGCCGCTGATGGCGGAGGAGATGGCTCATGATCTCCGCCTGCCCATCGTCCGCATCATCGAAGGCTCCGGCGGCGGCGGCTCGGTCAAGACCATCGAGACCAAGGGCGCGGCGAACTTGCCGGGCGGCATCGGCGGTACACGCTGGTATCGCTTCACCACCGAGAATTTGTCGCGCGTGCCCGTGGTCGCGCTCGGCCTCGGCTCGGTCGCAGGGCTCGGTGCTGCGCGACTTGCCGCCAGCCATTATTCCATCATGACCCGGAAGTCTGCGATGTTCGTCGCAGGCCCGCCGGTGGTGAAGGCGCTGGGGCAGGACCTCTCGAAGGAAGAGCTCGGCGGCGCCGACATCCAGACCCGCGCCGGCGCGGTCGATCATGCCGTCGACACCGAGGAGGAGGCCTTTGCCTGCGCGCGGCGATTCCTGTCCTATCTGCCGTCGTCGGTTGACGGTCTGCCGCCGACCTTGCCCTGCACCGACAATCCGGAGCGCACGGAAGAGGCGCTGATGAGCGCGGTGCCACGCAACCGCAAGCAGGTCTACAAGATACGGCCGATCGTCGAACAGGTCGTGGACAAGGGCTCGTTTTTCGAGGTCGGCAAGAATTTCGGCAAGCCGATCATTGTCGGCCTCGCGCGGCTCGAGGGCAGGGCGGTGATGGTGCTTGCCAGTGACAGCTTTCACTATGGCGGCTCCTGGACGGCGGACGCCTGCCAGAAGGTGGTGCGCTGGGTCGACTTCGCAGAGACCTTCCATTTGCCGATCGTCTATCTCATGGACTGCCCCGGCTTCATGATCGGGCTCGATGCGGAGAAGGCGGGGACCATCCGCCATGGCGTTCGCGCCATGGCCGCGGTCAACCAGACCACGGTGCCCTGGTGCACGGTGATCCTGCGCAACGCCTTCGGCGTCGCCGGCGTGGTGCATCAGCCCGCCGACCGCTTCTCGATCCGCTACGCCTGGCCGTCGGCCTATTGGGGCTCGCTCCCGCTCGAAGGCGGCATCGAAGCCGCCTATCGCGCGGACATCGACGCGGCCGAGGACAAGGCGGAGAAGCTGAAGGAGATCGAGGGTCGCCTCAACAAGCTGCGCTCGCCGTTCCGCTCCGCCGAAAAGTTCTGGGTGGAGGAGATCATCGATCCCAGGAAGACGCGGTCGCTGCTGTGCGAGTTCGCGCGGCTGGCGGAGCCATTGCGAAAGCCAGGGCCGCCGGAGAGGTTTTCGATCAGGCCGTAGCTTCAGCGGCCTCTGCGAGCCGCTGATGCCGACCTCAGCCCAATCGCAGTTTGGCAAAATTGATCTAGCGCAACGCCACGCATCCGATTGTCTGCAAGCGTCTCGTTCGGAACGAGGGAGAGACGTCATGACAAATGCGGGTAACGCGCTGCTTTGGACAGCCATATATTTCGGTCTGTCGTTCGCTGCAATTTTTGTAGTCTGGTTTGCCGAGCGGTTGCGCACGGGCTTCGTGAGGAAGCCGTAAAGCCTTCTGCGTTCGCTACCTCGTCACCCGCTGACTGGACGGCGGATGCCTGCCGGCAGGCGGTGCCTTCGGCGTCGCCGGCATCTGTGCTCGCGCTTTGCCGCGGCAGCCTTGACGTGACCTCAAAACAATAACGCGCTACGCTTCTTGGGCAAGAACAAGAGGAAGCGCCAATCGTGTACGACTTCATTATCGTGGGCGGCGGCTCGGCGGGGTCCGTGCTGGCCCACCGGCTCTCCGCCAGGAGCGCCAACAAGGTCCTGCTCTGCGAGGCGGGACAGGACACACCGCCCGGAGATGAGCCGGCCGAGATCAGGGACAGCTATCCGGGGACGGCCTATTTCGATCCGCGCTTCCACTGGACCGAACTCAAGGTCACGACGCAGATCGTCAGCCACAACAATCCGAACGAAGGGCGTCCGCCCTTACGCAAATACGAGCAGGCTCGCGTGCTTGGCGGCGGCTCTTCGATCAACGGCCAGATGGCCAACCGCGGCGCGCCGACCGACTACGACGAATGGGAAGCGCGCGGCGCTGCGGGGTGGAGCTGGAACGATGTGCTGCCCTTCTTCAAGAAGGTCGAGCGCGACCTCGATTTCGATGGGCCCTACCACGGCAAGGACGGTCGCATCCCGGTCCGCCGAATCCCCAGGGAGCACTGGACGCGGCATTCGGAGGCGTTCGCGCAAGCCTTCCAGCAGGCCGGACATCAGTTCCTGCCCGACCAGAACGGCGAGTTCGTCGACGGGTTTTTCCCCGTGACGCACTCGAACCAGGCCGAGCAACGCGTCTCGGCTGCCATGGGCTATCTCGATCGCGACACGCGCAAGCGCGCCAACCTCACGATCTCCACCAACACGCAAGTCAGGGAATTGCTGTTCGAAGGCACGCGGTGCGTCGGCGTGAAGGCGGTGGTCGACGGGCGGGAGCAGGAATTCCGCGCCCGCGAGATCATTCTCTCCAGCGGCGCCATCCATTCGCCGGCGCATCTGTTGCGCGCCGGCATCGGCCCGGTCGGTCACCTCAAGGATATGGGCATTCCCGTACTGATGGGGCTGCAAGGCGTCGGCCAGCGCCTGATGGATCATCCCTCGATCTCGCTGTCGTCCTTTGTTCGCCGCGGCGCGCGGATGAATGAGCACACCCGGCGACACATGCAGCTCGGCCTGCGTTACTCGTCCGGGCTCGAAGGCGTACCGAAAGGCGACATGTTCGTCGTCCTGCTCAGCAAATCGGCCTGGCACGCGGTCGGTGAGCAGATCGGATCGCTGCTGACATTCGTCAACAAGACCTATTCCGAGACCGGACAGATCAAGCTTGCCTCGCGCGATCCGGTCGTCGAGCCGATCGTCGAGTTCAACCTGTTGTCCGACCGGCGCGACCTCGATCGGCTGATGAGCGGTTTCCGCAAGATGGCGGCCGTGCAGATGAGCGACGTTGTCAGGGCCGTGACGGACAAGCCGTTCCCGGCCTCCTATACCGACCGCGTGCGCAAGATCGGCGTGGTCAACACCAAGAATCGGTTTCTGACCAAGATCGCCGCGGCCCTGATGGACGGGCCGGCAGCGCTGCGCCACTACATGATCGACAATTTCGTTGTCGAGGGCTTCACCTTCGACGACGTCATCAACGATGACGAGGCGCTGGAAGCCTTCGTGCGCAAGGCGACCATCGGCGTGTGGCACGCCTCCTGCTCGTGCCGCATGGGCCGGGCCGACGATCCGATGGCGGTGGTCGATCCAGAGGGGCGCGTCAAGGGCGTGCAGGGCCTGCGCGTCGTCGATGCCTCGATCTTCCCGGTGGTGCCGTGCGCCAACACCAATTTTCCGGTCCTGATGTCGGCGGAGAAGATCGCGGCCGCGATGATGCAGTGAGGCGGCGCGGCTTTTCGGGCCGGCGGTAGAACGCAAAATTGGGGTCGAGAACGGTTCCGCGGCAGGCGGTCTGGCGGACATGCGTCCGCAGGCGGAACTTGGAACCCAGCTTAGGCGTTCTTTGCCAGATTTCGCCTTCCGGCTGGGACCGGGCCGCTGACCGCGCGTCCCATCTCGGGGCCGGAGCGCATGTCGGCGATGGAGCTTCATGGGGGTTCAATGATCAATTCATCAAGCCGGGCGCAAACCAGCGACCCCGAAGAGTTGCCCAGGATTTCGACCGGCAGTGACGGCCTCGACGATATCCTCTACGGCGGGCTCGATCCCAATCGCATGTACCTTTACGAGGGTCGGCCCGGCTCGGGCAAGACCACGATGGCGCTGCAATTCCTTCTCGAGGGCGCCCGTTGCGGTGAACGCGTGCTCTATATTTCCTTGTCGGAAACCAAGCGTGAGCTGACGCTGGTGGCACAGCGGCACGGCTGGTCGCTGCAAGGCGTCGACATCTTCGAACTGGTGCCGCCGGAGACGACGCTCGATCCGGAGCGCGAGCTCACCGTCTTCCATCCCGCCGAAATGGAGCTGAGCGAAACCACCGGCCTGATATTCAAGGAGGTCGAACGGATCAATCCCGCGCGCGTCGTGCTGGACAGCCTGTCCGAGCTCCGCCTCCTTGCGCAGAACCCGCTGCGGTACCGGCGCCAGGTTCTGGCGCTGAAGCACTTTTTCACCAACCGCAATTGCACGGTCATTCTCCTCGACGATCTCTCGTCCTCCCAGGACGATCTGCAACTCCATTCGATCGCGCATGGCGTCGTGATGCTCGAACAGCTCGCTATTGATTATGGAGCAGAGCGCCGGCGGCTTCGCGTCATCAAGATGCGCGGCATTCGATTCCGCGGCGGCTTCCACGATTTCACGATCGAAGCGGGAGGGGTGCATATATTCCCCCGTCTGGTGGCGGCCGAACATCACACCTCGTTCATCGGTGAGTTAACGCCCAGCGGCAATGCGCAACTCGACCAACTCCTGGGAGGAGGGCTCGAGCGCGGCACCAGTGCGCTGCTCTTGGGCGCCGCCGGTGTCGGCAAGTCTTCTCTCGCGCTGACCTATGCGATCGCGGCGGCAGATCGCGGTGAGCATGCGGTGTTCTTTGCCTTCGACGAAGGTCGCGGCACAGTGGAGGCACGGGCTCGAACGCTGGGCCTGCCCCTTGAAAGCCATCTGCAATCGGGGCTCATCCGATTTAAACAGATCGATCCCGCCGAGATGTCCCCCGGCGAATTCGCCGCCAATGTGCGCAACAGCGTCGAAAACGATAACGCCCGAATTGTTATCATCGACAGTCTGAACGGCTACCTCAACGCAATGCCGGATGAGCGATTTCTGATCCTCCAGATGCACGAGCTCCTGAGCTATCTCGGACAGAAAGGCGTGCTGACCGTCCTGATCCTCGCTCAGCATGGGCTGGTCGGTCCGATGGAAACGGCTCTCGATATCAGCTATTTGAGCGATGCCGTGCTCATGCTGCGCTATTTCGAAGTCGGCGGAACGGTGCGGCGTGCGCTCTCGGTCGTGAAGAAGCGCAGCGGCAATCATGAAAATTCCATCCGCGAGTTTCGTCTTGGCAGTGCCGGCATTACGGTAGGTCCTCCGCTGACCGGGTTCAGCGGCATCTTTTCCGGGAATCCGCGTTACTCGGGCACGGAAATGCCGGAAGGGCTGTCGGAATGAGCGCCGACCGCGATCATTGCGTCCTGGTGTTTGCTCCGATCGGCCGCGATGGACCGGCATCGGTCGAGCTCTTCCGAAATTCGAATCTCCTAGCAATCAATTGTCGTAGTCTCCCTGAGCTGGTCAGCGAGATGTCGGCGGGCGTGGGCGCGGTTCTTCTCGCCGAGGAGGGCCTGTTCGGGAAGGATACCCAGCCGTTGGCACATTGGATCGAGCGGCAGCCGCCCTGGTCCGACCTGCCCTTTGTCATTCTCACCAGCCACCGGGAGCAGCCGGCGGTGGTTGCTTGGCGCCGCAGCATCGTCGAGACACTCCGCAACGTTTCGCTGCTGGAGCGCCCGGTTCAGCCGATCACGCTGACGAGCGCTATCCAATCCGCAATGCGGGCCCGCCGGCGGCAATATGAAATTCGGACCTTGCTGCAGGCGCGCGAGCGGACGGCCCAGGAACTCGAGAAGCTCGTCGTCGAGCGTACCCGCGCCCTCGAGGAGGCCAACAAGCATCTGCGGGCCGAAATGGAAGAGCGCGCCCGCGTCGAGGAGACCCTTCGTCAGGCCCAGAAGATCGAAGCCATCGGACAATTGACCGGCGGAGTAGCTCACGACTTCAACAATCTGCTGATGGTGATCTCCGGTGGATTGGACATGCTCGATCGGCAGACTGATCCTGATCGGCGGCGTCGTCTGTTGGAGGGAATGGTTCAGGCGGCGCAGCGGGGTGCCGGCCTGACCAGGCAGCTTCTGGCTTTTTCACGGCGGCAGAAGCTCCGGCCCGAGGCCGTCGACATCCCAGCGCAGATCGGCGGCATGCGCGAATTGCTCGATCGGAGCCTGAGAGGCGACGTTCACGTCGAGTTTGATTTTCCCGAGGGCCTTTGGCCGGTTGAGGTCGATCCGGGAGAGCTCGAGCTGGTCATTCTCAACCTGGCGGTCAACGCCCGCGATGCGATGCCGAACGGTGGCACCATCGTTGTCCGCGGGGAGAACCTGGCCGGCCTGACCGAGGACGAGATCGCGGGCGATTACGTTCGTCTGTCCGTGGTCGACAGAGGTGTTGGAATGAGCCCCGAGATCCTGGCGCGGGTCTTCGAACCGTTCTTCACGACCAAGGATGTCGGGAAAGGCTCGGGCCTGGGGCTTGCTCAGGTCCACGGATTTGCGACGCAGTCACGCGGAATGGTTCGCATAAAATCGATCGTCGACGAGGGCACCAGCATCGAGCTCTACTTGCCGAGATCCAGGAATATTCCTTCGGGTGAACGGCATCTCATCGACCTGAACAGGGCTCGGCCCAAGAAGGCCAATCATGGCCGGGTTCTCCTCGTCGAGGACGACGACGAGGTCGCCGCGCTGGTCAGCGAGATGCTTGCGCAGCTCGGTTACCAGGTCACGCGCGCGGCGAGCGCTGCGGCGGCTCTCGGTGCCCTGGCGGACGGCCGCTCGGTCGACCTGGTGTTTTCCGATATCATGATGCCGGGCGGCATGAACGGTGTCGAACTCGCGTCCGAGATCAAGAGAAGGCGAAGCGACATCCCGGTCTTGCTGACGAGCGGATACGCCGAAGCCGCGGTTCACGACGCCGAAGCGGCCGGGATCCGGATCCTGCCGAAACCCTACCACATCGACGAACTCGCCGCAGCGCTCGGTGCGGCAAAGTCGGACTTTGCGACAACCGCAGGACCGGGCTTGGCGAAGACTCGGGGCTGACGATTCGCGCGACAATCACCGGCCGGGCTATGGCTTCCGGGCGCGCCTGCGCAATTGCGCGCTCTGCCGATCGTGCCGCGGCGCGCAACGATGCGACGAACAAATGCAAAGCGGTCGCGTCTCGATTGCGCAGACACGCATTCGTTTTCTGCGAGTTAAAGATTTCCGCCACTACGTGTGGCTATATTGATTGCCAAAATCGGCCCGCAAATGCAGCCACTTTCAGCCGTCATTTGAGACCATTTCAGCCAAACTGTTGTTGATTTCTTTGCAGGGGCAGGGACCCTCAGTTGGAGCCCTGCAATGTTCAAGTCGGTTCTTTCCGCGTGTTTCTTCGTTGCCTTTAGTTTCGTCGCTTCCGAAGCACGGCCTTATCGCATTCATCAAGCACCCGAATGCAACGTGACGATGCCCTGCGACTTCTCGTATTCGCAAATGCGTCGTGAGCGGACGTCCAGGTCCTTCCTAACGCCCGGGTCCTCACTCCAATCCTATCGCGCGACGCAACTGACAGTGACCGACGCAGGCGGCGCCGCGACGGCGAGCCTCTCCGGCGCTCGCATCGTCGGTGGTCGTCCGGCAGGTTGCCCTTCCTCCTTCTGCGGCTGCGGCGCTGCTCTGCGCGTGTTCGGCCGTATCGTGCCGGAATTGAATCTCGCGTCGAACTGGCTGCGCTTCCCGCGGACATCACCCGCACCGGGAATGGTCGCAGCCCGACACGGACATGTGTTCGTCCTCGAGCAACACCTAAGCGGGGATATCTGGCTGGCGTACGACGCCAACTCGGGCGGACACGCGACGCGAATGCATGCGCGTTCATTGCGTGGCTACACGATCGTCAACCCGCGCGGCGGTTCGGTCGCTTGAGACGCGGGCCGGCAGGTGCGTTACGAGACCTGGTGCGCCATCGCGCGGAACACCTTGTCAACCCCGCACTGAAATAATATTCGTATTTACAGAAGTTCGGATAAGGCGTAGTTTGCGCGCATCCCGGCCTGCTACAAGGGCGTTTCGCGATCGTCACGAGACGCGGGCCGGGAGGCGGTGGCCGCGACTGCGTCGGCGCGCTGGGCAGGCTGCAGGGCGGGTTTTCCCGTGAGCAGCTGCACACGCGGTACGACACGGCGCTGACAGCCTCCTCGTTCGGTCTCGATGGCGAGCGCACGCCAGGCATCGAGGACAGGGGCGGGGAGGTGCGCGGACGGCAAAATCGTGTGGTCCTGACGCCCGGGGTCTGTGCGTCAAGTCTTGTGGTGATGCTCTGCCCAACCGGGTCAGCACATCAGCCATCCGCAAGGCGACGGGGGCAATAGTGCATCGCTCCCCGGGGAGCAACTGTGTTGAAGTAGCCCGGCGATCGGCCGGCCTCAAGGCTGGCGCTTGCGCGCCACCGCCTCCGGCGGCT